>JBIOWC010000264.1:0-8423 GCA_044868105.1 Blastocatellia bacterium
GAAATCTTTGAGATAAAGAAATCTTTGAGCTAGCGGTTGCTACTTGTTCGTCTAAAAGCTTCGGTGAGGAGGGTGTGTTATATCGGTTTTATGCTTTCCTGAGCGTGTAACTTTACCGATACGAAAATACCACACTTAGGCCGGTATTAAAATGTTCGATTGCGTAAAGTGTTAGAAAACTTTCTCCCGTCTGGTTCACAAATTAAAAATAGCCCGGTCGAAAGGCCGGGCTATTTTTAATTTGTCAAACTTGCTGACCAGGAAATGAAAGTGTATGATGACGCCGCTTAAATGATTCAGAAAATTTAACAAGTCGAGTGATCTACATCGGCATTGTGAATTGAATTACACCAATCAACGTTTGTCAGTAGGCAAACCAATAACTTAATTTATAGAAAAAACAAGTTGAGATACCTAGTAGGAAATGACATGGCAAAAAAACCATTTACCGTTGCAGATTATCTGTTAACCAGGTTGAAACAACTCAATGTCACCGAAATCTTTCAAATCCCCGGTGACTACGTCAAACACTTTACCCAGGCCCTGGAATATTTCGATGGTGTGAAGGCGATTGGCGCGGTTAATGAGCTTGATGCGGCGTATGCCGCCGATGCCTATGGCCGAACCCGGGGACTGGGAGCCGTCTCGCTGCAATATGGCGTCAGCACGTTCAGCGCCCTCAATGCCATTGCCGGCGCGTATGTTGAACGCAGTCCGGTGGTGGTTATCAGCGCGGCGCCGGGCGCCGATGCCCGGCAAGTCACCAAGATGTATAACGTGCTCTACCACCATTCGACCGGCAATCTGGATGGCGACCGGGAAGTCTATGAACACGTTACCGTAGCGGCGGAAACCCTCAGCACCTCTGTCGGGGCGCCTGAAAAAATTGATAACTTGCTGATGGCCGCCATTACCCACAAAAGGCCGGTCTACATTGCCTGTTACAAAGAGGTTTGGGGAGAGCCTTGTCCGAGACCCTCTAATAAGATTTTGCGCCCGCAAGATATGAAGAGCGAACCGTTGGCCCTGGAAAACGCTGTCGAACAGGCCTGGGCGCAAATTACTGCGGCGAAAAACCCGCTGATATTTGCAGGGGTCGAGGTGCTTCGTCAGGGCTTATCCGGCTTGCTGCAACAACTCGTCGCCGCGAGCGGATTCCTTTACACCACGACGTCGCTTGGGAAGACCGTGATCGATGAAAAAGGCAACAAGTTTATTGGCACCTATTCCGATGCCGCCTCTATTCCCAGCGTTCTTGAGATGGTCGAGCAGGCCGATTGCTTCCTGACGCTTGGCACGATCATTACAGACGATTACCTGTGGTTTATCGAAAACAAATATGCCGATATGGTGCTCTCCACCACCGAAGAGACGCGAGTCGGGTATTTCACCTATCAAGGCGTAACCATGAAGGATTTTATGGAAGCTTTGCTGGCGCGGTTCAAGAAGACCAAAGGGTATCCGCTGGCGACTGTTGCGCCGCCCCAACCCGCCTACCCGGAACCGTGGGCCTCCAATTCAGACCCAAAGTATAATGACCAACCTGAAACCATCACCTATAACCGCTTCTTCCAGCACTCGATGAAATTTCTGCAAGACCATCACCTGCTCGATGAGATTGTCTGGACCTTGGGCGTCAGCTCTTCGCTGTATGTGGCGACGAATGCCTACGGCTTGTCACAAGGCAGCTTTATCGGGTCAGCCGCCTGGCAATGTATTGGCTTTGAAACCGGCGCCGCTTCCGGGGCTCAGCTTGGCAGTGGAAAGCGCGCCTGGACGATTGCCGGAGATGGCGGATTTATGATGGTTTGCCAGTCGCTCTCGACGCTCGCCAGAAACAATCTGAACGCAGTCATTTTTGTGATCAGCAACGGGGTCTATGCCATCGAGCAGGTCTATGTTGACCTGACCTCATTTGAACCCGGACCGCAACACAAATTCGACACTTTCGACATCCTGCCAAAATGGGATTATCTGGCGCTGGCCGAGGCCTTCGGCGCCAACGGCTACCGCGCGCAAACCATCAGTGAATTGAAGTCGGTACTGAAAGAGCTTAAAAAAACTACCCATAAACCTACCTTGGTAGAAATTGTTATCCCTGAAAAAGACCTGCCCGGACAAATGCGCCGGCTGGGGGAGGAGTAAACCGTCATGAAGAATAAAACCTATTCGATATTCGGAGCCGGCGCCGCAGGGCTGTATACCGCCTGGCGATTGTTGGATGGAAAACCAAGCAACGCGAAGGACAAATCGAAACACCTGGCGAAAGGCGATACGCTTGAGTTGTACGATTGGGGAAAGTACGACTTTTCCAAAACTGAGCCCGGAACGCGGTCTGCTGGGGCCCGCGTCTGTAGCTGGTATTACCAGGATGACAAGAACAACTCCTACCTGGAACTCGGCGGCATGCGCTACTCGGATTGGGACGGCAATAATGATGCGGCGAGCCAGGGACACCGACTGGTTACCACCGTAATTGAACAACTCGACCTCAAAAAATATTCCGTGCCCTTCAATGAGTCCACCAATCCGCTGTTTTACCTGCGCACCAAGAATATGTATCTGAGCGATTTCAGTTCCAGCACGCCGGCGCCTTATAACGTTGACCACTTTGGCGCTGCCACCACCCCGGACAATGGGTTTTCAGTCCTACAGGATTTGGCCATGTCACCGGCGAAAGCCGCGCAGATGACCCGCTCCGACTGGTGTGAATTTTATCGGAAGGGAACCATCAGTGTTGAATTACCGGATGCTTCGGTCTACAAAAAAGGCGACCGCATGACGGACATCGGCTATTGGGACCTCATGTTTGATCAGTTAGGCCCGGAAGGTTTCGCTTATACGGCGGATGGCAACGGCTATACGTCGAACATCATTAACTGGAATTCGGCCGATGCCATCCAGGCCAACAATGAATTTGTACCCGGTAATGAATACAAGACGCTGACGACCGGCTATTCCAGCATGTTTACCGCTTTGTTTGCGGCCATTGTGCGGCTGGCAAAAAAGCGAGGAGTAAATTTCAAATACTCACCGAACACTCGTCTGCATTCGATTTTGCAGATTGATAAGGTGATTCATTACCAGGTAGCGACGCGCGAGAACCCCAACAAAAAATCGGGCTCAAGCACCACCGATGCCGCCTGGCTTGCCATGCCGCGCTATGCCATTGACCTGGTGGCTCAGGCGACTCGCTACGTAGAGCACCAGGGTCTCGACGTGCTCAACCACCGCAAGGTGCAGCTCTATCTTGAATCCGCCATCATGCAGCCCTCCTATAAAGTCGGCATGTTCTTTCGTTCACCCTGGTGGGCCGATACTGTTAATACGCCTTATCCGGCGCAAATCACTGCCTATGAAATAACCGATGACGTGCTCAAAGAACTCGCGGCTCAGGGCTTTCCTAAGAAGTATATTGACGCCATCCGCAAATCCGCGAATCCGCAAATTGTCGAAGCCCCGTTCACTCCGGCGGCTACGTTCATCAGCACAATAGAACAGTGCATCGAGGAGCGGTTAACGGTGAAACAGGAAAATCTCTTGCTGCAACTTTCGGTTCGCAACACCATCGGGCCAAGCGTGACCGATACGCCAATCCGCCAGGTCGTCTATTTCGGAAATAATGCACTGGTTCAGCAAGGCGATCCGGTTTACGGGATTCTCGCCAGTTATGACGACGAGCAATTCACCAGTTTCTGGCAAGAACTGGAACTGGAGCCCAATACCGAACGCCACGTGCCGATCTCTGAGGACTACCAACCCCTGGAAGGCCCGCGCAAAGTGCCCGAGCGCATGGTGAAGATGCTGCGCAAGCAACTGGCGGCGGTGCATTTTGGACCGCAATCTGACTACACGGATGTGCCTGAACCCCTGGAAGCAAGATATATGGATTGGTCATTGCCGCCTTTCAACGCCGGGTATCACGCCTACGGCGCACACTACAATATTTGTGATGTGCAGCAGAAGATTCGCAAGCCGTCTCAGTTGATTGATGGAGAAGAGGCCAACATTTTCATCGTCGGAGAAACCTATTCCAACGATCAAGCCTGGGTGGAAGGCGCTTTCTGTACGGCGGAATCGGTGCTCAATGATTTTTTTGGCATCAAACCTATTATAGATAATTCGAATTATCCGTTTATCTGTCCGGCTTGTTAAGTTGATGCATTGGGGAGCTGGGAAGCGGGGGTTGATACTCAGGATGTAAGGGCAGGGCGAGTGAGTCCACTTATTGTGAGTCCACATACTGTCAAAAGCCCGGATTTTGCTCACGCAAAATGTCTCGGCCTCGGCCGCCAGCCGATTCGGGCAACCAATCAGTGGACCCATCCAATCAATGGACTCATCCAATCAGTGGATTTACTAAGGCGCTCTCTAATTCCCTCACCAATGCCCTGTTTGAGCACCACGTAGTTTCGGCCACCTTTGCACATAACCAAGGCGACGGTTAAAGACTCAACCTTTTTCACGCACCCGTGCGTAACTTTAGAAAGTGAGGAATCAATTATGAGTGAACTTAATTTTTTAGGACTCACCAACATCGCCCTCCGGCTAGTCAAAGAACAATACCCGGAAGCTGAACTCTATGAAGCCGAAGGACGGTCTTCTACCGGTCCGACAACAAATGTCGAGGATATTAATCAGTGGCAATTTGTTTTCAAAGCCGGCGCCGTCGGAACCGCCTTCATCAGAACGACCGCCTGGGGCGAGTTCGGACCGGTGACTTACTCAAAGTATTCCTGGGGCGATGATCTGGTTATCCCCTGGCCCATTGAGATGGACATCACCACAGCCGCCCAGTTGAAACAGAACGCCGGATACACCGAGCCCTATGGTGCGGTAACCTTGCGCTGGCCGCTGGCCTTTCAGGTCGAAGAACCCTATTACATCTTCGGACAGCTCAACGAGCAGTTAGTGGAAGTCGGGGTCTATGACAAGGTCGTAAAACCGCTCTCTTAAATGGTTCGGAATTGGCGAACCGGGCTTACCTGCCAGGCCAGTTGATTAGGTTGAAGCAGCCAGGTCTGGTAATTGACGGAGCCGGCAAAAGCGCCTTCATTCGAGTTGGCGACCGCCTGGTTTTTTAATTATCTTGCTGAGCCGTATGCTTGAGGTTGCCGATATGCGCAAGCCTATCATTGCTGCTGCTGACCGAGCAGGAAAGCAGGCCTGCGGTTCGTCGCTGAACGCTTAATGAGAAAAGTTTTGGTTGGCTTCTGAAGTTCGCGGCGCGCGTGTCCATTTAACAACGCGTTGGGGAGTCGTGGGTGAACGGGATGGTTGCGTCGCGATAGAGTCGCGAAGTCCAGGACCGGCTCACCAACGCGGGTGGCTCAGCGCTCGGATTTTGCTGTCCGCTCAGTGAAATTTTGCGCCGCCATCCAGTTATAAAATATATCAATCCAGTGATCGCTGCTGGCGCCCTGTTTTTTCATGCCGAACCCGTGGCCACCGGCGTTGAAAATGTGAACCTCGGGTTTGTGTCCCGCTGATTTTAATGCCTCATAAAATTTGACGACCGGTTCGAGCGTTAAGGGGTCGTCCTGTGCCCAGGCCATAAACATCGGCGGCAGTTTTGCCGGGATGGCGGGGCTGACACCAAATGGACAGCCGTAGATCAGGGCTGCGAAATTCGGACGCGCCGCCTCGTCCTTCTGAAGCAGGGCGCCGCTGGCGACCATCGCACCCGCCGAGAAGCCTATGAAGCCAACCCTGTTGGGAGCGATACCCCACTCCGTTGCATGTTGGCGAATCACTTTGATCGCCTGAATGCCGTCGGCGATGCCATACTTACCCGCCTCATCCATATTCATTGCCGGAATCCCTTCCTCGCGCTTTTCCATGATTCGATACTTGAGGACGAAAGCGGCGATGCCCTTTGATTGAAGCCAGCGCGCAACCTGATGACCTTCCAAATCAATCGCCAGCGCCACGAAAGCGCCACCGGGAGCGATGATGATGCCGGTGCCAGTGGCTTTGCTTTTCTCTGGCAGGAAGGCCGTCAACGTCGGCGTTACCACGTTGAAGACCACTGTGCCAATCGGTGTGTTCTCTACAACTCTCTCCTTCTGCTGCCAATTCTCGGAGCCCGGAGCCACGCCCGACCAAATATTCACTACTTGCGAAGGGGCCGTGTTGGTCAGCAGAAACGTTAAGACGATGGCGCCCGCCAAAGATATCATTCTTCGCATGATGTTCCCTCTTCCTCTTTTGGATTAATCATTGCCTGCGAATCTAAACTTCCCTAACTCGCTTTATTTTGGGTAACGCACCTGTAACGCTACAGAGACCCGCCTAAAAGAGATGGTTTTTCATCTTATTCGCACGCGCCTATGATAGCGAATATTCAAACCCATAGTCACCTCGGCATCCTATTGAATGTAGCGATTTGGCTGGCCAGATAAAAAAGCCCGACCATTTTCAGACCGGGCTTGAATCTCACACGCTTTCTGCGTTTAGCTTTCAATAAAGTAATCGCCTTTACACAGATGATTTCATCTTCAACTTCGGCAACCCGCTGGCGGCCTCGCAGAAAGCTTGCCAGGTGATTTCGATGTCCTCACTGGTGGTGCGCCAGTTCGACAGCGCGGCGCGCAATGCCGGGACCCCGTTGAAGGTGGTTGGCGTCAAGGCCACCTTTCCTCCCTCGTGCAGATTTTTTAGAAAATGATTGATGGTCTCGCTCGATAGCTCGGCCACATTGGCCAGCGTGAAGCACACCACATTCATGCGTACAGGCGCCAGCAATTTGAACTGAGTTGACGCCGCCATCTTCTCGCCCAACTGCTGTGCCAGTTCGCTGGTGCGTTCAATGATTTCCCGATAACCTTCTCGGCCATAGGCCATCAAGGAAAACCACGCCGCCAGCGCGCGCCAACGCCGGGAGCCTTGCGGGGTCAGGCGATGAGCCTCGGGCGATTCGGATGACAACCCAAGATAGGGCGCGTTGTTTTGAAAAACTTCAGCCTGCAATTGCGGGTGACGGGTAAACTGCATGCCCGAATCATGGGGCACGTTCAACCACTTGTGCGCGTCAATGGCGACGGAATCAGCGGCGTCCAACCCTTCCGTCAGGTGGCGGTATTTCGGCGAGCAACCGGCAAAGCCGCCAAATGCTCCATCCACATGCAGCCAGAAGGGGAACTCATCTTTGAGCGCGGCAATGGCTCGCAGATCGTCAAAATCTACGGTGTGTACGTCTCCGGCATTAGCGACCACAATGCAAGGTTGACCGGCAATGGCGCGCAAAGCGGTTTTGAGCGCCTTAATATCCACCGCCTGACGCTCCGGTAAACAGGCAACGAATTGTAGCGCCTCTTTGCCAATGCCGAGCATAGATAGACATTTGTAAATGCACGCGTGCGGCGCGCCGCTCAGCACCATAACGGGCGGCAAGGCCGCGAGTCCCTCATTGGCGATGTTGATGCCCGCCTGTTTTCCCAACCACTGCCGCGCCAGCGCCAAGCCAACAAAATTAGCCATCGTGGCGCCGCTCACAAACGACCCCGTATGGGCTTCCGATAAGTTGAAAAGTTGACGCAGAAAAGCGATGGTCTCTTTTTCGATGACCGTTGCCACGGCCGGATGTCCCGTCGCATTGAGATCGAAAACGCTGGTCAGCCAATCGCCGGCCAATGCCGCAGGGGTCACCCCGCCAATGACTAACCCGAAGTAGCGCGGCCCGACGCTCGCCGGTATATGGGCGGCGTATTGTTGTTTGAAGTGCGCCAGCGCCCCTGCCGCACCCATACCGGATTCAGGCAAAGTCCCGGCTTGGTGCGTCAAAGGCGGCAAGGCGGGCGGCAAATCGTTGAGGTTTTGCAAAAAGCTGAGGGCTTCGTCCATAACCTGTTGCAGAATGTCGTTCAGGTTGTCGGCATCATCTCTTAACTGGTCGTACATAATTATCCCTTCTGTTTATAAATTCCCGGGCGGGCGATCTCCATATGGCGGTCAGGGCGCACAAGCTCCGTAAAGCCAAATTGTTTGTATAAGTCGTGGGCGTCTTTGGTTGCCAGCGTGAAACGTCGCAATCCCTGCAATTCCGGATGACTCATAATTTCCCGCATCAGCAACTTTGCCAACCCGCGCCCACGGTAGGATTCAAGAATGAATACGTCAGCCAGATAGGCGAAGGTCGCGAAGTCAGAAATCACTCGCGCAAAGCCGATTTGCTGGTCGCCGTCATAGACCCCGAAGCAGAGTGAATGCGCGATAGACTTTTTAATCACCTCCAGTGGGACGCCTTCGGCCCAGTAGGACTGCGATAAAAACCCATGGATAACCGCAAGGTCAAGTTTCGATTTATCGGTTGAGACCAAGATGTAATTCATCATCAACAAAGATGTAATTCATCATCAAACGGCGAACGGTTTTTTTGCTCTTGCAGAAGCCACAAAAGCATTGACCAGCGGGGGCGCTTGCTC
>JBIOWC010000265.1:0-31354 GCA_044868105.1 Blastocatellia bacterium
CGGTTCGGCGGCATAAGGGATGCGAAGAGATTTTCTGCTCGCCTCATCGGCGGTAAAAATAAAGAGTTCATAATGGCGCCGAGCGTATTGATTGCGGCGCCGAAAAACATCAAATTGAACGCCAAACTCAGACACTCGCGATAAGAGGTTGCCATCGCCGCTTGTTGCGGATTGAAAAAAGCAATGGGCAAAACAGAAGCAAATACCAACGGCGCGGCAAGGCGTGAAGCCCGGCGGGTGGGTTGTTGTTGAATGGCAAGCTGTTTACTGAAATCAAAGGCGCGGCGCAGGCGTTCGGCCAGGCTTAACCTGGATAGGCCGGGTTGCGCAGGCGTTCGACAGGTAGGTTCAACAACCGGTAACGCGCCGATCTTTCTTGACGAATTTGCGCGCAGTCGCGCCGTAAACAACTCCACAAAGGGATCAGGGAGCGGCAGCGCGCGAATCGCTAATTCGACTTGTTGGACGAGGGCGCGCAATTTGCCCACCATCTCACCATACACTGCATCAGGCATTTTTAAATCGGTGATTTGAGGTTGAATTTTTGCCTGAGGCAAATCGGAATTGGCTATTCGATAGGCTGCGCGGATAGCGTTGAACTCACCCTTGCGCAGGTCTTTTTCGTAATCTTCAAAAGCATCGAGCCAATAGATAAGCCTACCGAAATGGTAGCCGAATTCGTAAAGCGCCGGTTCGGTTTCAGGTTTGTCCACCAATCGCGCGCCGTGCCTGGAAAACATCGCTGTAGCAATTGCCGTCGGGTCGGCTAAATCATTCAAGATATCAGCGGCCGATTGTTGGGCCTGTGCGGCACGGGCTTCTCGTGATTCCTGCGAGCGCAAAACCTTCTGCAATTGGCTGAAAGGGAATTGCCAGGTTTTGAGATGGGCGCGTGCCTGACGAAAATCTTTGGAAAAAACCTGGCGCGCCATTTTCCAGATGAAGCGTTTGGAATCGGTAAGCTGATCGGCGATTTTGAATTCGACAAGCACGACGGTTGCTGTAGCCGCAAATTGTAAAGCGAGTGGCATAGCGACCGGGTTTCCGGGAAGCGCCAGGCAATTGAATGATTGATAAGCGCGATGCCAGCTTTTGAGGTCTTGATCAGGCGTTGAAATTGCCGAGAGAATTTCCGCTAAAAACACCGTGTCATGATTGAGCAGCAGCCGGGCTTGATGCCCGTACAGGCGGCCTAGCGTTTTGCAAGTCCCGCAATAATGCAGACGGCGATGCAGCTTAAATTCATCGGTGCGCGAACCGCAATGCGCTTTCATCAACCCAAACATGGCTTACCCTGTGATGAAAATTTGAACGGGTCTGAAAAATTCTTTGCAAGTCTCGCACAGGAGATTTTTGACTGCAAGTTTAAGCGGGCTTTTCGCGGCTCTGGTTGCGAAAGCTCCGGCTCAGCTTTATGATTGCCGCCTGAGAATTCTCACCATATTGATAATCAGGAGATAAAGATGGCTCAATTTACCAGAAGAGAATGGAATAAACTTGTGCTTGCCAGTGTGGCTATGCCGGTTTTGCCGCTGACAGCTACCAGCAAAACCGAAAAGATTAATTCGACTGTAAAAGGCGTTTTAATCGGCGCGCAGAGTTACAGCTTTCGTGACCGCCCGACGGATAAGCTTGTCGAAGGTATGGTGGCCGTCGGCCTCGGGAGTTGCGAAATCTGGCAAAATGGTCACGTCGAACCGACCGCCTTTCCCGATTCAAAATTGCCGCGCCGCGAAGCCTTGCGCGAATGGCGCTTGACTAAAGGGGTCAGCCGTTGCCAGGAGATTCGCGCGATGTTCAATAATGCGGGCGTTGAGATTTATGCCCTCAACTACAGCTTTCGCGATGACTTTAGCGATGAAGAAGTAGACAAAGGCTTTCAGATGGCGCAAGCGCTCGGCGCCAGGTGTATTACCGCGAGCGGCACTGTGAGCGTCGCCAAACGGGTTGACGGGTTTGCCAAGAAATACCAAATGCGCGTCGGCTTTCACAATCACTCGAACATCAAAGAGAATGAATACGCCACGCCTGCCGATTTCGCAAAAGCCATGGAAGGCACATCCGAATATATCTGCATCAATCTCGACATCGGGCATTTTACGGCTGCGGGTTTCGATGCCGTGGATTTCTTGAGCAAGAATTACAAACAGATTGTCACCTTGCACATCAAAGACCGCAAACGCAATCAAGGCGACAATGTGCCGTTTGGCGAAGGCGATACGCCGATTAAACCGGTACTGGCTTTTTTGCGCGATAATAAACTGAAAATCCCGGCAAACATCGAATATGAATATAAAGGCAGCGATACCATCGCCGAGATGAAAAGATGCTTTGACTATTGCAAGAGTGCGCTAAACAGCTAAGCTTTGGCGCACCGCTTCCAATCCCATTTTCAGGCTGACGATTAGCAAAAATAAACCCGGCTAGGTGCATCACGCATTTCAAATTTGCGCGGCTGTTGTTAGAATAAAAAGCGCACTTTGTAGAGCATGGCATTAAGTTAAGGGGCGATGACGTAGCCAGAAGTTTTGCGACGGGTTTCGGCGCTCGCGTTTCCTTACCAGGCTGGCGCTTGTTTCTTAACTTAATGCCCTTGTCATTTGTAGACAGAATTTTTTGAGGAGAGAGAATGTTAGAAGTTAAAGTTTCGGATTTCGCGCCCGCTGCATCGAAAAAAATCGAGACGGTTCAGAAAACCGCTCCGGTTTTTCCTTTAGATGGCGAAGACAAAGTTTCATTAAAAATTATTCCTTTTACCCTCCTTCATGTTGCCTGTGTCGGAGTGTTTTTTACCGGTGTCAGTTGGTGGGCAATTGCCCTTCTGGTTGTCACCTACACGCTTCGTATGTGGGGCGTAACCGCAGGCTACCACCGCTATTTTTCACATCGCAGTTATAAAACCAGCCGGATTTTTCAATTCGCGCTAGCCTGGATTGGGTGTTCGGCATTGCAAAAAGGGCCGCTCTGGTGGGCCGCGCATCACCGCCGGCATCATCGCTATTCCGACCAGGAAGGCGATATTCATTCGCCGGTTCGCGAAGGCTTCTGGCAATCGCACATCGGTTGGGTGCTCAGCGAAAAATATAAAGCGACCGATTTCGACTCGATTAAAGATTTCGCCAAATATCCGGAACTTCGCTGGCTTGACGAATACCACTGGATACCGGGCATTGTCCTGGCCGTTGGTTGTTTCCTCTTGCTCGGCTGGCAAGGTCTGTTCTGGGGATTTTTCGTCAGCACCATCGTGCTCTATCACTGCACCTTTTCGATTAACTCGCTGGCGCATGTGTGGGGTACGCGCCGCTATAAGACGACTGATACGAGCCGCAACAACTTCTTGCTGGCGCTGATTACCGGCGGCGAAGGCTGGCACAACAATCACCATCACTATATGGCATCCGTCAAACAAGGCTTTTTCTGGTGGGAGATTGATTTCAGCTACTATATTTTGAAAGTCCTGTCGTGGGTCAAAATCGTGCGCGATTTGCGCTTGCCGCCTGCGCACTTGCTCATCAAACAAATTAAACCGCGAGAAGCCGCTTATTCGGAACGCACTTAACCGGCGTTCCGAATAAACCGCTCACTTAACGCCCGCCCACAATCTTTATTTTGCGAGGCGCTCGCAAAGCTTGGTTGCCTGGTCAAGGTCGAGCTTCTTTAGCGTTTCGCATTCTTCTGCGGCCGCGGTCTTATCCCCGAGATTTAAATAAACCAATCCCAGATTGTAATGAGCATCGGCAAAATCGGGTTTTAATTTAATGGCCTGCTTAATCGCTTCTGCCGCTTCTGGCCAGCGATTGAGATTCGCGGAAAAGATTCCCAGATTGAGATAAGCGAGTTCATTATTCGGAGTAAGTTTGATTAACTCCTTCACGGCATCAGCCGCTTCCTGCCAACGATTCAATTGATTATAAGCCGCTACGAGATTCGCGTGTGCCAGGGTGAAGTCCGCTTTCAGTTTGATTGCCTGTTTGAAGGCCTCGACCGCCTCCTGGTAGCGCTTTTGATCGGCGTAAACCGCGCCTAATCCCGAATAGGCTTTTTCGTCGTCGGGCTTTACGGCAATCAGCTGTTTGAATACCTTGATGGCTTCCTCATAATTGCCCGCCTGTCGGTAGGCTTCGCCCAAATTGTTTCGGGCTGGAAGGAGGTTGGGGTCGGATTGCAGCGCCTTCTTATATTCTTCGATGGCTTCCGCGAAGCGTCCTTGCAAGCTGTACACGCGCCCCAGATTGAGATGCGACCCGGCGTCATTCGGTTTTAGGCGAATCGCTTGACCATAGGCGGCAATCGCTTCATTGAAACGCTTGAGACTCGTATAAAGCCCGCCCAGATTGTAGTGGGCGCTCGTATAATCGGGCTTGAGTTGAATCGCTTGTTTATAGGCGGCAATGGCTTCTTCAAAGCGATTGAGTTTTGCCAGTTCAATTCCCAGTCCGAAATAGGATGCAGTATCATCAGGCTTATTGGCCAGGGTTGCTTTGTAGATGGCAACGGCTTCTTCGCGGCGACCCAACTGTCCGAAAGCATACGCGAGATTGTGTGACGCTTCGACCATATCCGGTTTAAGACGAAGGGTTTCCTTGTAGGCCTCAATTGCCTTTTTGAAATCGCCGAGCTTGCCGTAAGCGACGCCGAGATTGTAATGGGCTTCGTGAAAAGCCGGGTTGTATTTTATGGCTTCAAGATATTCACTGACCGCCTGGGCGTATAGCGTCTGGTTGACATAAATCAAACCGAGATTGTAATGCGCCTCAGCATAGGCAGGATTGAGAGCGAGGGCTTTTTTATACGATTCTATAGCCCCTGATAAGTCGCCAGCCTCTTTATAAGCATTTCCCAGGTTGTTATAGGCAGGAGAAAAATCAGGGCTGATTTGAATGGCTTTTTTATAGGCTTCAATAGCTTCAGCCCAGCGCCCCGCTTTGCTGAGTTCGGCGCCAAGGTTGTATTGCTTGATGGCCGCCTCTTTTATCTTGGGTTCCTTTTTCTTATCTTTATCCTTTTGAGCGAACACCGAGCAAATCATTAGAGAGAGGAGAATAAAAACCAACCCAAATTTACTTGTCAAACGCCGATTCACGCACCCCTCCGTCACTTGCATTTTTATGCCGGATTGTCTTTGTCCGGATTGTTTTGGTCTAATTCCAGGGGTTGTACATCCGGCTCTTCATCCCTGAAAAGTCTAAACCCAATCCACCGGGCGAGCAAAATTACGCCGGGGATTCCTGCATAAGTCAGGGTCTTTTGTATTTGGGTAGGATACTCTAGGTGAAGGCCAGCGAGAAAACCAACAGCTGAACGATGAACCGGCCGGCTAGGAGAATGAGGCAACCTAAAAATTTTCGCCTGCCGATCAGGATGCATCGCTCAGCAACTCGTCGTTCATCTGAAGAACTTAACTGGCGCTTGCGGCTTTTGGTGTTAAGGCTTCACGCGCCAGTAGTGCCGCGCCGGTAATGCCTGCGTCATCGCCGAGTTGAGCTTTGACGATTTTGACGTTTTTCATGCTGAACTCAAATGCGTTTCTGGCAATCTCTTTTTCAAGGCGTCTGATGAACCCTTCGCCGAGGGCTTCGACGACGCCACCGCCGAAGACGATATATTCCGGGCTTAAAACATTCACCAGTGAGCCGATGCCTGCGCCGATATATTCGCTGGCGCGGTGAACAATCTTTTTTACCACTTTGTCGCCCGCTTCATAACACTCTTTGATGTCGCCGCTGGTGATCGTTCCGTCTTTGCTCATCTTTTTGGTTATCAAAGATTTTTTGCCACTCTTTAAGGCGCGCTTGATGTCGCGGGCAATTGACGGGCGACTCGCCAGCGCCTCCATACAACCGCGATTGCCGCAGCCGCATTTCGGGCCCCCCATACGCACGACAATATGACCAATCTCTGCGGCATTTTTGTTGAACCCGTTATAGGGTTTGCCATCAATGATGAGCCCGCCGCCGATGCCTGTGCCGATGAAAACGCCCAGGACGAACTGCGCGCCTTGCGCAATGCCTTGCTTAAATTCGCCATAGGTTCCCGCATCAACATCATTGTTCAACACCACTGGACAATTGTTGTAGCGCTCGGAAAGCTTCGGACCCAAGGGAAAGTTTTTGAATGGCAGATTGGCGGTTTCAATAATATAACCGGTGTCGGGATCGAGCGGCCCCGGCGAACCGATGCCGATGGCGGCAATCTCTTTCGCCTCAATCTTGGCGTTGGCGATGGCTTGACCCGAAACCATGATGATGCGCTCTAATACTTCATTTTGCCCGCGCCAGGCTTCGGTTTTATCGCGATGCCGGCCGATAATGTTGCCACCATCGTCGAATACAGCGGTTTCAATTTTAGTGCCGCCTAAATCAATCCCTAATACGTATGTCATCATCTCCTCTTTCGATACGGTTTGGTGCAGCGCGTAATATAGAAAGCCAAAAGGAAAAAGGCAAACCGATAGACCCTGATTTTCTTTGCTGCTGTTCAGTCCTTGTCGCTGGCCGCCAAGGGTTATGCGCGGGCGTTTAGCGTACGACGGGCTGGCGCATCAAAATTCCCCTGGAAAACGCGATAAACGCCTGCGGACAAATTCTATAGTTGCTTGCTGAAGGCTTGCAGCAGATGTTCAACCGTTGAATTGCTGCCCGTACAAACCAAGCCGACTTTTTTCCCCGCCAACTCGTCGCGCATCTTGAAAGCGGCGGCCAGCGAGGCCGCGCCTGCGCCTTCGGCAAGCGAATGAGCGCGTTCAACCATCCAATACATGGCCTGTAAGATTTCCGCATCGCTCACCAGCACAAAATCGTCGAGCATCTGCCAGAGAATCTGTTGCGGTAATTCGAAGCCCACGGCGGTTGCGAGGCCTTCGGCGAAGGTGTGATTCGGGCGTTCAAGAATTTGCCTGGCTTTCCAGGATTCGTAGGCTGCAGGCGCCGCGTCGGACTGCGCCCCGATGACGCGAATGGTGGGACTGATGGCTTTTGCCGCAATGCAACAACCGGCCGCGCCACTGCCGCCGCCCACCGGGACAATAATCACATCCAAATCGGGTTGGTCTTCAAGCATCTCCAAAGCTTCGGTGGCAACCCCGGCAATGAGCAGCGGTTCATTGCCCGAATGGACATAATAGTAGCCGTGTTCGCGGGCGAGCGTTTCACAGTGCCGCCGCGCATCATCAAATTTCTCGCCATAAAAAATCACTTCTGCGCCGCGTCCGCGCATCGAAGCGACTTTACCCGGATTGGCATTTTCGGGAACCACAATGCGAGCCTTGACGCCGAAGAGTTGTGCGGCATAAGCCACCGATTGCCCGTGATTGCCGGTCGAAGCCGAAATCACCCCGCGCGCCTTTTCTTCGTCGCTCAGTTGCGAAATCAGATTGATGCCGCCACGCACTTTAAATACACAAATCGGCTGACAGTTTTCGTGCTTGATAAAAACTTCTGTGCCAATCAACTCATTGACCGCTGGATACGAATTCATCGGCGTGCGTTGCAGATAAGGTTTAATTTGTTGCTTGGCCAGTAACACATCTTGAAAAGTTGGTATGTTCATTGTCATCCTTGAAAATGATTAAGGTGCCGGAGTCATCATGAATTTGGTCTCTTTTCCAAATCCATAAGCCGTCGTGCTGTTTACGACAAATCCCTTTTAGACTACATAAATTAAATAACCCTTGAGCGGAGTCAAGGTGAAAGCGAAACCCGTTCATCTTTTGGTGAGGCTTCACTATTTGAGGCGCGGCCGAATATAAGGAGAAGAAGCAAACCGGCCTTTACCTTCATCGCGACTCCTGACTCCGATTGCATAAAAAATCCGCTGACGATGCCTTAACATCATCAGCGGATAATTCAATCACACGGTTTGCGCTTTCACAAACGCAAAGCCTCCGAAATCGCGGCGCTATTGCACCGTCACATCATCGACGCGGAAGGTCGATTGCAGTGAGAAATCGGTTGTGACGCGGAATTGAACGCGCACGGTTTGGCCAGCGAAACTTGCAAGACTGAACGGTCCTCTCAAGACATAAGCACCGGCTGTGCCTTTGTTGAGATTGCTGAAGGTCGCAAGGGTCGCAAGCAAAGTGCCCGACGTATTGCGCACTTCAACAAAGATTCTATCGAATTGCGTCGTCGTTGTAGTTTCATCCGAAGTGATATTGAGCCAGAAACTCAGGTTCTTAGTACAACCTGCCGGAATGGTGATTTGCTGATATTCCGTGTGGCTCTGATTGTTGCCGCCGCCGAGAATGCTGTAGGCTACGCCGCTATGCGGGAACGCCCCTGTGCTGCGGATAGCGCCGCTCATCACCCAGGGCGTGGTGCCGCTTTCAAAGCCGCCGTTAACGATCAGCTCACCCGTGCAACCGCCGCCCGCAGGATTGACCGTCAAAGTAACCGGAACAGATACCGGGGTATTGGTCGCGCCGGTCGCGCTGACCGTCACCGTGCCGTTGTAGGTGCCCGCCGCTAGCCCTGTGATGTTGACGGAAAGCGTTGCCGTTGAAGGCGCCGTGCCGGAGGTCGGGCTGACGGTCAGCCAGGTGGCGTCATCGCTCGCCGTCCAGTTCAACGTGCCGCCGCCGGTGTTGCTGATGCTGAGCGTCTGATTCGCCGGATTTGCGCCGCCCGCGGTTGCCGTGAAACTAAAACTCGAAGGGCTAACGCCAATCGTCGGGGAAGTCGTGCCGCCTGCGGTGGCGTTATAAACCACTAAGGCAAAATCCTGGTCCGTGGTGTCGGCATTGCCGGGGACGCCGTCGCCGGCGATATTCGTGGCTCTCACCGTGATGGTGAAATTACCCGAAGCTCCCGCTGGTAAAAAGACCGACTCGACGTTGTTTTTGCCATCCGCCGTGCCGCCGCTTACCGAATTCGCGCCTGAAAAGACATTGCCTTTGTAGGTCACGCCGCCAACCGTTACTTCAAGGTCGAGGTTGTTGACCCAGGGCGCGCCGGTTGTCGGTCCCGGCGCGTCTGTCCAGGCAAGCGTCACGCGGAAAGGTTGCGAAGAGGAGACCACAGAGCCGGTGACTGTATGCGTGTTGCCGGTGGCGCCGAGCACTTGCGTTTGGTCAACCAGGATTCGTTGCGAGCCATCGAATGACCGGCCCAAATCCATTCTGCCCATGCCTTGGCTGTTAGACGGCAAGTTGCCGCCCGCGCCGGTGCCGCTCATATAAGCCGCCGAATTCATGAGTACCGCTTTAACCATCGCAGGACTTGGAGTGCCGAGGCCTTTGTTCAAGAAATCCTGATAAACCAGGGTCGCGCCGCCCGCTACCGCAGGGCAGGAGTGTGACGTGCCGCTAGACCAACCATAGAGCGTTTGACCGGCGGGGAAGAATTGATTACAGACGCTGCTGCCGTTGTAATTTGATTGTGGAATGCCCGCTTCAATGTGGGTGCCGGGCGCCACAATGTCCGGTTTAACGCGCCCATCGCCGCCCGTTGAGTTGACCGGACCGCGCGATGAAAAGCTGATGATGTCGTTGGCGCTGTCGGCGCCGGTGTTGCCGATGCCGCAACCGTCGGTTCCGGTCTGCCGAACGTTTTCGCTCGCGCCGACGCAGATAACATTCTTGGCGGTTGCCGGGGTGCTGACAGTATTTGCGCCTGAGCCATCATTGCCGGCGGCGAATACCACTGTGAGTTGTTGAAGCCCTGTGCCGGTCTGCGCATCGCGAACGATGCGGTCATACTCCTGCGAGTTGGCATCATAATCCGCGATGGGGCCGCCGGTCTGAGTCTGGAAGCCCCAGGAGTTGCTTGAGAGTCGCGCGCCTTGACCATAAGCCGTACTCTCCCAGGCGGTCGGCGAGGATGAACCGCTGCCGAAGATGGCCGTTGAGCCGACTCTCGCAAACGGCGCAATGCCTAAGCCGTAATTGAACCCGTTGGCATCTTCAACCGCCGTGCCGGTGCCACTATTAAAGCCGCCGATGATATTGGCGTTGAGGAAGCCATGACCGCCCTGCGCGCCGGTTTGACTCGTCGGATTATTGGTGAAGGCGACGCGCGAGGTTGGCAGGTCAGGGTGACCTGTGAGCGTGAGCGCATCATCAACGACGTTGACGGCAAATGAGGTAAATTGCGAACTGGTGAAGCCTTTGCCGGCAAGCCAGGTCAGGTAGCCGGGTCCCGATGGCGAGTTACCTGAGAGATTTCCTGCGACGATTTGCCCTTGCGCCTCGTCGAGCTTGCGAATCGTGCCGCGCTCTTCAATACCAAAGACATTATCGAGTCGGGCAATTGCTTCGAGTTGGTCAGCCGTCAAATCGAGCGCGACATTGTGATAATTCAACACTTGATGTGAGCCGATGAAGGCTTTGGCGTTTGCCGCCAAGGTTTTCACGGTCTCTTCGGCGTCCGTTCCGTCAATCACCTGGATGGTGACTTGCAGCAATTGGTCAGCTTTTGCCATCGCTTCGCGCAACGTCGGTGACAGGCGATAGGCCGGTTCATAATCACCGACAAATTGGACGTGGGTGTTTTGCTGTTTGTAGATCGGCAGCATAAATGCCGCATTGGAACCGGCGCGCACGACATAAGCATTGTTCGGTATATAACTGACGATTTCTGCGCCGGTGCCTTTGAGCGAATCAAGCCAGGCATCCTGGACGGGACCCGCGAATTGAACGATGTAGAGCCCGCCGTCGGCACCCGTGCCGCGCGCCAGCGCATCAGCCATTTCGGTTTGTCGCAGATTGGTTGGCAATTGTCCGTAGGTCGCTTGTGGATTGGTGGTGTCGAGAATAAAACCGTTTAAGGCGATTAAGTTTTGTTCATCGCGTGGGGTTGCCAACGCTTGCAGCGCGGTGCGCCCGCCAACCGCTTGCTCATTGACAACGACGAGTCTGAAACTGCCATAGTTGATTTCATCGGTAATCGCATTGCTGGCGATGAGCTGATTGTAAACTTGCGTATCCTCTGCGTTGATGATGAGTTTATGAAGAGCCTCCGTATTCATATAACTCTCCGGGATTGCATCAACAACAGGAGATGGAGTTAGGCTGGGATTTTGTTGCATCAAAGCCGTCGTGCCACTGAGCAGTAGCGCCAGCACGACAACCATGATGAACAGCGTAGTACGCTTCATCAATTTTCCTCCTTGATTCAATTAGGGTTTGATTGAAATCACAAACTTCTTGAATGTTCCGAGATTAGAACGCTCTGTTGATGGAACAGAGTTGCTGTTGTTCCTACTGACGACGTGAGGATGATAGAAAGCTCAACAGCAAGCGCGCATTGTACAACAAACTTTTGCCTTCGCCCAACGATTTTTATCAATTCTTCAATTATTCTTATCGCCGACTTTTAGTTGACCGTTTGCAACAGCAGTGCATAAAATCTCCGCTTCATTAGAGAAAACTAACGTGGACTTATACCATTAACAAGGAGATTAAATAAGCAAATATGAGAATGCGAAACCATGAAATCAATCAGCGTCGCCATCGCAAAGAGAAACGTAAAAAGCTGCGCGCTAAATTGGGCGCGGCAACCGATGAGGCGACGCGTCAGGCGATTCAGCAAAAGATTCGTAAAACCTATCCGAAAACCACCCTGGCTGAATAGAGGGTGCCCAATTTGATTAACGGTGCGGCCAGCCTTTTTAGCATTTAAATACTTTTAGAATTTAAATACTTTGGCAAAACAAGAAGGGTGAACCGCAGTGGTTCACCCTTCTTGTTTCAAGATTGAAAACTTCGGCTTAACACTCTGAATAACCACAAGAGTAACAGGTCTGACAGCCTTCTATCCGAACGAATGTCGAATCCCCGCAATTCGGGCAGAGATCAGCGGATGCGCCGGCCATCGCTTTCTGAACTTTTTCAGGTTCAGCCAGCAAAGCTGCTTCGATGCCCATCTCCGAGCCTTGCCCGTCTTCTTCGGTTCCCGACGTCATGCCGAGATAATTTTCCGCCAACGCTTGTCCGACGGCATCTGGCAACGAAAGCACGCGGCGTTTGCCGAAACCATAGGAACGCGCGCCGCCAATGCCGGTAATCTGTTTGACGATTTCGCGCACCCGCTCGTCCGGCGAAATGGGCGATTCAATGCGCAATACCAGCGACATCAATCGGCCCATGGCTTCGGCCATCGCTTTAATGTCGGAACCGGCTTTGCCGATCTCAAGAAAGACCTCAAACGGTTGTCCGACTTCGTCTTCGTTCATCGTAATATGGGCCGTGCCTGATGGCGTCGCTTTGCTTACCGTACAACCGCGACGTTTGTAGGGGCGCGGGCGAATTTTGGGTTTGGTGTCGTGGTGCACGATAGCAATGGACTGCGGTTCGGCTTTCGTTTCGACCTTCGCTTCGCTGGGGATTTCCGTTTGCGTTTGCGCCGCAAGTTGCGCCGCGTCACCGGAATCGCTGCGCTTCTCGTCTTTCTTGAGATTTAGCACCTGAACGTCACGCGAACCATCGCGATAAATCGTGCCGCCTTTGCAGCCTAACTTATAAAGCAGTTCGTAAACCTCCCGTGTTTGTTCAACCGAATAATCGTGCGGCAAATTGCAGGTCTTGGAAATCGAAGAGTCAACCCAGCGTTGAATGGCGGCTTGAACTTTGACATGCTCTTCGGGCGCCAGATCCATCGCGGTGACGAAGTAATCCGGCATCGGTTCATCAGGGTGCGCCTGCTGCCATTCTTCCAAAACTTTGACGCGCTCTTCGTGCGAGCCTAAACGTGACTTGCGGAAATAGCTCCAGAAATAGAACGGCTCAATGCCGGTTGACGTGCCGACCATCGTCCCGATGGTGCCGTTGGGCGCCTGTGTGAGCAGCGTCACATTGCGCATCCCTTTTTCGCGGACCATCTCGCGAATGTCTTCAGGCATCCGTTGCATATAACCGGACTGTAAAAATTTGTCTGCTTCAAACATCGGAAACGCGCCTTTTTCGGCAGCAATCTCTGAGGACGCTTTATAGGCATTGCTGGAAATGAAGCGATAGAGACGGTCAATGAATTCCGTAGATTCATCCGAACCATAGCGAATGCCTAAGCGGATGAGCATTTCAGCAAGCCCCATGGTATTGAGCCCAACCCGCCGCTCCGATTTTTGCTGTTGGTAATTTTGGTCGAAAAAGTACGGCGTGGCATCAATGACGTTGTCCAGGAAACGCACGGAATAGCGCACCGCTTTGCCTAAATCATCCCACATCACTTCGCCGTCTTGAACGAATTTCGACAGGTTGACGGCGCCTAAATTGCAAACCCCGAATCCGGGCAGGGGTTGCTCGCCGCACGGATTGGTGCAGCCCAGGTAGCCGGAATCGTAGTACCAGGAATTGGAATCTTTGTTGGCGCGTTCGATGAAGAACACCCCCGGTTCTGCCGAGGCCCAGGCGGATTCGATGATGGTATTCCAAATTTCGCGGGCTTTCACGGTTTTATAGGTGATGACATTTCTTCCCGCCGCTTGCCATTTTTCGAGATTGCCATCCCAGGTCTCTTCATAATCCTCGTACGAGGTATCGGGAAACACCAAATCCCAATCACCGTCGGCGTGTACGGCATCCATGAATTTATCGGTGATGCCGACCGAGACATTGGCATTATTAATCTTGCCCATATCGCGTTTGGCATTGATAAATTCAAAAACATCCGGGTGCCAGCAATTTAAAATTAACATCAAGGCGCCGCGACGGCTGCCGCCCTGTTCAATCAATCCGGTCACAAAAGAGTAGAGTCCGCCCCAGGAGACCGAACCCGATGAACGACCATTGACGCCTTTTACATAAGAGTGACGCGGGCGCAGGCTGCTGACGTTGATCCCCACGCCGCCGCCGCGCGACATGATTTCCATCATCTGTGACAGGGTTTCGACAATGCCGCGCCGCGAATCTTTAGGGGATGGCACCACATAACAATTATAAAATGTGAGCTGTTGGTCTGTGCCTGCGGCCGTCAGGATGCGACCGGCGGGAACAAATTTCCAACCATTGAGCAGCCAGCGGAAACGCTCATACCAGAAATTTGCATGGTCGCCTTCAATGGCGGCAATGCCACGGGCGACGCGCTCCATCATTTGTTCGGGCGCCGTTTCTATAGGTTTTGAAATATGTTCGGTTAAGCGCTCGACCGTCGCGCCGTCTTTCAATTTAACCTGCACTTTGCCCACCCCACCGGCAGCCGTCGGATCGTATTCGACAATCTTGCCAATTTCGCGCTGACCGGTTTTGTCATCCACACAGACAATAACCAGATCGCCGACCGCCAGGGTACGCTTTTTGGCATCTTTGACGGCATAACGGTCGAGAAAAATCTTTTGCCCTAATTCATTCAGTCGGTTTTTTTCTTCAATCCCACTGGTCGGCAGGACATCTATATCCGGTACAAATGCGTCTTCAATATTGCCGTTGGTTTTTGGAATTTCGCCGATAGTTCTGGTAGCCATTTCCTAAAGGTCTCCTTACTTTTTCTTTTTTTTGGGGCAGGCAAAGACTAAATTATATGCTTCAAGGGAAACGAATGCCATCTCCCGAAACCTATACTGAAAAGCCTTGGGGCTTAAATGTCTACCTGCGTTATTTGATTTATTTTTAAGCTTGCCCTCTCGGTTCCTGCACCGATGCAGGGAAGCTTGATCAGGAGTGATAGGATTTTGAGTAGCTTAAAGGTTGCTTCGCCGGAGTCTCTTCAAAAACCTGCTAACCAGACTGAGCCGAATCAACTTTTTGATGCCGTTCTGAACCCCTTGATCCACCCATATTGCTTTTTTGCCTGCTCGCTTCCCCACAAGCCGCAGACAAAAAGATACCAAAAGCGCCCATCATTTATTTTTAATTTTTTGGGATGAACACCCTTTGACGGGTTCGGAGTTTACTCTATACCTAGTCATGTGTCAATCACAAAATACAACATATTGTGGTTATCCACAGGCCTCGCACAATCCAAATGATGCGTGAAAAAGGCTTCTTCAAAAGCAAAAAAATTTTTCAACAGCGGGCGCTGATTTCAGAAAAAATTTACCCGTTTGAAGAAGCCTTTAAGCGGGAATTTTCGCTGAAAAGATTGAAACCAATTCAACCTTTTACAGGGCGCGCTGACGTTCTTTAATCAACGCGTGCAGCTCGCGAGGCGTATATATTCCCGGCTGCAACTGCTCGTCAAACATGCGATTGATGACCTCAAGCAACACCGAGTTATAAGGTGTAGGCATATGGAACTGTTGGCCGAGGCGGACGATTTCGCCATTGAGATAGTCGGCTTCGTGGGTCTTGCGCCCCAAGACCAAATCCTGATGCATAGAGGCGTAGGTGCGCGCCTGTTCAGGCAACTGCAACGCTTTATCCAAAGGTTCCTGGGATTGCCGAATTCTTTCCGTCCACCTGGTAATGCGAATCGGTGAGGGCTCATCCTCGGGCGGCTCTGCGGCAATGCCGGCAACGGCGAGTACACGCATACCTTCTTCTCTTACCGCAATCGTCAACTCGCGCATCTCCGGGTCAGCCGTGCCACGTTCAACCCAGTAACCGGTGATGGTATGCGTCGCGTTATTCAAATTCGCAATCAGCTTGCCCCATTTCATCGCCATCACATAACGCGAAGCGAGCGTGTCAAAACCCGCTTCCGTCAACTCTTCACACATACGATAAGACAGGTCATCAACTTTATCCGGATATAACCCGATGGCAATTGACCGCCCGCGCGGCATCGTAATGATGTGCGGGTCGAGTTGTACGGCGGACAGTAAGACGAGCGCGGCATACACCTTATCAAAACGCCGCGCCGCAACCGCTTCATTGCTGACGCCGTTTTGCAGGCAAACCACCGGGATGCTTTTATCACAAGCCGCAGCCAGTTCGGCGATCGCCGCCTCCATGACTTGGGATTTGACGGTAATCAATACCACGTCGCCGTCCTGATATTGCAACTCGCCTGCCGCCTTGACCGCCTGGGCTTTGAAGAAGACTTCCGTGTCTTCATATTTGATGGTGATGCCGCGTCGGATGGCTTCGGCGTAAACCGGTCGCCCGATAAATTCGACGCGTTTACCGGTGTTCGCGAGCAACCCGCCGACCGCTGTGCCAATGGCGCCCGCTCCAAAAATGATATAACGCTCAAGCTTTCCCTTGTTCATAGAATTCCGATAATATCGCTCGGAAGCGACGTAAAACAAATCGCTGCGAAAAAGTTCAACCCCAATCCTAACGCGAAAGTGTAAGACTGAGATGTTAATTGAAAAAAATATCGAACAAACGATTAATCTGCATTATGACCTCTATATTCCTGAAGCCAGCGAAGAACAAAAATCCTTGCCGCTCCTCATTGCGCTGCACGGTTATGAAGGCAACAAAGAATCCCTGATGAACCTCGCACAAAAAATCAATTCGCAGACGTTTTTGATCGCCGCGCTTCAAGGACCAAACGCCTTCTATGTGCGCGACGACCAGGCCGTAAATCGCGGGCGCATTGGTTTCGGCTGGATGATGAATTATAAACCTGAGGAGACCATCGCGCTTCATCATCGAACCGTGCAAGCGATGATCGAAGCGATTGCGGCTCAGTATCCCGTAAACCGCGAGCAGATTTTTCTACTGGCATTTTCGCAAACCTGTTCACTCAATTATCGCTTTGCCTTCACCTACCCGAATACCATTCGCGGGGTCATCGGCGTGTGCGGCGGCATCCCCGGCGACTGGCAGGAAGACAAATACCACAACAGCAACACCGATGTGTTGATTATTGCGGGCGAGACGGACGAATTTTATCCCATAGACCGTGAGCGGACGTTTCAAGAGGCAATGCAACTGCGCGCTCGCCAGGTTGATTTTCAAAGTTTTCCCGCCGGTCACGTTTTTATGCGCGAGTCGTTGCCGGTTATTAACGACTGGCTGCTTGAGAGGGTTGAGTGCAAAGAGCAAATGAGATGAGGTCAAGATGATCTACAAAACTTTATCAGTTGTTTTTTTAACCGTGCTGGTTATCAGCGGAATAAAATTGGCTGTTCCCGTGACCCTACACACTCAACAGGATCTGAGTTTAGATTTTCCTGTTGAGTTGGTTTGGGAGAAAAGTTTCAAGAGGTTAAGTACCATAGTTGTTAGAACGGGTTTTTTTATTGCTCCTGAAGATTATTCTCGAGAAAAACTCCGTCGGCTCTTTACCAGCTACTCACGCAAACAATCAGACGTGAGTAAGATTTTAGATGTCTATGTTTATACTGACCGAGATAAAGCCAAGCGCGGCATGGAACTATTCTTTCCGAAAGTTGCGCCTAAAGATCAAGAAGAACCAATAGATTATCTTTATGATGCCAATTTTTGCAGGAATGGTGGTGGTGGTTCATTGGGGTATCGAAATGAATGGTTCGATTACAAACAAGATATAAATGACTGGCAATCGAGGAAGACGGTTGTGCTTAAAGGCGATCCGAGAAATACCGGCCCTTTATTAAGCTCATCCAGGGATAAAGAAAAAACTTTAGAGATTTGGGAGACCGAAAACACTCCTTTCAAAATTAGGGTAGATGTCTTTAAAAGGGACGATCTTGAACCGCAACAGATCTATTATAATTTTGAAGCCGTGGATGAAAAATTTTTCTCTGGTGCCAAGAGAATCATAACCTTTATTTCGCCAAACAAAGTTGAAATTCCAAAGCATCAAATTCGCTTTGTAAGCGATAAAATAGGCTATTTTTATATGGGATGGCTGTATGCCGTTACCCTCGATGCTGGAGCGAACTGGTATGCCTGGGATGCTGACGTGGATTTACAGAATTGGCAGTGTTGTGATGCACAACTGATTGAAGATGTAACTCTGGCTTTAGATGGAACAGGTAAAATGAAAATCAAACCCCTAAAGCAGAGCGCCAGCTATATCTCGGAACTCTATACCGATGATTTTGGAAAACATTGGAAAGTTAAGTGAATAATGAAGAGGTAAACTCAAAAAACAGAAGCGTCAAATCTTTCTTATCCTCATTAAAAATCTTGCCGCTCAATTCTCTTTGAGTTTATAGACTACGAAAGGTCGCCCCGGTTCGACGCCGATTTCTTCGTCGCGTTCATAATTTTCATCAATGAAATCGGTGATGTCTTTATACGGCAAACTCAAAAAAGTATCTGACATATCAAGGATAACTCGCGGGCGACGCTGTTTCAGGTCAGCGATGAAATTCTTGTGGGCCTCAGCCCAGAAAGAATTAGTGGCATCTGCTTTGGCGTCACTAAAGTCCGTATTTGAATTGCTGAAATCGCCGGTGATGTAGGCCGGTGTTAAATATCGCGAAGCCGGACGACATTGCGAGCGCCAGTAAACATCCAATGCGTAATCCCAGATGTACAAAGGTTCACCGGCGTTAATTCGTTCGCGAACCCTACGGGCGACCGTCTCGGCTTCGCGTTCGCGTTTCGTCATTCCCCAATCTTCGCTCATCGCTGTGCGCTTACCGGTTAGCGTTTCATAAATGAGAATCGCCGTTCGACTGTGAGCGCGCACCAGCCCGACGATGAAAAAGATTGCGAGCAGAGCGCCTATCACTACAGCTTTTTGTTTAAGCGCAGGAGTTTTTAATTTCTCGACCAACAAACTCAGGCTGCTGGCGCCGAGTATTGAAAGCGCCGGAAGCACTTGAATGAAGTAATGTCCGAAGAAACGCCCGCCGGTAAATACCCCCGTAAGTGATAGGAGCCCCCAAAACGCGACCAACAATTCCCCTTGCCTTTTTGCCGTTCGTTCAACCTCGCTGCGCCGTTTCACGGCTCGCCAAATGGTCCACGCGGCAAGCGCCCACAGCGTTAAATTGAAAAAGACATAGCCGAGCGTTCGCCCAACCATAAATTGCAACCACACGTCAGTCGGCAGCGACGTTATATAGAAGCGGTTTAAGAGCACAACATTGCGCCAGAAATCCGCCAGCGAACCCGTGGCATATAGCCAAATCACCCCGGCTGTGAAAATGACGACAACGCCCGCCGCAATCAGCGCGAGACGTTTGCCCGCTTCAAGCGAGGACGCCAAAATGGGCCTGTGTTTTCGTGCACGGTAAACCGTCAATAACTCATACAACCCAAAAAGCGCGAGGTTGAAAACGCCCAGTTGTTTGAAGGTAACCGCAACGCCGGTCAATAAACCGGCAATAAATAAATCGAATGCGCGGCGACGATTTTGCGCGACAGTCGCGCACAGGAAAAAATAGAAGGAGGCGGTATAGGGTAACCCCATTAACATTTCCGTGTTTGCCGCCATCATATCCTGAGTGAAGTAATTGGTGCTGAAATAAACAAAGAGTAAGGCCGCCACAAGGCCAAGGCGTTTGCCATAAATCTGTTTCGCCGTCAAATAAATAACTATGGAGGTGAGGAAATTCCACAGGGCGGCGGCGAGATGAACAGCCGCCATGCTGCGTCCAAAGAGGGCAAAGACCGCTGCATAAAAGAAGGTTGTGCCCGGCGGTTTGTCGGTAACGATATCAACATAGAGCCGTGCGCCATCGAGCAAGCCGGTAGCCGTAAGGGCGCGCACGCTTTCGTCGCCGTTAACGAAATCAAAGCGCAGGTAAAAAACTCTGAGCAGCAGGTTCAACAGGAATAGGCCGGCAAAAAAAAGCAACCAGGATTTCGCTGAAAGCTCAGTCGCAACTTGCTCAATTTTGTTCAATGGTTGTTGGGTTGTTTCCGAAATTGCCGCCAAACTGACTCTCCGTTTTCGTAGATAGTAGCATTGCGTCTCCGAGAAAGAACAGCGTTGACTCAATTCGCAGATTAAATTTAAGCCCTTCGGTTTTTGCTGTGAAAACCGGGTGGCGACTATCGGGAGTTGAACCCGGCCCTTGAAACTAGGCGCATTTCGTTGACCTGAAATTAAATGACCCTGCGCAATTGCCTCGTCAATTCAGCAATCCGCAACCACTGTGCTTGACGCTCGTTGGTGTGTTTGCTCTAATCGAATTTCCTAATCTTTTTCAGAAAGTATGTAGTATGAATAGAGATGAATTGATTTACGATTGGAATCGCGTTGGCAGTGAACCGAATTTTGCGCGGCGCGTGGCTTTCGATGACGAAACCTTGCGCGACGGCTTGCAATCGCCTTCCGTGACCGACCCGCCGATTGACAAGAAAATCGAATTGCTTCATTTGATGGATTCGTTAGGCATTGATTCGGCGGACATTGGGCTTCCCGGCGCCGGCCCGCGCGCGGTTGCCGATGTCACGCGACTTGCCCAAGAGATTGTCGATTGCAAACTCGACATTCAACCCAATTGCGCGGCGCGCACCGTCATTGCAGACCTGCAACCCATCGTTGATATTTCGCAAAAAGTTGGTATGGCAATCGAAGCGGGGACGTTTATCGGTTCAAGTTTCATTCGCCAATATGCTGAAGATTGGTCTTTGGAACGGATGCTCACCCATACGGAAGAAGCGGTCAAATTCGCCACTGCGCATGGGCTCCCGGTGATGTACGTCACCGAAGATACCACCCGCGCTCACCCGGACACGATTCGCGCCTTGTACACAACCGCCATTGAAGCGGGCGCAAAACGCATTTGTGTCTGCGACACGGTCGGGCACGCCACTCCCGAAGGCACACGGGCGCTGATTCAATTCATTAAATCAATCGTTGCCGACACCGGCGAAGTGGTGAAGGTGGATTGGCACGGGCATCAAGACCGCGGGCTTGGCGTGATTAATTCCATCGCCGCCTTTGAGGCGGGCGCCGACCGCGTGCATGGCTCGGCCCTCGGGGTTGGCGAACGGGTCGGCAATACGCCGATGGACCAGTTGCTCGTCAATTTTCAGTTGATGGGCTACATCGAACGCGACCTCTCGAATTTAATGAAATATTGCCAAACCGCAAGCCAAGCCGTCGGCATACCGATTCCGATTAACTATCCCATAGTTGGGCGCGATGCTTTCCGCACCGCGACCGGGGTGCACGCGGCGGCCGTCATTAAAGCCTTCAGAAAAGGCGACCAATGGCTGGCGGACGCGGTTTATTCAGGCGTCCCGGCCCAGATGTTCGGGCGCGAGCAATTAATTGAAATTGGCCCCATGAGCGGCAAATCGAATGTCGTCTTTTGGCTTGAACGCAAAGGCATCGAACCAACCGAAGAGCGCGTCGAAAAACTTTTCAACCACGCAAAACAGTGCAAGGCGACGCTCACCGATGAAGAGATTATGAAAATACTCTAATTTTAGATTTTAGATTTTGGATGGGAAGAATCAGATAATTCAGGAATATCTTTTATCTGGTTATTCATTCGATATAATCTAAATTCCAAAATATACCGTTTAGTAAATGAGTTTGAATCCAAAATCCAAAATCGACATGTTGCCAAACTACGCTACAAAAATAGACTCCGTGACTGCACAAAACCTGGTCTTCTATCCGCAAATTCAAGAAGCCTTCGCGTTCATTGATGCGACGCATCGAGAAGCCACCGAAGAGTTGATTCGCATTTGCGAGATTCCTGCGCCTCCCTTCAAAGAGGCTCCCAGAGCCGATTACATCCGGCAACGGTTTAGCGAAATCGGTTTAACCGATGTTCACCTGGACCGCGAAGGCAATGTGATTGCCGCGCGTCACGGCTTTGGCGAAAGTCCAAACCTTATCATTTCCGCCCATCTGGATACGGTTTTTCCCGAAGGCACGGATGTCAACGTCCGGCGCGAAGGGCGCAAACTGCTGGCGCCCGGCATCAGCGATGACTCGTGCGGGGTGATGAGTCTGGTCTTGCTTGCCCGCGCCCTGAACGTGGCGCATCTGCAAACCGCCGGCACCATCTATTTCGTTGCCACCGTCGGTGAAGAGGGGGAAGGTGATTTGCGTGGCGTGCGTCACTTGTTTACGGAAGGCGAATTTCAAAACGGTGTTGAGGCCTTTATCTCACTCGACGGGCCGGGCGTTGAACGCATCACCAACAAAGCGCTGGGCTCGCGGCGTTATCGTTTGACCATTCAAGGACCCGGCGGACATTCGTGGGGCGATTTCGGAGTAGTTAACCCGGTGCACGCGCTGGGACGCGCCATCGCTAAATTTGCGAATTATTCTGCGCCGCTGGCGCCCCGTACCTCTTATAACGTCGGCATCATTGAAGGCGGCAATTCGGTCAACTCGATACCTGAATCGGCGAGTATGATGATTGATATGCGTTCGGTTTCACGCGAAGAGATTGATAAGCTTGAAGACCATTTACGTCGCGTTGTTGAACTTGCGGTGCGCGAAGAAAATTCGCAACGCGCCATGAGCAGCACCACCCTCTCGTACAATTTTGAAGCGAAAGGCAACCGGCCGTCGGGCGAAACGCCGATTGGTTCAAAGGTCGTGCAAACAGCCATTGAATGTTCGCGGGCGCTGGGGATAGAACCGCGTTTGGATTGTTCTTCGACCGATTCAAATATTCCAATTTCCCTGGGGATTCCGGCAATCACGATTGGGGCAGGCGGGGTATCGAACAATTGCCACACCCTGGCTGAATGGTACGACCCGACGGGCCGGGAACTCGGATTGAAGCGTTTGTTATTGCTTACGGTCGCGCTGGCGGGACTGGCAAGTTAATCAAAACACCGGCGGTTTCGTCGGCGGCGGCTCAGGCGGTTTGACGGGGTTTTGTTGCGGCGGTTTCTGTTCTTTGCCTTGTTGGTTGGGTTGCGGATTTGCGGGATTCGGAACCACCGACGGGGTCAGAATCGGTTGCGGTGTCGGATTGCGTAAAGCGTTAATGAAAGTTTCAATTTCCGTGCGCACCTCTGTATAAGGTTTATCGGCGATGAGATTATCTTTGCCGTGCCAGCCTCTGACAATCTCTTCATTAATTTGAAACATCCCGTATTGAAAATTCTGGGTGTGAAAAAGCCCCGACTCCGGCACTAAAAACACCAGCATCTCTTGTCCGACCACATAGACATCGGCAGCACAGGGCACATTCGATTTTGCCATCACATTGATCTGTTGAAGCGATGAATCCCCTTCGATGGTATCAACGGGTTGCAAGACCACCAGTTGACCATATTGTGAGCGATAATTTCCTTTGCTGGCTTTGAGAACCTTCACGCGACCAATCCAGGTGGATGTTCTGACCAGTTCATCGAACGGCATGATTCGCAGACAACTGCGTGTTTGCGCCATGGCAACTGCCGCAAGCAGCAGAGGCGCGATTATCAGGATATACTTCTTCATGTGTAAAAAATTTTTCTCCTCAGGAAATCACTAATGCTATCACACGCAGATTGACACGGGGAAGCGTTTAATCTTGCGGCCTTGCTTCATCAACGGCGAGTGACGGAGGCCGTCCTTTTCCCTTATAAAATTTCACTGCTAAAAACACAATAATAATCACGCCAACCGCTAGCAAAACTTTCAAACCATGCCGTTTGATTAAATTGGATGCCTCATCGCCAAATTGGATTGCCAGCCACCCTTCAATTAAAAAGCGAACCGCGCGTCCGATGAAGATGGCCAGAATGAAGCGTTCCAGTTTCAACTTAAAAACTCCCGCCGAAAGAATGAATGGCTTAAACGGGAAAGGCGGCGGCAGAACGGCCGGTAACATGACGGCAAGCATATCGTAACGACCAAGCAAATTTTCGATGCGCTGGCGTTTTTCAAGCTTCACGCGGCTGAGGGCTGCAGCGCCCGCGCGCCGCGCCATCAAATACAAAATAGTGCAGCCGATGGTTGATCCCAGGGTAGCTGCAAGCGCATAAAAAGGCATCTTCGCATGGTCACCGGCGCTCAGGGCAATCATCACTAAATCGGGTCCGCTCGGCAGCGGGATCAAAGCCGAATCCAGCAACGCGATACCAAAGAGTCCGAGCGCCCCAAAAGCCATCAACCATTCGCCGAGTTCGGCAAGTTTTCGACCCACGCCGAAGAAGGCAAAAGGCAGAAGGCAGAAGGCGAAAGGCCAAGATGACACAGGCCTGGCCGACGTGCCGATGGTCGCGTGTTCCTGGTCTGCCGGGGTTGTTGAATAAGGCTCTTGAATAGCGAAATCTGCTTTCTGATTTTTGTCTGCCGGTTGCCCTTTGCCTTTCAAATCAAGCTCCGTTTGTGGGAAATAAAATTCGAGAATTTCACGATAACTGCGACCTGCCCTGGCTTGCGCGATGGTTCCTGCAACGCATAATCCTACCTGAGAGCCGAATCCGCTTCCACGAAAAATAAAGAAATTTCCACGGCGCTCTATCCTAAACGTCGGACTTAAAACTCTGTTCCATCCAATTCTGCGCCCCAGCGCGCGACGAAAGCTTTCGGTATTTAAGACCATCTGTCGCCGCTGGTCTTTAATGGTAACCGACTGCACAACGCCGCTGCCGCTTTGGCGCATCGTTGAGATTTCAGTTAGTGACGAAAACTTGAATCCGGTTGCAGAAGAAAGCGCGGCCAGCGTCGCCGTAATCCCAGCCTTGCGTTGCCAGTTTCTATATGGCGACGACGCGCACCACTTACAAACGATGGATGGGTAAGGATAACCGCTCAGCGCTTGGCCTCCCCAAATCGTTTCGGGAGCGGCGGACGCTCCGCCACAAACGGCTGTGTAATAGCCTTCGAGCGGGCGCGCTTGAAAGGTCAACACTTCGCCAGCGGTCTCCGCCACGGCCTGAATAATCGGTGACCCGGCTTGCGCCATCAGATCATCTTCACCGCGATAGACCTGACAATGCGTGGTGTCACAAAAATCGAAACGGTCTTCCTGATGGCGCAAGGGATGTGAAAGGATGAATGAACGCGCCGCCACGGCCAGCGCCTTAAACGCTTCTACGGAACGCTCGCCGCTCATTTCACCGGCAATGACCGAGGCCACAAATGATTCAAGCGGGGTGGTTAAAACAATGCGCAACGCGTATCGGGAGGCGCTGTGTTGTGCCGAGATAAATAAATCGCCTTGTACAATACGGTTTATTTTTGCCGGAATGCTCAAGGCGAATTTGGTGGAATCACCGGCAACGATTGCTACGCGTTGGGCGGTCGTTGAAGTTTTTACTCTGCCCGATGCATCAATAACTGTCAGGTTCAGTTGGTTATTGGTTCTGCGAATACGCAGCAAGTCGTCGGCGGCAAGCGCGAGGTCGCTTAAACGCCCAAGATTCAAAATCGCCCTTGAGCCTGAGACCAGGCGAATATTGAGTTGCTGAGGCTCAAACAGGCTAAACAAGCCGACGCGGATGGGTTGGCTAGCGGCCGATTGAGCGAGTGACGGAACAGGGATGGAAGCGAAGACCACAAACAGGAAGAAAAAAAATCGGTGTCGTTTCCGCCGCCGCGCTTGGGCGGTGAAATCACGTTTCGGAAAAAACCTTACAGCTTCACGCATACTACAGCTTTTGATGCTGATAAATGAAAAAGCCCGACAAAAGCGAACTCCTGTCGGGCTTAGAAATTCGTCAGTAAAATCGGTCGTCTTATTTTTCACCGGCGCTCAGCGGCGCGGTGTTCAATCCCCCGGAGGCTTCTGCGGCAATTGCCTGCTCATCGGGACCCTCTTCAAACATCTCCGGGTACGAGCTGCGATTGGCATCCACGAGCGCTCCACCTTCCTCTTTTGTAAAGACCAGTTTACCGGTTGATGAATCGTAATCAATCACCACCAAATCGCCTGTGGTGACCTGTTTGGTCGCCACCAGATTGGAAATCGAATAGACCAGGAAACGTTCAATGGCGCGTTTGAGGTGACGCGCGCCGTATTTGAAATCAATGCCTTCATCGAGCAAAAACTGTTTGGCAGCTTCTGAACAAGAGAAGATAAATTTTTCGCCCGAACCCTTCATGATGCGGTTTTGCACCAGGGTGAGTTCGAGTTCGAGAATCTGCTTTAAGTGATAATCCTTGAGACTGCGGAAGACGACAACTTTATCAATACGGTTCATAAACTCCGGCGAAAATTTTCGCTTCGCCGCTTCCAGCGCCGTGCGATAAATCTTTTGATCCACCTCGTCTTCCATCAGTGTTTTGCCGCGCGCCGGGGCAAATCCAATTGACCCCGTAATCAGTTCGCTCATCTCTTTGGCGCCCAGATTTGAGGTCAGACAGATCAAACAATTCGAAAAATCCACGCGGCGATTGTCGCCTAAGGTCAAGGTCGCTTTATCGAGAATGCCCAGCAGCAATTGCCACAGTGCATCCGACGCTTTTTCAATTTCGTCAAATAAGATAAAGGTGAGTTTGTCGGCATCGGTGTGATATTTGTCTAAATTTTCTTGCGTCAGCATGGGCGAGGTTTCGCGATGACCGAGATAGCCGGGCGGCGAACCAATGAGTTTGGCAATCTCGTGCGAATGTTGAAACTCGGCACAATCAATTTTTACGACGGCATTGGAATCACCAAACAAAACTTCGGCGGCGGCTTCGACCACACGCGTCTTGCCCGAACCGGTTGGACCTAAGAAAAGCATGGTTCCCACGGGTCTTCCGGGATTTTGCATCCCTGCAAGATAAATTTGATAAAGCCCTGAAATGCGCCGCACGGCGCGTTCTTGTCCCACAATCAACCCGCCCAGCTTATCTTCAAATTCCTGAGCGCGTTGACTCTTTAGCTCTGGATTGAGAGCCACTCTGCTTGAATTTTTTTGAGTCTCTTCCACTTCAAATACTCCTCAAATTCAAGATGCTACAAAAGTATCGCTTTTACCGGAAAGCGACATTTTCTATCATCTTACGGTTATTAAAAAGGCCATGTCGCCAGGGGCAACATCCGGCTTGAAGGCAATTGTAAGTTTTCAAAAAATGAAATACCGAACCTGAATCGTACGGCTTGAATGGCACATACAACTCTCAACCAAACGGGGTCTTCTCTTTTTTGACGCATCTTTTATTCTACTGTGCCGAATTTGTCAAGGTACTTTAATTTTACATCAAGGTTGCGCCAAGCAGAATAAAAATCTTGTGGACACCTGAAGAAGCGTTGGCATAGAATGCGCCGCGTTATTTTGCACTCCTAGAGGGCACTCAGGTTGACAACCGTCATTGGGCTTTATACACGCGTTTTTACCCTTTAACGACAACCCTGGGTGGCAATCCTGGCCAACACCAGTAACACGATTGCGGGTCGGCCTTCCCGAAAATCCGAATCGAACAGGAGAAATCCACAGATGAAAAAGTTTTTGCTAGCGCTCTCCATCTTCATGATTTTGATGGTTGCCTCATGCAATCGGACGCCGCCGGGCAATGTAAACAACAACACACACGGCGGCCTTGCTCCTTCGCCGGCGAATGAAGAGGTGACCATTACCGCTGAGTTTATCAACAGCAGCCCGCCCGAATTGATTGTCAAAGTAGATAAAGACCCGGTGAGGATTGCGCCAAGACAGAAGATTAATTGGCAGGTGGTCTATAAAGCTGCCGCCGGTTTGACGCAGAAACTCAATGTCGTCGTGGATGATTTCAGAAATGCGGGCGGGGGCAGTTCGTCGGATTTATTTCAAGATGGCAGCGCCTACAACTTTGCGAGCCTCACGCCCAATAGTTCGGTCTCTCCAAAACTGACCGGCGAAGCCCGGCCTGGCGCCGCCACCGAATTCAAATATCGCATCAGCTTTTTAGTCGCGGATAAATTTAAATTCACGATGGATCCGAGAATCGTTATTGACGCCGGGTTTCAACCCTATGGCCCCGGAAAGAGAGATTGATAACTCCCGAAGCTCCTCAGCGAATCCAAATCCGGGTCACGCGCCGCCTCGGCCCGACTATAGCCTTGTTCCAGGGTGTTCTTTAATTGTTCGATAGCCTCTTCCGATTGGCCCGCGAGCGCTAGAACGACGGCCTGTAAATACATAATCTGGGTGTTGTGCGGCTCCAGGGCAATCGCTTTTTGCATGGCTTCTAAGGCCTGGCTATCGGCGTTGAGCTTGGCATAACAAATCGCTAAATCACCCAGCGCCAGCCCGTCTTTGGCATTGATACGCAGCCGCTCTTGCAAAAGCTCAATAGCTTGCTGGTACTGCTTTTTCGCTTCTTCTGCCCGGCCGAGTTTCGTATAAGCATCCCCCAGGTTGCGGTACAAAATATCGTTACGCGGCGCCAGAGCGATGGCCGCCTGATAAGCCCCGATGGCCTCTTCAAACCGTCCCAAATAAAAATAATCGCTCCCCAGATTGGTGTAAGCCAAAGGGTCAGCATAAATTTCTGTTGCCTTCTTATGCATCTTCACCGCGTCTTCGTAAAACCCCAACAGATAATACATCGAACCGAGATTGTCATACCCTTTGCTGTTGTCGGGTTGGAAAGCAATGACGCGGCGAAATTGTTCGGCGGCTTCGCGGTAACAGCCGAAGATGTAATAGCACTCGCCGAGTAAATTGTAGTGATGCCAGTAGGCGGGACGAATGCTGATGGCTTTCTCGAAATACGCAACGGCTTTTTCCTTTTCGCCTCTTCGTTGATAACAACGCCCCAACCATTTGTGGGCTTCATCACTGAGGGGTTGCAGATCAATGGCGCGCTCGAATTGTTCAATCGCATTGTCAATTTTGCCGGTGCCGTGATAAACGATTCCGAGCGACACATATACTTGTGATTGCGTCGGGTCAAGCACCAGCGCATGGTCGCTTGCCGTAATGGCTCGCTCAATCCAATGGCTTTCCTGCGTGCCGCGATACTTTTCCCAATAAGCTTCGCCGAGTCCCGCATAAGCCAGCGCGAAATCGTCATCAAGGGCGAGCGCCTGTTCGAACATTTCGATGGCCGAGTCGACATTCTCTTTGACATCGTGGCGTTCTAAACAGGCTCGACCTTTTGAATAAAACTCAAAGGCTTCCAGATTTTGAGTTGCCGGACGCGCCAGACTGGTTCGCGCTTCACTCGATAGGTTGACTTGAAGCGCCAGCACAATGCTTTCACACACCGTATCTTGAATGCTGAAGACTTCGGACACGTCGCCGCGATACTGTTCACCCCAAATGACGCGCCCGTTTTCAACATTCGTCAGCCGCGCCATCACCGCAAGGGTGTTTCCGGCGCGCATGATTTCGCCTTCCAGCAAAATCGTGGCGCCGAGTTCGCGCGCCGCTTCCTGGGTGTTGCGCCCGGCTTCGATGCGGGCGGCGCCCGCGGTCTTCGAGAGCACGGAAATTCCTGATATTTTTGCCAGTTTCGTGGTAATGGCGTGAGCCAGTCCGATGCCGATAAATGAACTCTCGTCACTTGCGCCAACCGCTTCAAGCGGCAAGACCAACACCGTCGGCGGAGATTTCACGCCGAGGCGTAACGGCAAAGTATCTTGCGCGTCTTTTTCCTGGGTGTCTTTCCACGCCGCCACTTCTAAAGTGAGTGTCTGACTTTCAAAGCGCACCTCTTTGGTCTGAACGATAGATTCAAGTCGGCGTTTGATTTCAATGAGGGTTTCCAATTCGCGTTTAATCTCGACAAAAGATGCCGGTCGCCCATCGCGTTTTTTGACCAGCAAACGCCTGTTTAACAGCTTAATTTCTGCGGGCATGTTTGGCGGTAATAAGGCAAAGGCTTGCGGTTGGTCTTTCAAGATGGCCGCCGCGATATCAAACGTGTTGGCGCCGGGAAACGGAATGCTTCCGGTTAGCATTTCATAGAGCACAATACCAAAGGAAAAAATATCCGAACGCCCATCCAGGGATTCGCGCCGCAACTGTTCCGGCGACATATAAGAAACGGTGCCGATGACGGCGCCTGAATCGGTCAAGCTTTCCTTAGCCGGCGAGCCGGAATCCGGGGCCAGATCCAGAAAATTTTTTGCCAGCCCGAAATCCAGTAATTTCGCGTCGCCGCGTTCGGTGAGCAAAATGTTTTCCGGTTTAATGTCGCGATGAATGATGCCGTGTGCATGCGCTTCGATTAACGCATCGCTGATTTGTAAGCTAATCCTTAGCACCTCTTCGGCGGTAAGCGGACGCGAACGAATCAATTCGCGCAAGCTGCGACCTTCGATATACTCCATCACAATAAAGGCGTGTTCGTCGGTTTCGCCAATCTCATAAATGGTGACAATGTGCGGGTGATTCAGGCTGGACGCCAGGCGGGCTTCGCGCAAGAACCTGAGGTCGGCATTGGCGGTTGAGGTAATCTTTTTCGTCATCACTTTGATGGCGACTTTTCTCAGCAACGCCAGGTCTTCCGCTTTATAGACCTCGCCCATTCCGCCTGCGCCAATCTTTTCGAGGATCCTATATTTTGAAGGCGCGATGTTCATAGTAGCCGGTAGACCGTAGCCGGTTATCAGAAATTTGTACCGGAGTTGAATAATTTCAAGGTTAGGAAGCCACCGACTACTGGCTACCGACCACCGAATACCTTACTCCGTTGTTATAAAGCGCGCGACCCGCCAGCGCTTTGGTGTGTTCGCCGTTTTCAATGACCGCTTTGCCATTGACGAAAACGAAAGTGAAACCTTCGGCGTATTGATGTGGACTTGCAAAAGTCGCGCGGTCGCCGACGCGCTTTTCATCGAAGATAACCAGGTCTGCGGCAAAGCCCCGACGAATCAACCCTCTATCCCAAAGCTTAAAGGTTGCGGCCGGAAGCGAGGTCATTTTTCGAATGGCGTCTTCAAGCCCGAGAATCTTTTTTTCGCGCACATAAACGCCCAGCACGCGCGCATTGTTGCCATAACCTCGCGGATGCGGCACCCCCTGATTTATCTTGAGGACGCCGCTATCGGAAGCAATCATCGTATAAGGTTGCGCGATGATGCGCTCGACATCTGGCTCAGACATTTTGTGATAAATCATGCCGGCCGAACCGGCGAGATACATGTCAATAATCTGTTCGGCTTCTTCGGCTTGGCCGGTTTTGCCACGCGCCAGTCTGGTAATTTCTGTGATGCTCTTGCCTTCAAAAGCCGGGTTGGGTTGGTAGCCGCTAACCACGGCATAAGACCAATCCTTAAAGCCGCTCTGTTTGATTGAAGCAATCATTTCACGCTTAATCTTTTCGCGCATCTGCGGATTGGTCAGGCGTTCTCTGGCTTTGTCGCGCCCGCCTTCTAAAACCCAGGTCGGAAGCGCCGTGTTCAACGAGGTTGACGAAGCCGTGTAAACATATTGATCAACCGTCACCTGTTGCCCGCGGGCGCGCGCCTCGGCGACCATTTGACAAGTCGTGAGGCTTGCGCCCCAGCGTTTTTTTGACGAAACCTTGAAATGCGAAATATCAACCGGCAGATTTGCCTGTTCACCAATGGTCAGCGTCTCTTTAATTGAGTCGGTAACCTGGTTGCCTTCGTCGCGCATGTGGGTCGCGTAAATGCCGCCGTATGTTGACACGACTTTGGCGAGTTCAACGATTTCATCGGTCTTCGCATAAGTTCCCGGCACATAAATCAGACCGGTTGACAGGCCGACCGCGCCATCGCGCATCGCTTTATCAACGAGGTCGCGCATGCGTTGCAACTCTTCAACAGTCGGCACACGGTCTTCTTCTTTCATCACTTCGCGTCGCACCGA
>JBIOWC010000266.1:0-2780 GCA_044868105.1 Blastocatellia bacterium
GTGGCACAAACTCGCGCACCGGCAATGCCATTGCTGATCTATTGGTCAAAGATTTGCCTCTCGGTTGTTACACAGAGATTGATAATCTGGGGCAACAAAAAGGGCGCTGGCACGACTTTGAATTTTATGGCAACGACACCTGGAAAGTGCGTGACCGACTGACCCTGACCCTGGGACTGCGCTGGTCGAGATACGCTCCGGCTTACTCGGACGAGAATCGCATCAGCAACTATGTTCCCAGATTGTATGATGGCGTGAATCCGCTCAGCGGCTTGGTGCGAGCCGATCAGGCCGAGCAAGCGGGACTACCGCGTTCGCTGGTGCGACCTTATAACAAAGGTTTCCAGCCCCGCATCGGCGCCGCCTGGGACATCTTTGGTGATGGAAAAACGGCGCTGCGGCTCGGTTTCGGGCGCTTCATCAGCCGCTCGCAAGTCATCGAAGATATTTTGCGCATGGGACAAAACCCGCCCTGGACAACCACCGTCAATACCAACTGGGGAGGCAGCACGGCAAACTTAGGTGATGACCCCACCTTCCGCAGTTTGGATACCATCAATCCGGGACTCAAGAATGCAGTTGCCGGGGTCGGCTCGAATACCGCTTTCCTCGCGGTTGATGAAAACTTCCGGCCGCCGGAGAGCTGGCAATGGAACCTCAGCCTGTCACGCGAAGTGATGAAGAACACGGTTGTCGAAGCCTCTTATATTGGCAACCACGGGCTGCATATTTGGCGACGCGGTATCAATTACAACGATGTTGTGCCGAGCGCACGGCAAGCCATTGCCACGGCCATTCGCAATAACCAGGACACCACCGCGCTGATTGATGCCAATCGCCGGTTCAAAGGATTAGGGCCGATTAACTGGACGGAATCGACCGGCGACTCTTCTTATCATTCGCTGCAAGTCTGGGTGAATCGTCGCTTCAGTGACCGTCTGGCTTTCCAGGTCTCTTACAGTTGGAGCCATGCAATTTCCAATGTGCCGCTGGCCTCATTTACCAGCAACACCACCGATCCGTTCAACTATGACCTGGATCGCGGCGATGCTGACCTCGACCGTCGCCAGATGTTGGTGATGAATGCCGTCTATAATCTACCCTCGTTTAACAACCTGGGCACCGTCGCCAGTAAGCTACTCGGCGATTGGCAATTTAATGCGATTGCCTCGTTCCTGGGCGGGACGCCGGTTGAGATAACCTCAGGAGCCAATACGGCCGGGCTGGGGACTGCAGCTCCCGGCGGTTTTCGTCCCGATTTGGTTTCGGGGGTGCCGATTTATCTGGATACCGGCGACCCGACTCAATATTTGAATCCAGCGGCCTTTGCCTTACCGGCCGCCGGGTCGTTCGGCAATCTCGGGCGCGGCGCCATCCGCGGACCAGGCATTAAAAACATCGATTTTTCGCTGTCAAAGAATTGGAAAATCCGCGAGCGTTACGGGCTGCAATTCCGCTCGGAATTTTTTAATGTCTTCAACCATGCGAATTTCAATGGGCTGGATACCGGCCTGAGTTTCCAAAATACGCAGTCAGACCCGAACTTTGGTAAACCGCAAAACTCGAACTTCGGTCGGCTGGGTAGCAATCTCGGACCGCGGGTCATTCAGTTCGGATTTAAATTCAGCTTCTAATCCAGCACGCACTGGATGAATCGAAGACGGAGGGCTCAATACTATTATGTCAGCCCTTCAAAGACGGAGGGCTCAACACTTTTGTGTCAGCCCTCCGTCCAGATTTTTACCCCGCACGCAACGAAACAAATCAATGTAATGATTGTTCGACCATTCAATACGGGCTTTCCCTGCAGCAAACAATTCACCTTTTCTATCGGGCTGCTGCTCGCTTTCTTTTTTCCGCTCAGTACCTCAGCGCAGAGAACCAATTGGGAAAATCGTCTGCAACAGGCCGCGGCGCTCATTCGCGAACAACGATTGGCGGAAGCCGAACGCGAGTTGAACGCCGTCTTGAAGATGAAACCCGAAGAAGCTTCCGCGCTCAACCTGTTGGGCACGATTCGCGCCAGTCAAGGCCGGTTGAACGAAGCCGAATCTTTTTTTGGGCGCGCCCTTCGCAGCGATCATCAACTCATTGGCGCGCATCTGAATCTGGCCTATCTCTATCTGCTCAAAGGCGCGCCGGAGATGACGATTGCGAAATTAAAAACCGTGCTGCGCCTGGCGCCCGATCATAGCGAAGCTTTTTATAAACTGGCGCGTCTGTTATTTACTCAACATCACCTTGATGAATGCATTCGTTTAATCGAAACCGCGAAGCCCTTGCCCGTCACCTTGATTATCACTCTCGGTGATGCGTATCTGGCGAAAGGCGAGGCGACAAAAGCCGAAGAGAATTATCTCGTGATGCTTGGTACAGAGCCCCGTGCAACCGAAGCCTTGCTCGGTATGGCCGAAGTCGCTCGCCTTAAAAAGGATTCGCAAACGGTCACCTACTACCTTTTGCGGGCGAAAGCAACCCTAGGTAACGCCCCGGAACTTTTGTACCGTTACGCTTTGACGGCGCTGAAATCGGCCGCCTATGAAGAAGCGCAATGGGCGCTTGAGCAAGCTGTAAAACTTCAACCCGACGAACCGGCCTATCTTCTGGCGCTGGGCGCGACCTGGCTGAAAAAGCCGGATATCTTTGCCGCCGAACAATGCTTTCGCCGCGCCCTGCAACTTCAACCTGCAAGCGCTGAGGGGCAAATGTATCTCGGCTACAGCTTGCTCAAACAGAAAAATTACCCTGAAGCGCGCGCCTACTTAGAAAAGAGTATGCGC
>JBIOWC010000267.1:0-11501 GCA_044868105.1 Blastocatellia bacterium
TGATTGGGTTTTGGGTTACTCGTCGTTGTCGGCTTTGGCGGTTCAATTTTAGCGGTAGCCGGTTCATTCGCTTTGGCAATCGGTGTTGAGGAGGTTACAGGTGGTTGTGACGCTACGGGCTGCGAAACCGGCGGTTGCGATTTGGCAACGGCAGGAGGTTGAGTTGACTCTTTTTTCTCTACGGATTTTACGCCTGACTGCGGCGATTGAATTTTGGGAATCTGCGGCTCTTCGGCTTTCGCGACTAAGCTGGGCTTGTCGGCTTTGTTCAGTTCAGGGGTTTGTATCATCGTCGGTGTTTTGACCGCAGTTGCAGGGTTTTTAGCCAGAGCAATTTCAGCGATTGTATTACCTGAACGCCATGGGCGTTGTTTATTTGACGTATCCGCGGCAACCCGCGAAGAAATAAAATCGAAGACCTCTTCGCCGCTCGTCAATCCGTCACTGTTTTTATCGGCGCTGTTTGCCATCGCGTCGAGCAAATATTTCGTGAAGACTCCGTGGGCCTCCCAGCGTTGCCCTTCTCGCGAAAATTCGCCGCCGCGATTTGCCAACAGCGTTGAAACGCCGGAACGTGCATCGGCGATTTGCCCAACGGCTTGGGCAAATTTTTTTGACGCCTCGCCATCATCCTTTTCCGGGTCGAAATAGTCTTTTCTTACAGCGTCTGCAATAAACAGAACCCGGCGAGCATGAACTCTGCGGCTAATGGCATAGCCTAAATCTTTTAGTGAAATTGCCGAAGCGTAAGGAACATTGGCATCGGAATCATAGGTCAGCAAGTAGGACTCACCATACTCTTTCTCGAAAAACCCATGACCGGAAAAGAAGATATAAACCGTATCGGCTTCGTTCGTGGAACGGGCAAGCCAGTTGCCAACCGCTTCTTTGATTGCTGTAACCGTGGCTTCCTGATTGATGAAAGTGCGTACGTTTTCGCCACAAACTCTTTTAATCGCATCGGCAAAGCCAATGGCGTCTTTGTCAGCGAAGGATAATTGATAACCGCCCGGAAGTTTTGGGTATTTCGAGATGCCGATGACCACGGCCCAGGATTTGGAAGCGGGAATAGGTGAAGCGTTGGTTTGCGCGTGACCGGTGAGAGGTGAGAGCAACGACAAACAGAGGGTCAGCAAAAAATTCCGCAGAATGTTTTTCTTAACTCGACACATTTTGCTACCAACCCAAGCAAAAATGGCGCGGCCTTGCAGGGAAACTCGCGCCATTTTTGTTCAAAGATAAGTTGGAATCGTTTATTTGTAGCTCGCTAAAGCCGCGCCTTCATCTTCATGGATTTCAAAAACCGTAAGCAGTTTGGTGATTGCCAGCAGATCTTGAATCTTTTTGGTCAAATTCAACAGTTTTAATTGACCGCCCGCTTTGTTGACCGTGGTGTAGGAACTGACCAACTCACCGATGCCGGAGCTATCTACGTAAGAGACATCGCCGAGGTTAAGCAGGATTTTGTTTTTACCGCTTTCAAGTAATCCTTTTACCGCATCCCGTAATTGAACGCTGCCTTCGCCGATGGTAATTTTCCCCGATAAATCCAATACTGTGACATCGCCTGCTTCACGTTGTTTAAGGCTTAATTGAGACATCTTTCCATTTCTCCTTTTATGCTGATTGTTGTTGGCGCTTCCATTTTTTCAAACGCACAATACTCCCACCTTCGGGGTGTAATGAATGCTCGACTTCGTCCATGAAAGTGCGCATATAAAAGATTCCGCGACCCGTGGGTTTAAGCAAATTATCAACATCCGTAGGGTCGGGCAAATGACTTGGGTCAAACCCTTCCCCCCTATCGCGGATAATCACGGTTAATGAATCGGCTTCTGTGATAAATTTGACATCAACATTTTTTTCATCCGAATGTTTGTTGCCGTGAGCAATCGCGTTGATGAGTGCTTCGTGAACCGCCAGTTCAATCCAATTGGCATCATCTTCTTCAAAACCGACTTTAGCTGTCGCCTCTTTGACCTCAGAGCTTATCTTTTCTACAGATTCTAATTTGCTCGGTATGGATAGTTCTAAAGTCTCTGTCATTCAGCAACAGCCTTTCCTAACATTCTAAAAACTGAGTAGTCACGAGGCGCGTCATTGTGTAACATAGCCAAAGTTACGATGTCAAGAAACATAAGAATTAAAGGCAAATCGAAGGTCGTGGGCGCGATTCGTGTGCCCGGAGACAAGTCAATTTCGCACCGCGTAGCGATGCTTTCGGCGATTGCCAGGGGCGCCTCAACCATCAGCGGATTCGCGTCGAGCGCCGATTGTCAGGCGACACTTGATTGCGTCAAACGCTTAGGGGTTGTGGTGGAACGCGAGGGCGAAAATCTCATCGTTCATGGCAATGGGCTTCGCGGTTTCAAGCCGCCCAATCTTCCGGCGAAACTATTTGTCGGCAATTCCGGTTCAACCATTCGAATGTTGAGCGGATTGCTGGCCGGGCAACCGTTTGCCTCAGAGATCGATGGCGATGCCAGTATCCGCCGAAGACCGATGGGGCGCATCATTGGCCCGCTCAGGATGATGGGCTCAAACCTTGTGGGAAGAGAAGAGAATTTCGCGCCGCTTCGCATTCAAGGCGGCAAGCTGCGCGCCATTGATTATGCGAGCCCTGTAGCCAGCGCGCAGGTGAAAACCTGTGTGCTGTTTGCCGGACTATTTGCTGACGGGGTCACATCGGTTAAAGAGCCGGCGTTGTCGCGCAATCATTCAGAACTCATGCTTGAGGAATTTGGCGCGCCTATCCATTACTCAAATACGCAATCAAGCATCGAAGGCGGCGTTGAACTCAAGCCGGTCAACTACCGGGTGCCGGGCGATGTCTCGTCGGCCGCCTTCTTCGCGGCTGCGGCTAGCATTTTGCCCGATTCTCAAATGGTGATTGAAGGAGTGAACCTGAATGAAACGCGCACCGCTTTTCTGGATGTCTTGAATGAATTGGGCGCCTCTATCAAATTTGAAAATGTCACTAAAAGACATGGCGAACCGGTTGGCGATTTACATATTTCAAGCGGCGATTTGCGAACCGGAAAAGACGGGTTGTTGCTTTCGGGCAGTATCATTCCCAATCTGATTGATGAGATTCCCATTCTCGCAGTTGTCGGCACACAAATCGAAGGACGATTGGAAGTCCGCGATGCCAAAGAATTGCGCATCAAAGAGAGTGACCGTATCAAAACCGTTGCCGCAGGACTCCGCCAGATGGGCTGCGCGATTGAAGAGTTTGAAGACGGGTTTGCAATTTCCGGGAAGCAGAGGCTCACGCCGGCGCGCATCGAAACCGCGGGCGATCATCGCATTGCGATGGCCTTTGCGGTGGCGGCTTTGCTTGCGGAAGGGGAAACCGAAATTATCGGCGCAGATTGCGCGGAAGTCTCTTTTCCGGAGTTTTATCAGCTACTATCGCAGGTGTGCGATGCCGGCACGGTCAGTTAAATGGTCAAAATATTGACGGTGTTTTGCCTCAATTTTCGGTTGAAAACCCCGCCGTCACCCAGGCGCTGGTGCCGCCAACAACATTGAAAAGCGCGGTGAATCCAAGCTGTTCCAGAATACTGGTTGCGGCGCTTGAACGATAACCGCTCGCGCAAATCACCGCTGTCGCTTTAGTCGCGTCAAATTTAATCTCCGTTTTCCCAATTTTAGAAACCGGAACGTTTATCGCGCCTGGCACGTGACCGCTGGCATATTCAGATGGGCGACGCACATCCAGGACTTGTAACTCACCGGCCTCGTCCAAGCGATGCTTGAGTTCATCTACAGAAATTTGCGCAATCGTTGCCAGTTCAAACCCGGCATCGCTCCAGGCTTTGATGCCGCCATTCAAATAGCCTTTGATATTTTCGATGCCGACGCGCGACAGGCGCACGACCGCTTCATCAACGGCTTCCATCCCATCGGTGACTAAAATAATCGGTAAATCCTGGTTGAGTAAGCTTCCAGCCCAGGAAGCGAATTGTCCGCTCAGAGCGATGTTGATTGAATGTGGAAGGTGCCCTGTACCGAATGCCGCAGAATTGCGGACATCGAGTACCACGACGTTCTGTTGAAGAAGCTGTTGCACCTCTTGCGCTGTTAGTTCGGCAGGGCGTGGCAATTCGTCGAGCGCCACTGCACCGGCGCGATTGATCTCCGCATCGCGTGGAAAATAGGCCGGAACTTCCGGCAAATCGGTGGTCATCATTTCAACAAATGCCTGCCTGGGCATGGGTTGCAGCGCGTAGTTGAATCGGCGTTGTTCGCCGACTGTAGAAAAAGTTTCTTTTGAGATATTACGTCCGCACAGCGAACCAGCCCCGTGCGCCGGATAAACCGAAACGTCATCCGGTAAACGCAAAATTTTTTCATGCAAGCTGTCGTATAACATCCCGGCCATAGCTTCTGCGCTGTAGCCTTTTGAACCGACTAAATCCGGACGTCCGACATCGCCGATAAACAGTGTATCACCCGTGAGTAGCTTGGCGGGTTGGTCAGGGTTTTCACCATCGGTCACCAGTATCGAGATGCTTTCGGGCGTATGACCGGGGGTTTCGAGTATGCCAAGGGTTGCCCGACCAATGGTTAATTTATCGCCATCGCTTACTGCCAGGTGCGAAAGCCCGGCAGCGGCTTTTGCCCCGAAAACAATCGTGGCGCCGGTTCGCGCTGCCAGTTCCCGATGCCCGCTGACGAAATCTGCGTGCAGGTGTGTTTCGATGACATATTTGATTTGCAAGGCCTGGGCGGCCGCTTCATTAAGGTATTGGTCAACGTCGCGTTGAGGATCAACCACGGCGGCTTCTCCGTCTGAACCGATAAGGTATGACGCATGGGCCAGACACCCAAGATAGAATTGTTTGAAATACATCCTGACCTCCGGTTGCTTTCCAGAGGATTCGCCATTCGGGCGGCACAATCTCATCAATCAGTGCTAAAATCTGCCTGGCTCATTTGCTTAACATTGCGCCTTGGGTACCCTGATTATCCTCTAGGCAAAGAATAAAATTGCTTAACAAGCCATATAACCATATAGTAATTTAATTTACCAATCAAGAAGGGAAGAGCATGATAAAAAAACAGCGCAAAGAGCTTAGCGATGAAGCGTTGGATTTGATTGCCGGACGATTTCGGGCCTTGGCAGAGCCGATGCGACTCAAAATTCTAAATACCATAGGGGATGGCGAGCTGAGCGTCATGGAGATCGTTAAAGCGACCGGCGGCGGGCAGGCAAATGTCTCAAAACACCTGGCAATTTTACTAAATGAAGGGATTGTCGCGAGGCGCAAAGAGGGATTGAATACGTTTTATCGAGTAGCGGATGAGAGTATTTTCAATCTCTGCGAATCGGTTTGTTCAAGTTTAGGTGAACACCTGGCGGCCAAACATGGAGCCGTTAGAAATTATGCCAAACGATAAGCAAAATGAACGACAATCTCAGAGGTACAGAAGGGCTCATCTTTCTCGTCGGTTTTATGGGTGCGGGAAAGACCACTGTCGGCAAAGCCCTCGCCGAAAAATTAAATTATCAATTCATTGATTCGGATGATTTGATTGAAGCGGCGGCCGGGCGGGCGGTTCCCGAAATCTTCGCCGAATTTGGCGAACCCTATTTTCGCCAACTTGAAACGACCGTGATTCAATCTTGTGGCAGGTTAGAACAAACCGTTATCGCTTTAGGAGGAGGCGCATTTGTCGCCAGTGAAAATCAAAAAATAATTCGCGAACTCGGGCGTACCATTTGGTTAGATTGCCCGTTGGAGGTCATCATCGCAAGAATCAACTTTGACGGGTCGCGTCCACTGGCGCGAGGCGAGGATGAACTTCGGGAATTATTGAACCGCAGACGATTGGCTTATGCTCAAGCAGATTTTTGTGTGCAAGTCGGCGACAAAAATATCTTCCAGGTTGTGGATGCGATTATCCGTTTGTTGATTTAGCAGTTGTCCATTAAACTACAACGTCCTCACAATAGAGTTGCTTAAATCTCTCATCAGCAATTTATTTTTGAACCTGAAATATCTATTAAACGGCAGCAAAAAATCGAACGTGAATTATTTTGTAATGTTTTTTCCTCTCGCTCATAAATAGAATAGGGGGACATCTTCAAACCTGTTAGGTATTCCAGCCCGGAATAATAGGAGAGACTTTCATGCCAATCATCAATCTGCAAAATAGTGTCGGAGCGAATGGTGCAAACCAAGCCGATGACGTAATTGCCGTAAAAAACCGACTGGTTGAGTTGGGTTTCAATTGGTTGATGAATACCGGAACCACGGTTGGTCCGTTAACCATTCACACCATCAAACTTTTTCAAGCGATAAAGAATGGGCTCAACACCGTTGAAAGTACGCATAACGACGGCTTGATTCAAGTCGGTAAAGAGACCCACAAGTGGTTGCAAGCCGATAATGCGCCGCATTGGAAACAGATGTCGCCGGGTTCCAAGCAAAAAGGCTACATCAATGATGAAGTCGCGGATGCGGCAGATAATCATGATTTCGGAACCGACTGGCTCGATGACACCTTGCAAGCCGCCGCCGCAAAATATAAGACTGATTTTTTAAGCACGCATCCCAATGCAGCGCTGATAACCATCAATGATACGAGCCGACCGCAAGGCGGTAATACGCCAAGTCACGCGGGACATGAAGCGGGGATGGCGTGTGATTTACGCTTGCCGCGTAAGGACGGCGGAGCCGGTGGTATTGTGGTCACTGACAATACCTATGACCGCGTCGCCGCGCGCGCGATGTTGAAAGCGCTCAGAAGCCAACCCCTATTCAGTCGAACTTTTCTCAATGACCCGGTGCTCATTGCCGCAGGCCTATGCCAGCATCTGAGCGGACACGACAACCATATCCATCTTGAAATCATCGCGCCGGTACGCGCATAAGTTTTCGCGGGTATTATTGAGCCAACTCCTTTCCCACAGGCTTTTCGCAACGGCGCAGTAAGGCGGCGGGAAATTTTAAACATCAGGTAACAAGGAGAAATAATGCCTCTATATCAACGTGGTTCCAACGGACAACCGGTTGCAAAGATACAAAAGAGATTGAAACAACTTGGCCTCTATCAGGGGCCGATTGATTCGGATTTCGGCGGCGGAACAGAAAGCGCGGTGAAGCTCTTTCAACAGCAAAACAACCTGACCGATGATGGCAAGGTTGGTCAGGGCACCTGGAATGCCTTATTCCCGGAAACCGAAATTCCGGCTTCGCCACTCATCAACAAACCCTTAGCCTTTCGCTGTCTGGCGCTGACCGGCGCTTTTGAAACCAGTACCCCGCCGCCTGAATGTTTTGCAGGACTGACGGGAGATTTCGACGGGCAGGGTATTAGCTTCGGCGTTTTGCAGTGGAATATCAAACAAGGCAGTTTGCAACCCCTCTTAAAAGAGATGGATCAAAAACACGCCGATTTAATTGACGATATTTTTCATGACAATGCCAAAACGCTGCGCTCTATTTTGACCAAACCCTTGGCAAAACAGATGGAATGGGCGCGCTCAATTCAATCGCCTAAAAAACAGGTGATTGAACCTTGGAAAGGACTATTTAAAACGCTGGGGCGAACGGATGCCTATCAGGATATTCAGGTCGAACATGCGGCGCAGGGGTTTCAGACCGCTCGTCAATGGTGCGCCGACTACGGGTTATTTTCCGAACGAGCCATCGCCTTGATGTTCGATATCCGCACCCAAAATGGCAGTATCAGCAATACGGTCAAAGCGCTCATCAAAAACGATTTTAATCAGATAGGCGGCGGCAATGCTGAAACCATAGAAGTCAAGCGACTACGCATTATTGCCAATCGCCGCGCCGATGCCGCTAATCCGAAATGGCGCGAAGATGTCCGCAAACGAAAACTGACGATTGCTAACGGTGAAGGTGATGTTCACGGCAGACATTACAATTTAGAAGGCGATTATGGAATTCGCCTGGTCGCATTTTCCTAAGTTCAAAGATTTTCAAACGAGAGCTGCGCTTGAGCCGGGTCGGCCTAGCGTCAAGGATGCCTAAGTTTGAAGGAGGGATGATGAAACGAATTGTTCTATGTTTTGATGGCACGTGGAACCGACCGGCAGATGATAATATCCCCGAAGACCAGCAGGTCGAAACCAATGTCCGCAGATTTTATGAATCGGTCAAACCCCTGGCCGATGACGGGGTGGAGCAATTTGCCTGGTATGACCAGGGGATTGGAACCCATTGGTATGATAAATTCATCGGCGGAACCTTCGGTGCCGGTCTCGACCTGAATATCCTCGAAGGCTATAAAGTGCTGGCGAAAAATTATAAGGACGGAGATGAGGTTTTTGTCTTAGGTTTTAGTCGGGGCGCCTACACCGCCAGAAGCCTGGTCGGTTTAATTCGCAATTGCGGGTTGGTTAAAAACCGCTTGCTGCCGCTACGAACCGCAATGGCCTATGGCATTTATCGAACCCGAGATGATGGTCCCGATTCAATGGTCGCCAGCGAATTTCGCGAGGTCTTTTCAAGAGAGATTAAGATAAAATTTCTCGGCGTCTGGGATACCGTCGGCGCTTTAGGCATTCCTTTTGGGGTCTTAAAAAAATTCAATAGTAAACTCTATGAGTTTCACGATACGTCGTTGAGTGGAATTGTTGAGAACGGTTATCACGCCGTTGCTATAGACGAAAACCGCAGGGATTATGATGTCTGCCTTTGGAACCCGAAGGAAAAACCCAATCAAACCCTTGAACAACGCTGGTTCGTTGGCGCGCATTCCGATGTCGGCGGAGGTTACGAGGACAGAAGATTATCCGACCTCACCTTGCGGTGGATGCAAGAAAAAGCCAGCGAACAAGGCCTCGATTTAAAGTTGGTAAAACCAACCGACGAAAACTATCGCGCCCCTTACAGAGATTCCTATACAGAGTTTTTGAAAGGCGAATACGGGAAGTTATTCCCCAGATATTTTCGCTCACTGAGAACGACTTCATTCGGGAATGAATTGATTGATGAAACAGTGAAAAAGCGGCGGCAAGACGATCCGGGTTACAAACCTGGAAATCAGGGATTTGATTAAATTGATAAAGAACAGCGCTCGGTTGGATTGAAGTCGAAAATTAAATCCCTCGATATTGCGTGGCGGCGACGCCTTGCTATAGACTGGCTTGCACGCGGACACCCTAGCCAACCCTGATGATGAAAGGTCTATAACAATGCGTCATCTTTTGCTTATCTGCACGTTTCTGGTTCTTGTTCCCTGTACCTTTGGGCAATCGAAATCAAAACCGATTGATAAATTTAAACAACTCGAAGAGATTCTACCGACTCCGAATGAATACCGCACAGCGTCGGGCGCGCCGGGTCATCGTTATTGGCAACAACGCGCCGATTACCAGATTGATGTCGAACTCGATGATGTGAATCAACGGATCAGCGGAACCGAAACCATCACTTATTACAATAATTCACCCGATACCCTGACCTACTTATGGGTGCAATTAGACCAGAATATTTTTGCCAAAGAATCGGACAGTTTTTCAACACGAACCGCGCCTGAATTGAATCGGGTTCCTTATTCTGTTGTGGAGAGCGTGGCGAAGCGCGATTTCGATGGCGGCTATAAAATCACCACAGTTAAAGATGCCGCCGGCACGGCGCTAAAAAATACCATCGTTAAAACCATGATGCGTATTGATTTAAAATCGCCGCTGGCGTCGGGGCAAAACACGGTCTTTTCGATTGCCTGGAATTACAACATCAATGATCAGAGAAAACTTGGCGGGCGTACAGGCTATGAGTTCTTTGCCAAAGATGGCAATTATATTTATGAAATCGCCCACTGGTTTCCGCGCATGGCTGCTTACAATGATGTCACCGGCTGGCAACATAAACAGTTTTTAGGCGCGGGCGAATTCACCCTTGAATTCGGTAATTATAGCGTGAAGATTACCGCGCCCGATGACCATGTGGTTGCCGCAACTGGCGTTTTGCAAAACCCGACTGAAGTTTTAAGTAAAGTTCAGGTTGATAGACTGGTGAAGGCGAAAACCGCGACCAGTCCGGTCTTTATCGTCACCCCGGATGAAGCAAAAACCAATGAATCGAGTAAACCTAAGGGTAAAAAGACCTGGCATTTTGTCGGCGAGAAGGTTCGCGATTTTGCATTTGCCTCATCGCGTAAATTCATTTGGGACGCGCAAGGGCACAATGTCGAAGGCCATCAAGTGATGGCGATGTCTTACTATCCGAAAGAAGGCCTGCCGCTTTGGGATAAGTATTCGACGCACGCGATTATTCACACCCTCAATACTTATTCGCGTTACTCTTTTAATTATCCCTATCCGATGGCGATTTCCGTCAATGGTCCGGTCGGCGGTATGGAATACCCGATGATCTGTTTCAACGGTCCCAGACCCGAAACCGATGGCACCTATCCGGCAAGCACAAAGTATGCGTTAATCAGCGTAATTATTCACGAAGTCGGACACAATTACTTTCCCATGATTGTCAATTCCGATGAACGGCAATGGACGTGGATGGATGAAGGCTTGAATACCTTTCTGCAATATCTTGCCGAACAGGAATGGGAGCCCAATTATCCTTCGCAACGCGGCGAGCCCAAAAATATTGTGGACTATATGCTCAGTCAGGCGCAGGTGCCGATTATGACGAATTCGGAATCGCTTTTGCAGTTCGGCAATAATGCCTACGCCAAACCGGCAACGGCGTTAAACATCTTGCGTGAAACTGTACTTGGGCGCGAGCTTTTCGATTATGCGTTCAAAGAGTATGCGCGACGCTGGCAATTCAAACGCCCGATGCCTGCCGATTTTTTCCGCACCCTGGAAGATGCCTCAGGGATTGACCTGGATTGGTTCTGGCACGGGTGGTTTTACACCACTGACCACACCGACATTTCAATTGAAAACGTCCGCATGTACAGCATCAATACGCACAATCCTGAAATAGAAAAAGCCGAAGCCCGAAAAGAACAAAATGCCCAACCGGCGACGCTGTCCAGTCAGAGAAATAAACCTTTACCAAAACGGACGGAGCAATTCCCATCCTTGAACGATTTCTATAACACCTATGATGAATTCAAAATCACAGAGCGCGAGCGCGACGAATATCAAAAATTCGTTGCCACCCTCAACGCCAAAGAACGCGAATTGATGAATTCAGGGTTGAATTTTTATGTTATTGATTTGAAAAATATCGGTGGATTGGTGATGCCGGTAATCTTTGAAATCGAGTATACGGATGGGGCGAAAGAAGAGCTGCGAATCCCTGCGGAAATCTGGCGATACAATAATAGTGATGCAACAAAGTTAATTGTGACGCGCAAAGAGATCAAAAGTTTGACGCTCGACCCCCATCTTGAAACCGCCGATGGTGATTTAAGCAATAACTATTTCCCCCGACGATTGGTAAAATCGCGCTTCCAAATATTTAAAGACCAGCAACAAAGTGCGCCCAATCCGATGCAGCAACAAGAACGCAAGCCCGGAGAGACGCGTACCAAGCCGAACCCGCAACAACAAT
>JBIOWC010000268.1:0-9964 GCA_044868105.1 Blastocatellia bacterium
CCGATTACATCATCGTCGCTGTGGATGCCGATGGGACGGAATCCAAAAACGAAATTCGCGAATTCGGCTCCTTGCTAGATACCCGCACGACCGTCGATTTGAAAAGCAACACCTATCTGACGATTAAAGGCGGCGAACGCATTTATATTTCAGAATATCAACCGCCGAAAAAGGATGGATTGGGCGCAAAGTTTATCTTTCCCCGCCATGTCAATGGTAAGCCGATCCTAACGCCTGAAAATGAAGAGATTCAATTTTATTCGGAATTCTCTGATAAATATCAGCTCAATATGCGTTACAAAGTCAAAGACATGATGTACAACGGAAAACTGGAGTTTTGAAATAGCGCGAACAGGTTTTTGATGGCGAAAGTTTGCGGCTGAAAGTTGCCGCGCTAAATCGGAAGAATTCAACTCCCCTCTAATAAGTGAACCTGAAATTCGCGCGCGCTGCTGACCGCTAAGTTTTCGGCGGTCAACTAGTGAAACCGCAGAGGCGTGATGACGACGCAGGCTTATTGCGGGAATTCATAATGAAAGGTCTGCGGCGTTTCGGTAGCGCTCCAGGTTCTCTTCAAGCCTCGCTTTTACGGCAGGCCATTCCGAATCAACGATGCTGAACAATATCAAATCCCTTACCCCTCGATGAGTTGAAACCGCATAATTGCGCAACACGCCTTCTTGTTTTGCGCCAAGGCGAAGCAGGGCGCGACACGATGGCCGATTGCCGGAATCGGCTTTGAACTCGACGCGCACACAGCGGTAATTTTCAAACGCCTGCTTTAACATCAAATACTTGGCTTCCGTATTAGCGAACGTCCGCTGCCAGGCGGGAGCAATCCAGGTAAAGCCAATTTCCAACCGGCGATGTCTTTGATTGATGTTGTGGTAGCGCGTTGTACCAATGATTTCCTGGGTCGCTTTATCAATCATAACAAAGGGTAAAGCGGTTCCTTCGGCTTGCGCCTCTAAGGCTGTTTGAAGGTATTCGCGCATCTCTTCTACGGTCTGTATCCGGATGGTTGTCAGTTGCCACAACCGTTCATCCAACCCGATCTCACATAGCCTGGTCTGGTGAGACAGCGCAAGCGGCGCGAGTCGGATATGCTGACCTTCTAATATGACGGGCTCAATTTGCATCTTTTGCCTCTGCTAAAATTTGTATCGGCTGTTGCACTCATTTATAAAACGGACAGGAATAAAGAAACAAGATTGCTATCATCGGCAATTCTTTATATACTTACCGACCGGTTGGTTGGTTGCATTTACCAAGGCAATTTTGAGCGAATATTGAACAGCAGAAGCTGAGCGAGTTCTGGAAAACGGCAGACAAAAGCTTGTAACTTTGAAAGCCCTTGAGTAGTAGTAATAAGCGGAGTCTCAAGCGGCGATTCGGTCCTTATCGCGAAGGTTGGGAGATTAAACTTTGCCATGAAGTGGCTCGCGACCTGTTGAGACAACGAATCAGCTTCATTGCCTTTTACCAGGAATGAGATTGGTAGTAAGCTCTATAACCTTAGAATCAAAAATATTTTAGTAGAAGCGGGCAATTGCAGTTGTCCCTTCGCCTTTTAGTAAGGCTTGCTAATCCAAGCTGTCGCAAATCAAAACTCCACAGTTGCCGCGACAGTTGCTCAACAACACAACTCAGTGGAGCGTGAACCTATCGCACTCTGCCACTTATCAGTGAGGGAATATGGATGACATCACCAAAGCCAACAAAAAAGTCAAAGCATCTACACCCGATGTTTCCAGAAGAAATTTCGTAACCAAAGCGGTGACCGGCGCGAGCGCCACGGCTTTTCTCGCTTTGAACAATGCCAAAACCGCCGACGCCAGCGAATCCGTTGCCGCTGAAAATGCCAACCCCATCAAGATTCCCGATGCTTTCCTGGAAGCGTCGAAAGCAACATTTAGCAAAGTAGATTTTCCCATGACCGGCGCCCAGGTCTTTGCTCGGGTCTGTAAAGAAGAGGGGCTTGCCGCGCTCTTTTCTTGTCCGGGAAATTACTCCATCGTGAATGCGATTGCCCAGGAAGGTATTCCGACCTATTCGGGTCGCCACGAAGGCGCGATGTGCCATGCCGCTGATGGGTTCTGCCGCGTGACCGGAGAGATTGCAGCCGCTTCCGGCACCGAAGGCCCCGGCTTTACCGACATGATTAACGCGATTGCGGCCGCCAATGCCGCGCGTTCGCCGGTGCTGGTGCTGGCCAGCAATATGGCAATCATTAATGAAGATACCGAAGCCGGCATACAGCTTGGCTATCAGCAACCGAACACCGAAGGCATAAAAAAATACGGCAAGCGACTCATCAGCGCCAAACGGGTTCACGAGTATGGCGGCTATGCCTTTCGACAGTTGCGTTCAGGCATCCCGCGCCCCGTGCATCTTGATTTCCCCGCTGAAATCACGCGCGCCAGTTTCAAATCTGCAAGCGAGTTGGAATACTACTATGACAAAGGCCGATATCGTACGACCTCAAAACCTCATCCCTCACCCAAAGACATTGGCGCTGCGGTTGACCTCTTAAAACAAGCTCAACGCCCGATTATTGTCTCCAGTAACGGCGTTTTTTATGCGAAGGCCTGGGAGGCGTTGAAAAAACTGGCGGAAAAGGCGCAGATTCCCGTCGTTGAATCCGGCGCCATGAAAGGGCAATTTTCGGATGCCAGTCCGCTTTCAGCCAACGCTTCTCCGTCGGCGCTCGCCAGCGCCGATGTCGTTTTGCTGGTCGGGCAATATTGTATGCCGACGGTTGGCGAATTCGCTTTCGGACCCGACGCGAAATACATTCGCATTGACCCGTGTTGTGAAGATATCGGTCGCAATCTGCCGATTGATGTGGGCATCGTCAGTTGTGAAAAAGCGGCGCTTGAAGCGCTCGCCGATGCGATGCCGAAAATGAACCACGATTCCTGGGTTGGTGAGATTGCCGCGGCGCGGAAAAAATTCGAGGACGAACTGGTCACCTTTTACGAGAAAGGGTTGAGCTATACAGACGCCGTGCATCCGGCGGTCATCGCCAAGGAACTGACCGATTTCATGTACCACGGCAAACTACCCAAAGAGCAAACGACTTTCGTATCCGGCGGCTATGGGATTGCTCGATACGTGCGACGCTGGTTGCGCGGCTATCGGCCAGGGCAAATATTAAACGGCGCCTATCAATACGGCGCCATCGGTCCCGATGTCGGTTATGCCTTTGGCGCAGCCGTCGCGGTGCGCCACGGCATCAGCGTGCAGGAACCTTACAAAGGTTCGCCGGTCATCTGTGTCACAGGCGATGCGGGCATTGGCTACACCATTATGGAACTTGAGACGGCTTCAAAATATCGCATGCCGATGATTGTGATTGTCTATAACAACAATGCCTGGGGAACCTGGACTGGCAATAGTCGCAGCCCGGTCACCTTATCCTTACATCTCTTCCAAGAGAATGTGCGTTATGACAAGGTTGCCGAAGGCCTCGGCGCGCACGGCGAATATGTGACTAGGCCCGGAGATTTCCGCGCCGCCTTAGAACGAGCTTATCAAGTCGCCGTGAAAGAGAGTCGCCCTTCGCTCATCAATTGTCAGGCGAAGAAAGAATTCTGGATTAAACAACAATTCGAACCCGGATTCTTAGGCACCGTCGAACCGGGTTGTATGTCCTACAATCACTGAAACAGTAGCCGGCAGCCGGTGGTCGGTAGCCCGTAAAGTGATATTGCCATCAACCGACTACCGACTACGGACTGCTGACAACCGATAAGATGGCAAACAGGTCTTTGAATATCGTTAGGGAAAACCTTCAAACTTATGCTGACCGAGGTGTGTTTCGCGGTTTTAGCGAAATCAAAAGCGGGCATTTTCAATTCGTATGGGTGATTCGCCACCAGATGGAATTGGTTGTGGATACCACGAAACATACCTTGCGATTTAAGCAACTGTTGCCCGCTGTGCCGGTCAAATCGGCGCTTTATGAAGAAGTGAAACAATTTCTTCGAGAGCGACACGACCGCACATTGCCTGAGCATCGTCGCGTTGACCGCAGGCGGGCGGAGGTTTCCTGCTCAAATCGGGGAGGTTGGGTTTCCATCTCTCTCAAAGTTAAAAACCATCAATATGCTTATGGCGTAAACAAAATCGTCAATCTCATACACGAACTGTTTGTGCTGTTGCGCGACCGACACCCTGATTATCTGGTGGAGAATTTTGATGTACCGCAAGAATAGTAAATCTTTTAAGAAGAGTAAATTTCTATGGTGCCGTTTCGTGGCGCTTACCTTTAGCCTTTTTATCATCGCCGGATTTTGGTTGATGGCTGAAGCGCAACAGTCCAAAGGCAATCCGGCAGCGCAGAAACTTAAAAACCCTGTGGCCAATGATGCAGCTTCTATCGAAGCGGGAAAAGCTTTATTTAAACGCTACTGCGCTTCCTGTCATGGTCCGAATGCCAAAGGCGATGGCGGCATGGCGCTTTCGGGCGGAACCCCATCTGACCTGACCGACGAAACCTGGGATTACGGTTCAACGGACGGCGAAATATTTGTCGCCATCCGCGACGGCGTTTCGGCGGATATGCTGGCGTATAAAGAAAAGCTCAACGAAAAACAGATTTGGCAGATTGTCAATTTTCTTCGCAGTCTCGGTCCCAAGGCGAAAGAAGGGAATTGATGAGTAGGGGAGCGCAACGCATCCGGCCGGCCACCCGACCTGATAAAAGTAGGCTGGCAACTGGCGCTTTCAGCGCGCGTCTTGGGAAGTGAATGAGGTTACCTATGTCAACGGGTTTGAAGTTCGGTAGCAAGTTCATCGCTGTGGCGTTTGTCATGTCTCTACTTATGATGACCGCAGCGGCGCAAATCAATACCGACATCATTGAAAAATATCGGGCGGAACTCCAGAAGCAATCCACAGACCCTGACCAGAAACGCGAACGCGGCACGCAACCACAAGACTGGTTATTCAAGTTGCCCGACGGCGTGACCTCGCGACAAGTCACTTTTTACAGCGACGGAACCCCCTGTTACGCCAGAATCTTCTTTCCTAAAGGCTTCACTGGGCAAGGGAAGTACCCGGTTGTTGTGGTCGGTCATGGCATTAATGCTCAAGCGGTCGGCATTGAAAAATATGGCGCACGGTTTGCCGAACGCGGACTGGTTGCGATGACGATTGATTATCGCACCTATGGTTATAGCAGCGGCGATGTGTTACTGCTGGAACCCGACACCACGACTGACGCGCGCGCGGTCTGGGAGAAAGAGGCGCGCATTCAAGTCAAGCGAACCAACCTGAACAACTTCCGCGAGACTGAAGATTTCCGCGCCGCGATTTCATATATACAGACTGAACCGGGGATAGATCCGCAACGCATAGGCATCTGGGGGTCGAGCAATGGCGCAAGCGTCGTGTTGATGGTGGCGGCGCTCGATTCGCGAGTCAAAGCCGTTGTCGCACAAGTCGGCGCGGTCGGAGGATTAAATGCAAATGGTCCCGTAGCGATTTCGCCGCAGATGCTTGAAGACGGCATCAACCGCGCACGCACAGGTCAGGGCGCAGAAGTGGATGGCGGATTCTCTTTCCGCAGCAAGATTGATATGTGGAGCGGTCAGGTCAACCGTGAGTTTCGCCCCGGCGCCATCATTGACCGCATTCCACAGACCACGAAGATACTCTGGATTCCGGCTGAAAAAGATGAACTCATTCCGCCACACGGGCTGAACGGCCCCTTTGCCGGCGCAAAGGCTTTTAAGGGGACATCGCAAGTTGCGGAGGTTCCCTATCTCACCCATTTTCAAATTTATTCGTTTGCCGGTTTCGAGGTGAGTTCCAACCTGGCAGCCGATTGGTTCTTGAAGTATCTGGGCGGCAGTGAAAATTAATCGAGCGTAGATAAATGAAGGCGTATAGATTGAACGACCATTGGCAAACCAAAAATTCCCTGACATCTCGGTCTCTCGGTCTCTCTATGGTGAAAAATGGAAAACCCCAGAGACCTCGAGGCCTGAAGGCTGCCCAGGGACAGTTAAGCAGGAAACGCACCTGGTTCTTCTTGATATTGGTGGCGGCCTTGATAACCGTTCAGCCGATGCCAGGCAAAGCGTCACTTGCCTCAGGTTTTCAGCGGCAAGCTACAGCCGCGCACGCAAAGCCTCTGCCGGATGGCGTGACGGCGAAAGAGGTACAGTTTTACAGTGAAGGCATTCAATGTTACGGCAAGCTTCTTATACCTAAGGGATTTTCGGCAGAAAGCAAAGCGCCGGCCGTTGTGCTGGCGCCGGGTTGGGGCGAGACCGCCGCATCGGTTGAAAACTTTGCGGCCCATTTTGCTTCGCGCGGTCTCGTCGCAATGGTCCTGGATTATCGCGGCTGGGGTCGGAGCGGCGGATATTTGCAAACCTTAGACCCGGTGAAAACCGATGACCGGCTGCGGTTTTCACAACTAACGGCAAAGGTGCAGATTCGGCGTAAGCGGCTCATCCCACAGCAACAGATTCTCGACATTCGCAACGCTTTATATTTCTTGCAAGGCGAACCGGGTGTTGACCGAACACGTGTCGGCGTGTGGGGTACGGATATGGCCGGCGGACATGTGTTGGTGATTGCCGCGGTTGATTCGCGGATTAAAGCGGCGGTGGCGCAAGCGCCCCAGATTGACGGAAATGACCTGCCGAAAAAAGCTTCTCAGCCAAGCGGCGATTTATTACAAGCGGAACAACGGCGCGCGCGCACCGGTCAAGTGCCGACGGCTGGCGCTGCAACAGTTGATGCAGAAGCTCGACTGGCGCTCGCAGAGTATCATCCATTCTGGTACGTCGAACAGATTCCGCAGAAGACCGCAGTGCTCTTTATCATCGCCGATAAAGACAGGAAGGTGAACAATGAAAACCATGCCATTGCCGCTTCAAAGTTGTTGAAAGGCGCAACTGAGGTTGTGAGTGTGCCGGCCACCCACACCCAACTCGGCAGCGGCGCGGCCTTTGATAAAGCGGCCAATGCGGCGGCTGATTGGTTCTTAAAACATTTGTAATTCGAACGCTTCGCGCCGGACGCTTGGGTCTGGTCGCGGCGCCGATTGACTGAGAGTGATAGAGCAAGTCAGTGATGAAGCGAATTGAGCATACGATGATTGATTGGTTGAAAATAAAATCGGCTCTCAACCGGCTCACGGTGTCGTGTCTCTTCATCATTGCGCTGACGCTCACGGCTTTCGCACAACTGCGCGACAAGCCAGGTGAATGGCGCAGCTATGCCGGTGATAATGCCAGTCGAAAATATTCGGCGCTCAACGAAATAAACAAAACCAATATCAATAAATTGCATGTCGCCTGGTCGTGGACAGTGCCCGACGCGGAAATTGCCAAAGACAACGCGGCGCTGGCGCGGGCCACCTATTTTCAATGCACGCCGCTGATGGTAGGTGACGTGCTCTATGTGACCACACCGCTCAGCCAACTGGCGGCGGTAGATGCCCGCAGCGGAAAGACCATCTGGGTTTATAATCCGAAGAGTTACGAAGCCGGTCGCCCGACCAATATCGGGTTTATCAATCGCGGCGCGGCTTATTGGACGGACGGAAAAGCAGCGCGCCTCTTCTTTTCAACCGGTGATGCACATTTAATTGCCGTGAGTACAAAGACCGGTCAACCGATTGCCGAGTTTGGCGAAGGTGGAGCGATAGACCTGACCCAAGGGCTTGAGCGCACGGTAGCGCGACGTTCCTATTACGCCAGTTCGGCGCCGCTGGTTTGTCGCGACACCTTGATTATTGGTTCATCTATTTCCGATGGCCCGACAAATAAAGAAGCGCCGCCCGGACATGTGCGCGGCTTCGATGTTCGCACGGGTAAAATGAAATGGATATTTCATACGATTCCGTGCGCCGGCGAAGTCGGTAATGAGACCTGGGAAGGGGATTCGTGGCAATACACCGGCAACACTAACGTCTGGGCGCCAATGAGCGCCGATGATGAACTGGGGTTGGTTTATCTGCCGACCAGCACACCGACCAACGATTTTTATGGCGGACATCGGCTCGGCGATAACCTCTTTGCCGAAAGTCTCGTCTGTCTGGATGCCGCGACCGGAAAACGCATCTGGCATTTTCAAATCGTTCATCACGGACTGTGGGATTACGATTTGCCGTGCGCGCCGACGCTGGTTGACCTCACGGTCAGCGGTCGCAAAATCAAAGCCGTTGCACAAGCCACCAAACACGGGTTCGTTTTTGTGTTCGATAGAAAGACCGGTGCGCCGGTTTGGCCCATTGAAGAACGACCCGTGCCGCAATCAACGATTCCGGGTGAACGTACAGCGCGCACGCAGCCCTTCCCGACCAAGCCGCCGCCGTTTGAACGACAAGGGGTGACGGAAGATGATTTGATTGATTTCACGCCGGAATTGCGCGCCGAAGCTCTGGCAATTTTCAAACGCTTTGAAGGCGGTCCGCTGTTTACGCCGCCGACCCTGAAAGGCACGATTGAACTACCGGGTTATGGCGGTGGCGCCAACTGGGGCGGCGCGGCCTTCGACCCGGAAACCGGGGTGCTCTACATTCCGTCAAACACCGCGCCGACGATGCTGGCGCTCGGTCAACCGGATGCGAACCGTTCGAACTTTCGTTATACGCGACGCGGGATTAGTGATTTCGGCGGACCGCGCGGCCTGCCGCTGGTGAAACCGCCGTACAGTCGCATCACGGCGATTGATTTGAATCAAGGCAAGATTTTATGGCAGGTGACAAATGGCGACGGCTTAAAAAATCACCCGTTGCTTAAAGCGTTGAATCTGCCGCCGCTTGGTTCAACGGGTCGGGCTGCGCCTTTGCTCACTAAAAGTTTACTCTTTGTCGGCGAAGGCACAGGACGCACAGGTTCAACAGCCGGCGGCGGGGGCACGAAGTTCAAGGCTTATGATAAAGCCACCGGCGCGGCGCTTTGGGAGATTGATTTGCCTGACCAAACAACCGGCGCGCCGATGACTTATCTCGTCGGTGGTAAGCAATATGTGGTGGTTGCGGTAGGCAGCGCCCCGCCGCAACTTGTGGCGCTCAGTTTGTAAATAAAGTTAGGCCTAGGAAGGTGTGAGCGACTGCTCTTTTATGCTATAAATACTATGCACAGTGAGCGCTCATAACCTACGGAAGCCGCAAATTTATAAGGCAATCATTAGCAGGTTCGCCGACAAAGTTAAAACCGAGACGGCGAGCGCGACAGATTAAATTGTTGGCCGGTTCCCGGCTGTAACCACTATCCCTAATAACTGATGTTCAAAAGTTGACTGAGGAGGCTTGTAATGAAACGAACTTTTGGCTTATGCCTGATGGGTTTGCTGCTGGCAGTGAGCATCTATCTTGTGCCGGGGTCGAGCGCCGCATCCACACCCGCGCCCGTAACCTATGCGAAAGATGTAGCGCCGATTATTCAGAAAAATTGCATGGTCTGTCACCGTCCCGGTGAAGTCGCGCCGATGTCTTTCATGAATTATAAAGAGGTTCGCCCGTGGGCGCGTTCCATCAAGGAAAAAGTCGTGACTCGCGAAATGCCGCCTTGGTTTGCTGACCCCCAACACGGCGAATTTTCCAATGATTGCCGGTTGTCACAAAAAGAGATTGAGACCATCTCAAATTGGGTTGAAGGTGGTGCGAAAGAAGGCAATCCAAAAGATATGCCGGCCAACCCCAAATTCACCGACGGCTGGCAAATCGGCAAGCCTGATGTTGTGCTGGCGATGACCGAAGATTTCCATATTCCCGTTGAAGGCGTGGTGCCCTACAAATATTTCGCCGTGCCGACTAATTTCAACGAAGACAAATATGTGCAGCTTGCTGAAATCCGCAGCGGCGACCGAGCGCACGTGCATCACGTGATTGTCAGCGTGCGTTATCCGGGGCAAGGCGAATTACCGCCGGCCGGCGAACTCACGCCGGAACGTCTTGCGGCGGCGCGCCCGCAAACCGCCAACGGCAATGCACAACAAG
>JBIOWC010000269.1:0-23272 GCA_044868105.1 Blastocatellia bacterium
AATCCAGACGCGGGTCGGTGTTATACATCGGCTTGGCGTTTTCAACCACCCAGCCCGAAATGCCTGCGCCAATGGTCATCTTTCCGGCTTTAAATCGTTCCGCATTGCGCCCGGTTACGTGCGCCACATTAATGAAGCCATTCTCTGGGGCTTTCAGGTAAAGCACACAGGTCGTGTAGCTCACGATGTCCTGCAAGCGCGAAGAAAAAACGGCAAAGGTGTCGCGCAGGTCAAGACTCGTGCCGATGGTTTGCGCGATATTATAAAGCGTGATGACCTCGCGATGGGCGTTGCGAATGGTTTCAAACGGCGCGAATTTCACCTGCACGTTATCTTGCGGCTCAAGCGATAAACGGTTTTCCGCTTGTTTATCCTTGCGACCAACTCCCTGGCGTTTGACTTCGGCTTCAAACTCATGCAAATGCTCGACAAAGGCTTTAACAATTTTCGGGTCATACATCCGTCCCGCATTGTCTTCCAGCAACTTCACCGCTTCGCTGGGGGTCATCTCTTTGCGATATTGGCGTTCTTCCAAAACCGAATCATAACAATCAACCACCGACAGTATGCGCGCCGTCAGCGGGATGCGTTCACCGCGTAAGCCGTCCGGGTATCCTAACCCGTCCCAGCGCTCGTGGTGATGACGGACGATGGGAACAACCGGATAGGGAAATTCCACGCGCTCTAAAATTTCAGCGCCGACGATGGTGTGAACCTTCATCTTGTCAAATTCCGCAGTCGTCAGCTTGCCCGGTTTGTTCAAGATGTAATCCGGCACCGCCAGCTTGCCGATGTCGTGCAACAGGGCGCCGGCTTTGAGGGCTTCGATTTCGCTCTCCGACAGTCCGAAAATTTTCGCCAACCCCGTTGCATAAATTTGTACGCGACGCACATGGTCGTGCGTCACTTCATCTTTTGCGTCAATGGCAATCGCCAGCGCTTCAATAGTTCGCAAATGCAAATCCGCCATCTCTTCGGAATGCGAAATCGAAGCCCGCACTTTATCGAGATAGTTTTTATAGGTCAGGTAGGTAATGGCCAAAATTGGCACGGCAATAATGAAGGCGAAGAAGGATACTAAGGTAATCAGTTTAACGACCAGACAGGCGGCAACCGCTCCGGCAAAATAAGAGACTGAAGTCCACAAGAATGATTCACGCCAGAATTTAATCACGTCGCGCCCGCGTCGAAGCGCTTGCACAATGTTTACCAAGCCCGAATTAATAATGTAATGCAGGAGCGCCAGGGTTTGCGCCGCCAAAATCAATTGACCGAAATTACCGGATATCTCCTTCAAATCATCAAAAATATGCGTGACGGTAATCGTAGACACAAAAACCGACAAACTCATCACCGCTGTATTAAAGCGCATGACTTTGCCGCGGTTGGGATAGTGCAGCGAACAAAAAGCGGCATTCACACCGGCCAGGACAACCGCCGGTTCCACGCCGTAGAGTAAAGCCGCAACATAGATGAAGGTATCATCAAGCGTAACCGTGTTGGATAATTTCGGAATATGAATGTCGGTTCGAGAAACCACCAGAATGGTAACCAGACTGAGTAAAATCCATTGAATATTGATAGGCGAAGAGACAACTTGAAACAGGGAATAGACAAAGATAGCCAACCCGATGGTCGAAACCAGGTTGAGGAAAAACATGGATGCAGTGTTTTCGTTTTTCTTAGACTTGTCCTGCATATGCTCGGCCTTTTGTCCTCACGTTCAACAAGTTTTCTCGAAAGCATTACAATGAATGATTTCAAATATGAAAGCGACTGTGCGTTTTAAGAATTGAATTGAAAAACGCTGGTCAGGGGCACAGGGAAGGGGAAGAAAGGATCGTTCATTGGGAGAGTAACAGGCAGCACACATTCCTGAAATGTACTTTTCAATGTTTCCCATACCGTGATGCCAAGATCCTCAATCTAATTTGCTAGCTATCTGAAAGATGCCCAATGCTTAACAACAATCGTGCCAAAAGCAGAAAGCTAACGCCTTGTTTTTAAAGGAAACCTCCGGATTGCCCGGGTCACACCGAATTCTTGCCATAAACCTTGCCTTAAAACTCCAACCCGTGAGCGAATCAATGACAAAAGGCTAAAGATAAAATATCGGCGGGGTTTTTAAGCAGAATTTTAGACCCTGTACGCCTCTTCGATTTCGGTCAATCTGACAGAAACCCTTCGTGGAGAATCAGTCATTTTGAATGATTCAGCCACAAAACCGATACCAAATTGCCACAGCAAAAAAGCGACCAGGAGTTAGGAATTCAGGCTCCCAAGCAGGCCTTGACTGAGCGCCGGAGAGCGCGCGATTAGTCAGGGTTTATTTGATGACAAAAGGCGATGGATAAATTTTCTGATTGAGGTTTATGGCCGCAGTTATTGCGGCACATTCATGCCCATAATATGATAACCGCTATCTACGTGCATCAATTCGCCGGTGACGCCGCGTGATAAATCCGAGAGTAAAAATAACGCTGCATCGGCAACCTCTTCTTGGGTGACGTTGCGTCTGAGCGGCGCATTGTTGCGCATATGCTCAAGAATTTTTGAAAATCCTGAAATGCCTGCGGCCGCCAGGGTTTTGATTGGACCGGCCGAAAGCGCGTTTACCCGAACGCCACGCGGTCCTAAATCGGCAGCCAGATAACGGACACTCATATCGAGCGCCGCTTTTGCCACCCCCATCACATTGTAATGCGGAATGACGCGCTCGCCGCCCAAATAGGTCAGGGTCAAAATACTGCCGCCATTTTCCATTAACGGCGCCGCCTGTTTGGCAACCGCCGCAAGCGAATAAGCGCTGATGTCCTGAGCGATGCGGAAACCCTCACGCGAGGTGTTTACATAATCGCCTTCGAGTTCCTCTTTGAGCGCAAAAGCAATCCCATGAACGACAAAATCAAGAGTGCCGAATTCTTCCTTCAGGCCTTGAAAAACCTTGACGATATCTTCATCCTTTGCGACATCACATTCCAGCAGCAGCGGATTGGCAATCGTCGCAGCTAATTCTTCGGCATTCTCTTTCAAGCGTTCGCCCTGATAGGTTAAAGCGATTCGCGCGCCGTGTTCGGCGGCTTTCTTAGCAATTGCCCAGGCAATACTGCGCTTATTTGCAACTCCAAAAACAATACCCTTCTTTCCATTCAAAAGCATAGCTATCCTTTCAACCTGAAGTGCTGAGTTTTGAGTCCTGAGCGCTGAATTTAGAATTGCAAAGGCTCCGGGCTCTCTAAAGACTCAGGGCTCTCTATTGTCGTTTTTCAGGCGTGAGTTTCAATTTCATTTCTTGTCCATCGCGTTTAATCATGACTTCAATCTCTTCGCCGGGTTTAAGCTCCCCCAGCGCGGCCGTGTAATCGTAAACATTTTTAATATTCATCTGCGCCAGTTTAATAATTACATCGCCGGCTTTGAGCCCGGCTTTTTCAGCCGGTGAACCGGGGCGCACGCCATCGAGTTTCAAGCCATCATTTTGTTCCGCATAACTCGGCACCGTTCCCAGGGAGACGCGGAAACTGCCGCGTCTTCCTTGATTGGGCTGCTCGGTTTTAACGCGGGTGAAGGCCAGACGTTCGGGTTCTGCGGCAACGGTGGTTGCTATCTGGCGCACGAACTCGGCAATTTGTCGTGTGCCTTCCGCATTAATTTTATCTGCGGTATCGGATGATTTGTGATAATCGTCATGCGAACCGGTGAAGAAAAAGAGCACCGGAATGTCTTTTACGTAAAATGATTGGTGGTCGCTTGGGCCATACCCATCCTGACTGGTTCCGAGTTGAAACTGGCTAGTGGAGCCCATTTCAGGGTTGGCATTCAACTTATCGAGCAGCGGTTTCCAAACCGGCGAAGTGCCAACCCCGCCGACCATCAGGGCGCGATTGCGCAACCGCCCGACCATATCCATATTGAGCATGGCGACCGTCGAAGCGAGCGGCACCAGCGGATTTTTGGTGTAGGCGGCAGAGCCCAGTAAGCCCAGCTCTTCGGCGGAAAATGCCAGAAAGATGACGCTGCGTTTAAGGCTCGCCCGTTCGCTTGCCATCACCCGTGCGAGTTCGAGCAGCGCCGAGGTGCCCGACGCGTTATCATCGGCGCCGTGATGAATTTTGCCATAAGGATTACCTTCAAGCGATTCGCCGCCGCCCATCCCGAGATGGTCGTAGTGCGCGCCGATGACGATATATTCGGATTTCAAGCGCGGGTCGCTGCCGGCAATAAAGCCGACGACGTTTGCCGTTTGGCCATTAATTTTTACGACATCGGTTTGGAAGGCAACAACGGTGTTTTCCAGCGCCAGGGAGGCGCTTTCATTAGCGCGTTTTGTGGCTTCTTGAATCGACAGCTTCAACAGCGATTCGGCCGCTTGCTTACGGAGGACAACTGCTGGAATGCCGGCGTCGAGAAAGTTCAAATCATGCCGCATGGTTGAAAGTTTATCATCGCTGAATTTTTCGGTTTCGCTGATGAAGATAACGCCGGCTGCGCCTTTTTCACGGGCTTTGATGGTCTTCTTTTGAATCTCAAGACCCGGCGCCGTAAACTCGGTGAACTTGCCATGCGGATTATTGCCATCGGGACTGCCACGCAAGATAACCACAACTTTGCCTTTAACGTCGGTCTTCGCATAATCATCGTGTTCAAGTTCCGGCGCGTTAATTCCATAGCCCAGGAAAACCAGGGGTCCTTGCGCCGGTACGAAAGATGAAAAGGCCAGCGGCATATAATCGGTGCCAACTTTAAGTGATTGCGTACCGGTTGATAGGGTGAGTTGAAAGCGGTTGCTTGCGCCCAACTTCACGCCTGAAATAAAGGGAAAGTCTTGCAGAAAATTTTTGCCGTAAACGGGCTTCAACCCATAGCTCTTAAATTCCTTGGCGATATATTTGGCAGCTTCGTCGGCCTGCGGAGTTCCGGCGCGACGCCCCTGCAATTTATCCGAAGCAAGAAAATTGACATGGCGGGAGATCGCTTCAGCAGAAACCTTGCTCGCTGCCGCTTCTTTGCGTGCCGCAGCCTGTTGGGCTTTGGCTACCATAACCGATGGTTGTGTTGTAAAGATGAGCGCCGCAACAATAAACGCGAAAAGCATAGCTTTTAATTGAAGATGCATGCGGAATGGAATCAGATTATTCATAACTTACCTCGTATAACTGCGCGGCACACGGTCACTGATGCCACAGGTTATTTCATAAGATATCGTGTCGATTTGCGCGGCGATCGCTTCGGCCGTAATCTCCTGTTCGCCTTGCCGCCCTATTATAACAACCTCGTCGCCAGGCGTCGCGTCCGTCACCTCCGTCACATCAATCAAAGTCAAATCCATGCTGATCCGCCCGACAATCGGCGCCAATCGCCCACGCACCAGCACGCGACCACAATTAGAGAGCGCGCGCGGCAAACCGTCTTCGTAGCCAATGGCCAGTGTTGCGATGCGACTTTCTCTTTGCGTGGTGAACGTGCCTCCATAGCCAAGCGGAGTACCCGACGGCACCGTCTTCACTAAGATAATTTGCGAATGTAAGGACATCACCGGTCGCCAATCGAGCGGCGCAATGTCGCGGCGCGTCGAATCGCGCCAGATGCCCCATAACACGCCGCCGAGTCTGACGAGATTTTGGCGAGCTTCAGGAAAGCCGTGCGCCGCCCCGCTGTTTGCGGCATGAATCCACTGCGGATTAAATCCTTGTTGCCGGACCAGGGTCAACGCATCTTCAAATAACCTCAGTTGACGCTCGGTGAACTCAACGCCATCGGCTGCATCTGCCGAAGCGCAATGCGTCATTACCCCATCAAGCTTGAGATTTTGAAAACGCTTGGTTTCAATTATAAACTTTTCAAACTCAACAAACGGCACGCCGAGCCGGCCAAGCCCGGTATCAACTTTTATGTGATAATCGAAAATCACTCCCGCCTGCTGCGCCGCCCGGTTTAATCTGTCGAGCAAATCGAGACGAAACATCACCGGCGTGATGCGCTGTTCAATGAGAAATTCTTCCTGTCCTTCCCAGAATCCGCCAAGCGCCAGAATCGGTTTTGCAATTCCCGCTTCGCGAAGCTGAGTGCCCTCTTCCGGCAAAGCTACGGCAAACCACGCGGCGCCTTCCGTTTCAAGCACGCGCGCGCATTCAACCGCGCCGTGCCCGTAAGCATCTGCCTTTACCGCAGGCATAATGGCAACCGCGGGGCCAACCGCCGCTTTTATCACGCGAAAGTTATGCGCTAGATTTTCGAGATTGATTTCCGCCCAGGTGGGTCGTCGCGGGATAGCTGTTAGGTTTCGTTGCATCGGCAAAGTGAATGGCCATTAAGCGATTGAGGTAAATAAAAATCCGGTTATAAAATTTGAATCAACAAAATCAAATTACTCGCCATGCCACATATTTTCAAACCGCGTGAACTCTTTCAAAAAGGCCAGCGGCACGGCTCCCGTCGGACCGTTGCGCTGTTTGCCGACGATGAGTTCCGCCGTCCCGCGATTTTCATCCGTCGGATTATAGACTTCATCGCGATAAATGAAACAGACGACGTCGGCATCCTGCTCAATCGAGCCCGACTCACGCAAATCGCTGAGTTGTGGGCGGTGGTCGCTGCGCGTTTCCGTAGCGCGGGATAACTGCGAAAGGGCAATGACCGGCACGTTCAATTCCTTGGCGAGAATCTTCAAATCGCGTGAAATTTGCGAAACCTCTTGTTGGCGCGATTCGATGCGCCCGCGGCCTTGCATCAGTTGCATATAATCAACAATCAACAGATCCAACCCATGTTCGGCTTTTAGGCGGCGCGTTTTGGCGCGCATTTCCAGAACGCCAATCCCCGGTGTGTCATCAAGAAAAATTTTCGTTTCGCACAATCGGCGCAAAGCATCGGCAAGCCGGGCCCACTCTTCGCGGTTTAGATAACCGGTTCGCAAGCGATGCGCGTCAACGCGTGCTTCGGCGCACAGCAGTCGGGATACCAATTGTTCGGCGGACATTTCCAGACTGAAAATGCCGATGGTGTTGAGATTTTTCGCCGCATATAACCCCATATTCAAAGCGATGGCCGTGTTATGAACACAGATATCATTGGCTACGAAGTTGTGTGTATTAGGAATCGTGAGGTCGTAGACCTGTTGATTGCCAACAAAGTCGATAGAGACAATTTCATCCCAGAAGATTTCTCTTCTTGCCAGACTGTTAAGAAATTCATCTTCTAGTGCGTTCGCAAGAACCAAAAGCCGCTCGCGGCTGAGGGCGCGTTTGCTGACGTGAATATTTGTGTAACCTTGAATTCCGGCACGCCTCGCCAGTGAGACCCAGGATTCTGCACCTTTCGCTTCAGCAAGGCGATTCCAAATTTCAATCGGCATCAAATCCCGGTTGGTTTGATAGCGGCGATTTTCAAGCGCAAGAGTAATTTGCCCGATAGCTTCTTCTTTACCAAATATGCCGATTTCTTTGATGAATGCCTTTATCGAGAGCGCGTCGGTGATGTCTAATTGCCAAGCCGTGCGATGTGAATCTCTATATTTGACAGCGCGTTTTTTAAGCGCCGCAATGATACCGAAGCGCAAGAGAAGATGTTGAACCTGTCGAGCCAATTTTTCACTTACCGTTGAATAGCCCAACTGCGCTTGTCCGCAAGCGAGCAAGCACGCCCAGCCGTCTGTTGCAAAGAGGCGATTTAAGAACAAGGCAACTAACTTGCGCTTTAAGGTGAAAATTTCAGCGGGAATAAATTTCGCGTGGCTGTTGCACCCATTTAGACCGAGAGATTCAAGCCAACGCCGCAAGGGGTTCGGGGCATTACTACGCTCTCCTGATTTTTTGATTCTGAGCGCCAGGGTGCGATTCGCGCTTTGGATGAGTGAGGTTTCCACACCGCCAAAATCACCAACCGCTTCTTCAAAATCGGATTGCAACTTAGGTTTCCCGACCGTAAATTCCGGACACCCTTTCGTCAGACATCCGTCGCCGATTAAATAAGCCAGCAGTTTAACTTCACAGGCGCGCATGTCGGCTTTGCCGAAAACCTCTAACTTGCGCGGAACGGCAATCCGGGTTCCGGTTTTTAACTCGGCAAGTGGTTGCCAGCCATCAATGGTCAAGAAGGGGTGAGTAAGCGTGGTTTTAATGGTGCGACCCAGACGGGTGGTTACCTGAAACGTCGGTTTAATCCCATCATCTAAAAAATAACTGGGACTGGTGAAATCAAAAGTGAAATCATTTTTAAGCGTCAATAATTCTGCCAACTGCGTGCGATAGATTTCTTCGATTGTAACCAGGCGTCCACTGCTTAACAGTATTTCAGATTGCGCGGCCAGGCATTTGCCCATGCTCGGACGGGCGGCGATGATAATCAAATCCTGGCGTTGTAAGCCCGAGGTCATCTGGTCGAAATCGGTAAAGCCCGAGGGAATGCCGGTTATCATTTCCGGGCGACCCGACATCTGTTCAATCTGTTCAAGTCTTCGTTGTGCGACATCGCCGATGTGTTGAAAGCCAGAGCGGACGCGGTCTTCGGCAATCTGAAAGATGGATTGTTCCGCCTGGTCTAAAATGACATCGGGGTCATCTTCTTCATCGAACGCGCGGGCAATGATTTGATTCGAAGCGGTAATCAGCTTGCGCAAAATGGCTTTCGCTTTGACGATTTTGACGTAAGGTTCGATGGTATCGGTGCGCGGCACCCCGTCAATCAATGAAGAGAGATAAGGGGCGCCGCCAACTTGTTCGAGTTCACCGGCGCGCCGCAAATCTTCGGCGAGGGTAATTAAATCAATCGAAGAGCCGCGCTCGCTGAGGAGAATCATTTTGTCGAAGATGCGGCGATGCGAATCGAGGAAAAAATCGTCACGGCGCATCAGTTCCATGGCCTGATTGCAGACCGTATTGTCGAGCAGGATGGCGCCCAGTATGGAACGTTCTGCCTCAAGGTTTGAGGGCAGCCCTTTCTCAAAAAATGGGTCGCTCGAAGCTGATCGCGCCATAGTGCCGATTTCCAAGTGTCAATTGAATGTGAGTTGGCGTTGCGGATTCTACCTTACAAAAGCTCGATGCGCGAGTGCGAAAAATAGAGTGAAGGATGAAAAGTTTGTCGTCTTTCCATCCTTCATTAGTCCAGACTGATTTGAAAAAGGTTTTGCTGATTAGGCTTCGTCGCTGGCTTCGGAAACCGGTGCTTCTTCAGACTCAGCCGCGGCTTCTTCGACTGGTTCAACGGGCGCTGCCGATTCCGTAGAAGTGGCTGCTGTAGCCTCTTCTGTGGCAGCCGCTTCTACGACAGGAGTGTCTTCCGCGCCTTCTTTGCGCACCAAAACTTTAACCACTGGCGTAACTTCGCGGTGCAGTTTGATGGTGACTTCGTAATCCCCGGTCTCTTTAATCGGCTCTTTCAGCGCGACTTTGCGGCGCTCAACCTCATAGCCTTGGGCTTTCAAGGCTTCGACGATGTCGAGCACGGTCACCGACCCGAAGAGAATGCCGGATTCGCCGACGCGACGGTCAAAGCGTAGCACCAGGCCGTTGAGCCTGTCGGATTGGCCTTGCGCGGCATTGCGCTCGCGTTCTTCGCGTTTGGCGAGAACCCGCCGCTGCTCGGCAATCATTTTCTGGTTACCAGTCGTGGCATTGATTGCCAACCCTTGCGGCAATAGAAAATTTCTTCCATAACCTGCGCGCACACGCACGACTTGACCGCGTTGCCCCAGATTATCTACATCTTCACAAAGTAAAACATCCATATGTGCCATTGTATAAACCTCTCGATTTTGGACTTTGGATTTTCGATTGCCGATTTCAGACAAGCGCAGTTTTGTCGCCATTCCAAAATCTAAAATCTAAAATCCAAAATAGTATTTAGTCTCCCGCAAACGGAATAAAGGCGGCATTGCGAGCCCGTTTGACGGCAGTTGCCAACATACGCTGATGCGGTGAACAGACCCCTGAAATGCGGCGCGGTAAAATTTTGCCGCGCTCAGGAATATAGGAATTCAGCAGCTTCACATCTTTGTAGTCAATGTAATCAACTTTGTCGCTGCAAAATCGACAGGATTTTTTCACTCGCACAAAGCGGCGATTACCGCCACGCTCTCGGTCTTTGTCATCTCGTTTTGGTTCTGAGCTCATTATTCATCACCTCCATTTCGGGTGTTTTCTGTATACCCGCGGCTATCGCGATTGGAATCACGGCGACCTTTCGGCGCGGCGGACGCTGGACGAGTCGAGCGCCGCGCTTTAAATTTCTGAGCCCGTTTGAGGTCTTCGTCTATGCGAATGGTCAGGTAACGAATGACCGCATCAACGACGCGCATACGGCGTTCGATTTCCGCAATCTCTTTACCGGTGCCTTCAACCGTCAGCACCACATAATGACCTTCGTAAAATTTTTGAATTGGGTAAGCGAGGCGACGAAGCCCCATGCGATTGACATTGGTGACTTGCGCGCCCTGCTGGGTGAGCGTGTCACTCATTTGGTTGATGAGAGATTGAATGTCCTCCTCTTCGGTCTTCGGAGCGACAATAAATAACACTTCGTAAACTCTCATTGAAGAGATTTCCTCCTTGTGGATTATTTGAACCCTCGAAAGGGTCGGTTAAAGCCCTGACCTTGAGGTCAGAGCAAGGAGATTCGATTTGAGAACTCCTTGAGAAAGAGCATAGAGAGCGGTTAGAGATTAGACACTAGATGTCAGGTTTATTACTAACATCCGATAGCTGACTACTAACATCTGATTTCACCCGTTCATTAAACATCTGCATCGCGCGTTCCACGCCGTCATGGATAATGAATTCAATGGCGTCGGCCGCGCGATCCAAAACCTGATGCAAGGCTTCGTAATCTTTCTTAGGGATTTGCGAAAGCACGAAGCCTTTCAATTGCCCGACCTGATGCTCGGGTTTGATTCCGAGTCTCAGTCGCGGAAAATCCTGAGTGCCGAGCCGGTCAATAATGGATTGCAAGCCTTTTTGGCCGCCGGCGCTGCCCCGTGGACGAATGCGTATGATACCAAACGGTAACGCCACATCATCGCAGGCGACCACTAAATTCCGGGGTTCGCCATCGCCGTATTTTTCCAGTAAGGGGCGAACCGCCTGGCCGCTGAGATTCATATAGGTTAGCGGCTTGGCGAGTAAAATGCGCTCCGATGCCAAACCGACCTCAGCAACCTCGGCACTGGCTTCTTCGCGAAAGCGATAGCCGCCCGCTCTTTGAAACAATCTGTCAATGAGCATAAAACCGAGATTATGCCGCGTCATCTCATAATCTTTGCCCGGATTGCCAAGCCCGACGATTAACTTCATAAATCGGTAGTCGGTCGTCAGTCGTCGGTAGCCGGTTTAAGAAAGGATACCGGCTTGCCGATATCCGACAATTATTCTTCGGTCTTGCCCTTCTTAATGACTTCCGGCTCGCCCTCTGCGCCTTCTTCAGGCGGCGCCACTTCTTCGACAGCAAGACGCGGCGCCACCACGCCAGCCACCGTGTGATGCTCGTCCGTAAGGACTTTGATCTTGGTGCGGTCGTAAAGCAGGTCAGCGACGGTGGCGTGTTGATTGATGTGCAACCCTCCAATATCAACCTGGACGTGATTGGGAATGTCGGTTGGCAAGCATTCGATTTCAACTTCACGCAAATCAAATTCGAGAACGCCGCCTTGATTCTTTACGCCATAAGGTTCACCGAGCAGATCAACCGGGACTTTGACGCGGGTAGCGCGGGTGAGCGACAAGCGCATTAAATCGGCGTGCAGCAATTTGCCCTTAACGGGGTCAGCATACCAATCTTTAATGATCACCGTGGTCGGTGCGCTATCGCCGATTGCCAGACTGAAAATTGTATTGTGTCCGTGTTCGGAGCGCAGAATCTGCGTAATCTCTTTGGCATTAACGGCGACGGCGATGGGCTGTTCACCTTCGCCGTAGACGGCGGCGGGAATCATGCCTTCGGCTCTCAGCCGGCGGGCGAAACCTTTGCCAATTCCTTCACGAACCTTAGCATTAACTTTAATCTCTGTATTCATTTCTTCAAACTCCTATGACAAGTAGTATTGGAAGGCAATCTTCGATTGCCTCTCGTCATCTTTCACAAATTAAATAAACAACCGGCTCACCGATGTTTCATTATGAATCGAAACAATCGCTTGCGCGAGCAGACCGGCAACGCTCATGCATTTCACTTTCTGCGAACGACAAGCCTTTTCCGTCGGAATGGTATCCGTTACTACAACTTCTTTGAGCGGCGAAGCCTCTATTCTTTCAAGCGCCGGGTCGGAAAAGACCGCATGAACGGCGGTTGCGTAAACCACTTCCGCGCCATTTTTTTTCAATGCTTCAGCGGCTTTTACCAGCGTCCCCGCCGTATCAATCATATCGTCAACGATGAGTGCCGTTCGTCCGGCGACTTCACCGACCACGTGCAGCACTTCGACTTCGCCGAGGCGGTCATAATCGCGGCGCTTGTCAATAATGGCGAGCTCGGCGCCGAGGCGTTTCGCATAAGCGCGGGCGCGTTCAACGCCTCCCGCATCAGGAGCCACCACGGTTAAATTCTGCAGATTCTGCTCCTGAAAATATTTGACCAATACGGGCGCTGCGAATAAGTGGTCTGACGGAATATCAAAGAACCCTTGAATCTGTCCGGCGTGCAAATCGAATAACAAGACGCGATCGGCTCCGGCTTCGGTAATCAAATTGGCGACCAGTTTTGATGAAATCGGCACGCGCGGTCTATCTTTTCGGTCTTTGCGAGCGTAGCCATAATAGGGAATCACTGCGGTGATGCGTTTTGCCGATGACCGGCGGAAGGCATCCAGCATGATGAGCAGTTCCATAATATTTTCATTAACCGGCGGACAGGTCGGTTGCACAATGAAGCAATCTTGCCCGCGCACATTTTCGAGGATTTGAAAGTTGAACTCGCCATCGGAAAAGCAGCCCGTGTTGGCTTTGCCGATGGGCATGCCGAGGTGACGGCAAATCTCTTCGGCAAGCGCCACATTGGCTTTCCCTGAAAAAACCTTCAAATTCTTGACGGTTACTTCTTTATTACTTGCGATGCTGTCTTCCGTAAGACTCACAAAGCCCCCTTAGACAAAAAGTGCTGAGGACTGAGAAGAAACGATGAAGTCGAAACGATGAATGATGAACAAGGGAACTCCTGAATCTTCATCGTTCATCGTTCCGCCTTCATACTTCCACTTACTCAGCCCTCAGTCCTTAAACATATTGGCTGGGGAGGGAGGATTCGAACCTCCGAATGGCGGCTCCAAAGGCCGCTGCCTTACCGCTTGGCGACTCCCCATCATTTAATCTCAATTTGATTTTCTCGTCGTGAGTCAACCGCTCTGTTGCGGACTCTCGCTACTAGAAGAGTGATTCTGCGGATTCAATAAAAGTTGCGGCAAATAATTTTTTACACGGTTCAAATTACTCGAAGATGGTCTTTTGATATTCGTCACGATTAATAGTTTTGGCGCACTCGGACCAATAGCCTTTTGCGCGCATGGCGTCTCTTGCGCGTTCGCTCGCTACCAGGTTGTCAAAGACCGCAAACACTGTGGCGCCGCTGCCCGACATCAGCGCGTGATGCGCGCCCCGTTCAATTAAACTGCGCTTGACCGCCGCTATTTCAGGATGTTGAACCAAAACCACTGCTTCAAAATCGTTTTTGGCGGTTAGCGGTAGCCTACGGACGTCTTTCGCGGCAAAAAAAGTAAAGGGTATGATACGAGGCGACTCTTGCCTTGTCAACCGGGAAAGCTTTTGATAAGCCTCCGCCGTGGACACCGCGATGCCGGGATTAACCAGTAGTAAAGATGCACATTCGACTTCATCTATCGGATAGACCTCTGCGCCGCGCCCGATGCCAAGCAAGGTGCCGCCGATTAAAAAAAGCGGCACATCGGAACCGAGTTTCGCGGCCATCTCTGTAAGCGCCCGGTCAGCAAGTTCAACTTGCCAGAGTCGCTGAAGCCCTAACAAAGTTGCCGCTGCGTTTGATGAACCACCCCCCATCCCTGCGGCCACCGGTATGCGCTTTTCAATCTCGATTCGCGCGCCTGCTTTTATGCCGGTTGCTTCACGCAGGTGCATCGCCGCTTGATAAACCAGATTCGTTTCATCCACAGGCACGCGCGCATCGCGGCAACGCATCTCTATGGCGCCATCGGTCTTGGTAAGCGTCAAGGTGTCATGCAACGAAACGGTTTGATAAATGGTGCGCAGTTCGTGAAAGCCGTCTTCACGCTTAAAGAGCACATCAAGCGTCCAGTTTATTTTAGCGTAGGATTTAACTTGCATAGGAATCAGGATACAGGATTTAGGATTCTTCTGACTTGTAAGGCTCGACTGATTCTACTTCAATTGCTAGGCATCTAAATTTTGCGTCTATTCCAAACGATGAATCAAATGAGACGTCAAATTTTACTCTTTCAAGCTGATCGCCTGAAACATCTATAATTGTTAGTCCCCACAAAACATTTTGATAGTTGAAGTCATCAAGACTTAATTCGACAACTTCAAGGAATCGCATCCATACTATTGACTTGTTCTTTAAGACATAATGCTCCTTCTCGTCTATGTCTGAAGTCATCTCAAACACATAGAAGGCGGCTCTTAAGGTTGGTCCATATTCAGAACTGTATTGGTCACGGCTGAGGATTATTTCAATGACTTCTGAATCGTGAAAAGATGGCCAACGTCCAAATACCTCTGTGAGTAACTCGCTGTTCTTTATTTTACCTACAAATTCCATCGAGTTACTCGTTTGTGTTTTTATGGAATGAATAATAGGAAAGTAAATGCCAAACCTGGAAATCTAAATCCTGACTCCTAATTCCTAAATCCTGATTTTATTTGCTGATGAAAATTTGGGTGAAGTAAACCGTGCCGTCTTCGCTGATCCAGGCGCCGATGGCGCTTTGGGTGTAAACCGATTCGAGAATGTTTTTGCGATGACCGGGGCTATCCATCCAGCCGTGCAGGCTCGCCGCCACCGGGTTGACGTAGCCGTTTGAGGACGCGAGGTTTTCGCCGAGCACGCGCCATTTGATGCCGTATTCGCTGACCCGCTCTTTCACGGTTCGCCCTTCGGGGTCGGTGTGCGAAAAGAATTTCTCTTCGGCCATGCGCCAACTGTAATAGCGCGCCAGCGCCAGCAGCTCATTTGAAAATTGCAGAGGGAACAAGCCGCGCGCCCGACGCTGGCGATTGACTTCATCAAAGCATTGGCGTTCGAGTTGTTCGATTTCATGCAGCGGACGGTCTTCCTCGCGCGGTCCCGCTTCATCCATGTAAGGCGTGCGCTGCTTGTCATTGCCATCCCGCACGACCCGCCCGCGCGCGGCAATCGGCGCGTTTTGCGAATAGGCGGTTTTGGCGATGAGAGGGAAGACGGCTAAGAGTGCCAATCCAGTTAAAACAGAGATGCTAAGAGTCTTCTTCATACCCAACACCGTCTCGGCTTGTAGTGTGTTCAGAGCTAGAACCAAGCGACAGTAGATAGAACGCTCATATCCTAACTCTGAAATTTAAAATTCTGAATAGTAAATCTTGCGAAGCTATTTTTTGCCCAGTTTTTCTTTGATTTTTTTAATCTCTTCCGGCTCAGTCGCCAGTTTCAAGGCCTCTTCCCACTTCCCGCGAGCCTTATCATTTTGTCCCAACTTTTTGTAAAGGTCGCCCAGATGGTCATTGATGGCCGACGAGCGCGGCGAATAAATCACCGCCTGCTCAAGATACTTCTGCGCATCTTGAATTTTGCCCTGTTTGAAGTAAGCCCAACCCAGAGAATCCAAAAATGAACCATTGGTTGGCGCGATATTAACGGCGCGCTGGATGAGCGCCGTGGCTTCGGGCAAACGGTCGCCGCGTTCGGCGAGGAAATAGCCGAGATTATTTAACAGCGTGGCGTTTTCCGGGTCTATCTCAAGCGCTTTGCGCAAAGTGACTTCGGCATCTTTCACCTTCTCCTGACGCTGTTGAATAATCGAAAGCGTAATGAGCGGGCGAATATCTTTCGGTTCAAGGTTGATGGCCTTCTTGATGTTGTCTTCGGCCTGTTTCAGTTGATTGGCTTCCAGCTGAATGCTGGCCCAGACCATGTAGACATCCGAATCTTCGGAATTATTCTTGAGCAGCGAATTCATGGTTGAATCAACGGTCTGCGTATCGCCGAGTTTACCGGCGGCTTGCGCGCGCGCGAATTTGAAAGAGCGTTCGGTCGGGAAACGCGTAACCGCGGCGGTTGCGGCTTCGAGCGCCTCTTTGTTTTTGCCTTCATCGAGCAAGGCATCGAGAATTTGTTCATCGGCGCGCGGACTGTCTTTGCCTAAAACTTTTCGCATCCGCTCGTAAGTCTCAAACGCCTTGTCGCGTTTGCCGGCGGTGCGATAAGCCAGCGCAATGCGCGCCAGAATGAGTCCGGCGTTCTGTTTATCTTCTTTGCGATTGCTGACCGTGCCGTCCGGGTTGACGATGGCGCCAAGCGCTTCTTCATAGGTGTCAACCGCTTTATCGAAGTTCTGCATCTCTTCGTAGGTTTCGGCCAGCGAATAGAGCACCGGCAGACTGTCGGAAACGTCTTGACCTTTCAGAGTGTCTTCAAGGGTTTTTATCGCCTCTTCGCGTTTCCCTGAACGCCGCAGCGCATCAACTTTGGTGCGAATCGCCGTCAGGTAAATCGGGCTATCTTTACGCGCCAATTTCAAAATCGGCTCTAACTCTTTCACCGCCTCATCATATTTCCCGGCAAAGACCAGCGCGTCGGCATAATCAAAGGTCAAAGGCGAAAGCCCAATGCGACCCATTCCCGTATCATCATCGTCATCATCTTTATCTTTCGGATCTTTCGGATCTTTCGGGTCTTTTTTGTTTAAGGCTTTTTTGTAAATGTCTAAGGCTTCCTGTGTACGACCAAGACGAAGCAGGGCTTTGGCGAGCAGCCCGGCGTATTGCGGCGATTTCGGATTGATGTCATAAGCTTTTTTCGCCGCGTCGGCTGCTTCGCGAAATTTATTTTCCTGAAAAAGCATTTGCGCCAGTTGAAAATTCAGGCTGTCACCAGAGCCATCGTTGGCGGAAACTTTCTTGATGGCTTCAATAGCTTTGTCGCGTTCTTCGAGCGACCAGTACAGATCACCAATGAGGGCTAAGACCGGAACCGGCTTTTCGCCGCCGAAATCAATCTTTGCGCTGGCGTCGCGTTTGGCAATCTCTTCCAACTCTTTTACGGCTTCCTGGGCTTTCTCTTTTTTGAAATCATTGCCGACAAACGATTGCGCGATGTAGATGCGGGCGACCAGTTTTCGCGCTTCGAGATTATCCGGCGCCACGGTGACTGCTTCGCGCGCCTGCGCTTCGGCATCTATGACGTTGCGCTCTTTTAAGTAAAGCGAACCGAGCGCCACCCGGAGTTCGGCCGAGGCCGGGTCAAGGGCAATCGCTTCTTTGTAGGCGGCGATGGCTTTCGGAACATTGTTCGCCTGTTCATAGGTCTGCGCTTCGAGATATTTCTTCATCGCGGCGGCGCGGTCTACCTGCTTTTCCGGTTTGGCTTCCTGAGGGGTTTGCGAAGCCTCTGTTCTGAAGGGATTCAAATTTGCGCTGAATCCGCTTGGAGCCATAGCTGCGAGCATGAGGAATGCCGAGCTAATGATGATGTTATTTTTTTTCAAGATACTACTTCCTTTCTTCAGTCTTGGTACGTAATCGAATCGAAATATTTAATCGTGCGTTGCCAGGCCGCGAATCGCGGATAGCAGGAAAATACAATTGCTAAACCGACGAGGCCGATCAGTAAAACTTCGCGCTGCGTGCCGCCAACAAAAATAATGACCAGCGCCAGTAGGCCAATCAGTTCGGCAATCGCGACGGCGATAATCGTCGTTTGCACAAAATGCCGGATAAGCCCTTGAATGCCGCGCCGACCGGCAATGTATTCCAGCCGCATCTTGCCGAATTGCGAACGCCGAAAGCTGATAGATGCAAATGCCAAAATCGCTGCGGCAATTAAAAAGTGCATTTGATAATTGGAGGCAACGGTACTTTTCGATGCGCCGAGTAAAATTAACCCGATGGCTATATAAATGCCGATACTGAAGGCCACCACCATCACAATCATTGCCGCAGTGCGTTGAGCGGCGGCAACCTGTTTCGAGAAGTCGGATTGTGCCTGCTGCGGATTAAAAATCACTCCTTAACGCCTCCGACCAGTTGCCCGTTTTCGATGGCAATGTCATCGCCGGTCGCCGGCTTGCCATCCGGACCCGCGCTCGATAGCCTGTAGGCGCCGGGCGAGCCTTTATATTCAAATTCGTTTGACCAGGCATCAAGCCGCATCACCACCGGCAGGTAATGTGGCGCCAGTTCATCAATCAACTTGGCGCCGCTTTCCGCTTTGACATAAACGCCGCGCTCCCGACGATAAGCTTCAAGCGCCGTCACAATCGTCCGCAGGTCAGCCGTCGTGCGTAAAATTTTTTCCTTGCGTATGGCTGTGTCAATCAGTTCCAGCGATTCCCAACGCCGGTCGCCGGTGCGAATTTCAATAACCTGCCAGTTGCCCTGTTTGTCCTGTTCTAAACGAAACGCCGAGTCCACAGTCGCCTCGACTACCGCCTGCCCGCTCATTCCTGAATCAATATTTTTGACGTGAATGTTATTGACGTTATCAAAACCGAGCGCCGCAGCAATCTTCTTGCGCGCTTCGCCGGCGCTCAAATTTGCTGCAAAAGCAACGACGAGCAACGCCAGCGTTAAAGCGATGGCTGCAACACCGAGCGCGCGACGGATGGATTTCATGGCTTATTCTCCAAATCGGCACGGGAGTTTGAACTAGCGATGTCCGCTATTTGCCATAGTAACAAACGCCGTTTTGCATTAGCAACAGAATTGAAGTTTTGGTAATGGGTCAGGATGAAATAGGTTGGCCAGCGGTTGGCGCTAAACAAGTAAAGTCCCGCCCAGCGACAAGTAAACAGTGATCTTCTGATTAGGCGGAAAAAGCGGATAAAGCGCCATCGGCTGGGGTGGATAAAGCGCAATCCGTCTTTTCCGCCCCATCAGAAGGTAACCTTGTCCCTGACAACAGACCGCCGCTCTTTTAACGATAAATAATTTCATACCCCTATTTTCACACTGACCCACTACCGAAGTTTTCTCTTACTCGGGAGCGCTTGGCTCGAAATCCCTGTGCAAGAACCGCGCGCCAAAAGGTTCTTGTTGACGAATCATCCCGAGAGCAAATTCAGCGCACTGGCCGATCAGCGGCGACCGCTCGGCGGGCCGCGAAACTTTGCCGAGGGATTTCTATTGTGCGATGATAACATGTCAACAGAGGTCAGCCATATGAGTTCTCAAGTTAGCATCCCAGACGGTCAGCCAAGCCTTTTGCCTGGCCTTCCCTTGCCGCAAAATAGAGAGAATCGCTTCCGCCTGCTGCTGCTTTCGGATGAACCAGGGGTGCTTGAAGTCCCCGCCATGCGAAATATCATTGTCTCGATACATGTTGGCTCATCCGTACAGATTTCCTGTCGCCGAGGCGGGCTCAGCTATCGCGGCACCGCCGTACACGGCGATATAGATATTATCCCCGCCGAAACGCCAAGCCTTTGGGAGATTAAAGAGAAGGACACGGCTTTTATCCTGAGTTTAGCGCCTGAACTTATCCGTACGGTTGCCGAAGAATTTGAGGTTGCTCCGCAGCAACTGGAGATTAGAAACCGCTTTCAAGTACGCGACCCGCAACTGGAGAACATTGCCTGGGCGCTCAAGGCCGAGATGGAAAGCGGCTATCCGTGCGGCGGTCTCTATCTTGACAGCCTGGCCATCTCGGTGGCCGCTCGTCTGGTGCGGAGCCATAGTTCGTTAGCCGTTGAACCGAAAAAGCCGAGCGGACAGGTGTTAGACCGCCGGTTGCGCCAGGTCTTTTCCTATATCGAAGACAACCTCAGTCAGGATATTGCCCTCAGCGACCTGGCGGCGATTGCCGGTTTAAGCGTCTCGCATTTCAAAAGCCTGTTTCGCGAATCCGTCGGGATGCCGGCGCATCAATATCTGATTCGGCGACGTGTAGAGCGCGCCAAAAATCTGCTTGGCGAAGGCAAACTGTCAATCAGTCAAATTGCCTTTGAAACCGGCTTTGCTCACCAAAGTCACCTTGCCCATCATATGCGCCGCGTGCTTGGGCTTTCACCTAAGGTGTTGCGCAAGATGCTCAGTTGATGAAGCCTTGCCGCGCTCTGCTTGTGCAAAAGGTTCTGCGCCCATTCTTGTTTTATCATCCGAATCTGTTCTTTTTCGTCCGAATGCGTGCGACGACGGCACGCTTTACATCTATTATTATTCGTCTGAATGGCCGAGCGGTAGAGAGTCTGATGCGCTGTTTGCGCGAGTTCCTGTACCTTCTCAGTCAGGCAGGGGTAGAGATAATAAGGATGAACCATCCGCCGTCACCTGAGGCGGGCAGAGGCCTTGCATTTAAGCAAAAAACACAAAGGAGTAGAGACAGCTATGCTAAAAAAAGGAGCGTTGGTCGCGGTTGCCATCTTGGTAATTTTGAGTTGGACTGCGCGCCTGAACGCAAATCCCGAAACGATGGTAGAGTATCCTAGCGGCTATCGCGAGTGGGCGCATATCAAGAGCGCCTTAATCGGCCCTCAGAATCCTAGCTATCCGCGTTACGGCGGACTCCATCACATCTACGCCAATGAAAAAGCCAGAGCCGGTTACCGCACAGGACAGTTTCAGGATGGCGCAATCATTGTTTTTGACCTTCTCGACGTGCGCGAGAACGCGGGCATAACCGCCGAAGGAGCACGAAAATTTATTGATGTGATGGTGAAAGACAGCAAGCGATTTGCCGCGACCGGAGGCTGGGGATTTGAAGAGTTCAAGGGCGACAGTCACAACGAGCGCGTCTTAACTGCGGAAGCCAAAACCGCCTGTTACAATTGCCACACGCAGAAGAAAGACCAAGGGTTCGTATTCAGCGTCTTTCGCCAGTAAACCGAAGCTAGAACTTCAGCCCTATCCCTGAACCGATTAATAAATTCATAAACCTCAATCTAGGGAGAGCACACGATGAGCGAAAATAACAGCGCTTCAACGGCGCAACCCGCAGCCCAACCCCAGGCTGACCTCAAGAGTCTGGATAAATTGGTCGGCACCTGGAAAGTGACGGGCGAGGCCCAGGGACAGATTAAGTTCGAATGGATGGAAGGCGGCTTCTTTCTGGTGCAGCACATTGACCTTGAACACGGCGGGCGAAAGATTAAGGGCATTGAATTCATCGGTCATACGCAAGGGCTTGGCGAAGAACCGAGCCCCGAGATTCGAACGCGCGTCTATAGCTTTCTGGATGGGTTGACGCTGGATTACGTCTATGAACTGGAAGGTAATATGCTGACGATCTGGGGCGGAGAAAAAGGGTCGCCGGCTTATTACAAAGGCACCTTCAGCGAAGACGGAAAGACGATGACCGGCGGCTGGGTATGGCCGGGCGGCGGTTACAGCGTCACCGGAACTAAAATTGAGTAAGTTGCTCGACAGCAAATAAACGGTTACGGCAAACCTGAATCTTGCCGCCACCGCACCGACAGGCGGACTCATCCGAATGCGCTGGCTCCTTAGATTTACGGAGAGTAAAGTGCATTGGAGCCGAAGGATGGGTTCGCCTTCATCTTACAAAAGAGGAACTTGAAAATTTATGAGCGCAGGGTCAGACCTACTTCCACAGGAGAAACCGATGAATTATCAAGCCATTCTCTGGGCCGGGTTAATAGCCGGGACCATGGATATTACGGCGGCTTGCGTCGTCAGTTGGCTGCGCAGCGGCCGCAGCCCGATAGCTATTTTACAAGGAATCGCCAGCGGCATCTTAGGCGCAAATGCTTCCCAAGGTGGACTCGCAAGCGCCGCGCTGGGTCTGGCCATTCACTACCTGATTGCCTTTACCGCAACGATTCTCTTTTTCTTCGCCAGCCGCAAACTCAAATTTCTAATTGAGAAGCCGGTCCTCAGCGGGGTGCTTTACGGTATCGCGGTTTATCTGTTTATGAATGGCGTGGTGCTGCCGCTGACCTTTCATCGAAACTTCTTCTCGCCGGTGAATCTGGCGCTGATGAATGCGGTCATTCTCATCTTCTGTATCGGGTTGCCGATAGCCTTCATCGTTCGTAAATTCACGGTCGCGTCGCTGCTGTTGCTTATGGGGTTGTTGATGATTTCCTCGAACCTCCACGGCACCCGGGCCGCCAACCGGCCTCAAGAAACCGCGCCGCCTTCGGCCACCGTGCTCGTCGAACTCTTCACTTCAGAAGGGTGTTCGACCTGTCCCCCGGCGGACGAGTTGCTGGCTGCCCTCGAACGCGTGCAACCGGTTGAAGGCGTACAAATCATTGCGCTCAGCGAGCATGTTGATTACTGGAACCGGCTGGGATGGAAAGACCCGTTTTCCTCTCCCGAATTCAGTCAACGGCAGGTTGATTATATGAAAGCGCTGGGCACCAAAGATTACTATACGCCGCAGATGATTGTTGACGGACGGGTCGAATTTGTCGGCAGCAAACATACCGTGGCGCTTGCAGAAATTGCCAAAGCGGCTCGCTTGCCGAAAGCGGCGGTGAAGATTGTTACCAAATCTTCTTCACCTAAGGCCATCACGTTTACGGTTCAAGTAGATCAGGCTCCTGAAGTTTCACGCGACGATACCGCCGATGTGCTGCTGGCGATCACCGAAAATGGGTTGCTCAGTAAAGTATCGCGCGGCGAAAACTCCGGGCGCGATTTGCCCCATTCAGCCGTAACGCGCAAGTTGATTAAAATCGGCAGCCTCAGCAAAGGCGCCTTCAACGGCGAATCCAAAATCAATCTCGAAGATAAATGGAAACGCGAAAACCTGAAAGCCGTCGTCTTTGTGCAAGAGCGCGCCAGTCGTCGTGTGCTCGGCGCGACAGCGATTCCTCTTGGTGCTTAGAGCCCTCGCCATTCGCTAACGAAACCGCCACCAAAACCGACCGCCATAACAGGCTTATAGATGTTCTGTGGGGCAGCTCAATTCCGAGCCACTTCCTGTGGAAACTTTCCTGATACGAAGCAAATGGACTCCATTCATAAAGACCCTTTGGCTTAAAAAAGCTTTCAAGGTCTCGCTGATTTCCCGATTGAAAACTCTTTTTTTGGCTAAACGCTTCAATTATATTGGCGTTTAAGTAAGTCTTGTGGTCCGTTAGCCCTTCGCTTACCCAGTTTTTCGAACTTACAGGTAGAGGGAAAAGGTTCCATGCGTA
>JBIOWC010000270.1:0-3814 GCA_044868105.1 Blastocatellia bacterium
CCTTTGTGCCGCTGGACTCCATTAAGCCGGATGTGGAAAAGAGCATATCGAATCTGTTTGGCAGACAGGTAAATATCGGGTCAATGAAGTTGAGTCTTTTGGGCGGTCCTTATTTATATCTCAACCAATTTACGGTGAAAGAAGACCCGGCATTCGGAAGTGATAACTTTTTGCAAGCCAACCAGGTGCGCGCCAATTTTTCTCTACTACAATATGTACTCCACCGTCAGGTCGAGATTGAGAACCTTAACATTCAATCGCCCGATATAACTTTTATCAAAAATCCCCAGGGTGCCTGGAGTTGGACAACCCTCGGCAACGCGTCTTCGCCATCAATTGCTACTGGGAATTTGCATTCAAAAGTGCTCACAATATTTTCAGCTCTCGCCCTTCAAGGGGTAAGTCAAATAGATAAACTCCAGATAGATCAGGCGACCATAAGTTTGGTTGATCGGTCAAAGGATGTATCTCACGAATCGCTCTATAGAAACATCGGTCTTGAAGCTTTCATCCGCAGAGAATCAAATACCGGTAGCCGCGTCACCGGTCATGTGCGCGCTCAATCACCAGAGGCTAACGATGCGACTTTATTAAATGCCAACCTGCCCTTTGATTTAACAGTTGGTAAAGCGAGCAAAACTGGAACCTCCATTCAAGGAAATATAGGTCCTGGGGAAATTGAATCGAAAAACTTTGCTGCCGAAAATTTCAAATCATCTGTTCTGGTGGAAAACGGCCTGTTGACGCTGGATGAAATGGATATGAGCCTCTATGACGGCAATTTGCACGGCAACCTGCAACTCAATCTTGCCAATCAACAATTCACCGCAACCGGCGAAGTGCAAAACCTTAACCTGGATGAATCCCTGGCCAGCAAACTGCAAATGCCCGGACAACTCACCGGGCATATCAATGCGCAATTTGAATTGCATGGGGTGTTGGGCAATTTTCAAGAGATGGTGCCGACCATTATTGGCGATGGGCACGTGACCTCAAACGGCGTGTTTATTTCAAGCGTGAATGTAAGCGCGCAGGTCGCACGGGCGCTCAATCTCAAACAGATTGGCGATATGAATCCGGGCACGGCAATGGGCGCACTTGAAGCACGTTTTCACATCGAACAAGGCACGATTAATACAAATGATTTGCGCATCCAACAACTTGATGGTTTAGGTGATGCAACTTCCAACCAGGGATGGATCAAAATTGAGGCTACGCTGGCGCCGACTTTAGGCTATGCGGCGAGTTTACTGCTCTCGCGGGACGCGACGGCACAGGTTAAAACAACAAGTCCTTTAATCGGCGCGGCGGTAAGCGTTTTTGAAAGCGATAATCGGGTTTCAGTGCCGGTAAATATTCTTGGTGAAGTACGCAACCCACAAGTACAGGTGGACGTGAAGAGGTTACTTTTAGGCTCCTGATGGAACAGGAGTTGAAATTTTCAACGCACATTACAAGCAATTTTTGATGATGGGCTTATTAAATTAATTAACTGATGAGGAGGGCATGATGCTAAATCAAATCAAAAAAATTAAGGTCTCACAAATAACACGAAACCAGTTATTTCAATCTACTTTTACATCTTGGTTTGCTTTGCTGTTACTAAGCGTCGCAAGTTTAGTTTCGTCAAGTTGCGCAACCACTCCGCCCGGTACGAATAGCAATGTAAGTTCAGTTGCAAATGTGAATTCAAATACGGGAATGAATTCCAATGCAACGATGGCAGGCAATGCGAACACCACGGGCGTAAGCAGCGCAGCTTTTGCGACGAAAGAACCCCAGCAATACAGCTTAACGATGATAGTTTCCGGGCAGGGGTCAGCAAATAACAAACAAGGTTCGTTATCACCGCAGACCATAGAGTTCGCCAGAATGGACGCTGACCGCCGCTGGTCAATGAATTTGCCGGCTATTGGACAAGTTATTTATCTTGAAAAACCGAACATGAGATATTTAATTCTCCCGTCCCGCACGCAATACGTCGAGTTATCACCCGAGGCGCTGGGCTTTCAACTGGGCAATGTCATGACACCGAGCGCCATCATTGAACAACTCAAGCCGCGCGCGTCTTATGAAAATTTAGGCACCGAAACGGTGAACGGTCGCACCGCGACCAAATATCGTTTCGTCGGCGAAAAAGATACGCATACCCAAGCTGGAACCGTACAATCGGACAGTTACGTTTATGTTGATGAAGCCACAGGGTTACCACTGCGCGCTGATTTGAATTTCAGTTCAACGACGGGCGCCAATGCTCGCGGAACGATTGAGTCGAATAACATTAACCTTAACCCCGATGCCAAGTTATTCGAACTTCCTGTGGGCTACAAAAAGATGACTGCCGAAGAATTGAAGCAACAGGTGCAAAGCTTTATTCAATTCATCCGAATTTTTGCGCCGGCAATGACGCAACAGGCGGGTGGCAACGTGCCGCCGCCGCAACCATCTCCAACAACAGGAAGCGCTGATAAACCCGCAACCCCACCGCAACGCTAATAACCAGCGAACAAAACTCCTGCGGATGGCTTAATGGCCTCCGCAGGAGTGAATAAGCGTCAGGCCGATTAGTCGTAAATCTCCGGTAAAAGCCATAGCGCTTAATCAATCTATAAATTAACTCGCCGTCTGACCTCATTATTTTTCATTGCATTTGAACATCGAAAAGGGTTAAACAATTAGTTTACAAAAGGCGCAAAATTACGAGCCAGCATTATGAGCAGTCAACTTTCATTCGATGTCATAGTCATCGGCGCAGGGCACGCCGGATGTGAAGCGGCCTATATTGCCGCGCGTTGCGGCGTACCAACCGCGCTCATCACGCTCGACATTAATTCAATCGGGCAGATGAGTTGCAACCCGGCAATTGGCGGCATTGCCAAAGGTCATATGGTTCGCGAAGTAGACGCGCTCGGCGGCCTGATGGGCGAAGTCATTGACCAAACCGGCATCCAATTCCGCTTGCTCAATCGCAGTCGCGGCCCCGCCGTGCAATCTCCTCGTGCACAAGCAGACCGCAATCTATACCGCACAGAGATGCGTTGCCGCCTGGGGCTTACGGAAAACCTAACAGTTATCGGCGGCGAAGCGGCTGAAATAAAAATCGTTGGCGATACCGTCACAGGCGTTGAACTGGCCGATGGCACTTTCATCGCCGCACGCGCTGTGGTTTTGACAACCGGCACCTTCTTGAACGGCTTAGTTCATGTTGGCAAAAAGACCTTTTCAGCGGGACGCAGCGGCGAACCTGCAGCAATTAAACTCGCCGACAGTGTCCGTCGCATCGGCTTTAAAATGGGGCGATTGAAAACCGGAACGCCGCCGCGACTCGACGGGCGCACCATTGATTATACAAAGTTTGAGCGACAACCCGGCGACCCTGAACCGGTGCCATTTTCATTCAAGACGGAAAAGATTAATCGTTCGCAAATCGAATGTTTCATCGGCTACACCAATGAAACTGTTCACGATATCATTCGCAATAATATAGATAAATCGCCGCTCTATAGCGGCGACATTCAAGGCATCGGTCCTCGCTACTGCCCTTCAATTGAAGATAAAGTCGTAAAGTTTGCCGAAAAGACCCGGCATCAAATCTTTCTTGAACCGGAAGGCTACGAGACTTACGAAATCTATCCGAACGGCATCTCCACAAGTATGGATGAAGCGGTGCAACGAATGTTCGTACACGCCATACCAGGACTTGAAAACGTTAAGTTCTTACGGCCCGGTTATGCGATTGAGTACGATTTCGTTGACCCGCGAGAACTCTACAGCACACTTGAAACCAAAAAAGTACGCGGACTTTTTCACGCTG
>JBIOWC010000271.1:0-6825 GCA_044868105.1 Blastocatellia bacterium
CTCAATCCTTCGAGATTAAATCCCGGGTTCGACCCGCGAATCCGTGTGCTGCCGTTGACATCTAACCTGAAGCGCGTATCCGGCGCCCCGTTCACGCCGATCGCTCCACTCGCCTCCGTCAGGTTCGCATCGTTCAATATGCCGTTCGGCCCGTCCTGCCACTTGGCAATTCGGCCGGTCGTCCCCGTCCCGCCGATATCCGGCGCCAGGTGTTCCTGCCCCGGTTCTCCCTGCTTTTGAAACTGACCTGGCCTGAGACTGGTCGCACCATAGGTTTTTCTTGAAGCAGAGAACTGCACCGAGCCATCGGGAAAGACGATGCCTTGGGTGGCGCGGACAAAGCCATCCACATCAAGTCGCGTTTGGGGCTGCGAGATTCCAATACCCAGATTGCCTTCTGCGGTCAGGCGCATCTGCTCGGCGTCTTTGCCGCTGTAGAAATCACCCAGGCGAAAAGAGAGCGCCCCTTGTCCTCTGGTGATTTGTCCATCCTTGCCATCGTGAGCCACCACCGTTGATGTTGGCTGTTGAACGGCTTCAAGAATCGTTAATACTGCATCCTCTTCGACAGGGCCAATGATTTCCACTTGTTGAGCTGTCATCTGAGATGTCGCCGTGGGCTGCATCCTCGCCTGACCTTGTTCAATCTTTACCGAGCCAATCTTTTGTGTGATTCTTCCTGAAAGGCTCTTGACGGTAATGACACACAGGTAAGCATTATCGGTGAGTGGCTGGGCTTGTCCATCGAGCAGGTGCCAGTCCAAGACATTGCCACCACGCAATTCATTATCGAGGAGCTTCCGGCCGCTGGCGTTGTAGACCTCAAGGCGCATCTGCACGACGGCAGCCGGCGCGGTGAAGCGCAGCCGCTCGTTTGCTGCCACGGCCGTGATGGTCAAAGCGTCCGCTTTGTCGGTATTGTGAATCTCGGTTTGTGCTGAGGCACTGAAGCAAAAGAAGGTGACGAGCAGCATACAAATGCTCAGGCCGCGTAGAATGCGCATGGCTATCTCCTCCGAATAAAGTGTAGATTTGATAAAAGCAGTTAACTGAATGCAAAATGCCACCAAACAGTAAACCTTTTATAAGAAATCCTCAATAGGGTTTTGAAACGATAGGCCTGGGCCTTAATAACAATGCCGCTTTTCCCGCACGGTGCGAGCTCGGGTAACAAGTCCGGATGCACCGAGGTCAATGGCGAATGCCGCAAGTATCATGACCTTATTGACGTTGCCATCTCTGGTTATGCGATTCGCAAAAGTGATTTATGAATGAAGCATGAAGCAGCAAAAATGTAGGCCCAGTCTTTGTCCGATTAGCAAGGAGAAGGTGAAATGATTGAGAATCGTGACACGCCCGTACTGGAAATCTGCGACCCACCCGCGCTGTTGTATTCCGAATTTTCGATTTAGAAATATTGTTTCAAATCGCAACGGCACTCTCTGGCTGAAAGCGATGATTGAAAAAATTCGCTTATTACTCGCAAGTTGCTCCATCCTGGTTGACTCATAATCCAAAATTAGCATAATGTTGCCCCAACCTGGATATGTCATGGGCTTGGTTATTGTCAGAGTTTAAGCAAAAGAAGTAAGAATTTCAGTAAATCAAAGTTCACTTCAGCCTATTTCTATTTTAAGGAGAATCTATATGCTTAAAATGCGCCACCTAGGTTTCGTTCTGGTTATTTTCATCCTCCATTTTTCTACCGCTAAAGCTCAAAGCGTTACCAACAAAAACGAAGTCTCTAATAGTATGATTATTACGGCTTCTGCCTCTAGTGGGCATGTACGTTTCACGGCTCCAGTGTCAATTGTGCAGATTCGGCTTGAAGTTTACGGACAAAATGGAGAGAAACTCTTCGACAACGAGCTGCGTGGCGGAAATGTGATTGATTGGCTTTTGCAGAACGGTCAGGCAGAACGATTGCCTTCGGGTTCCTACCTCTGCGTGGTCACCGTAAAGACCCTTACCGGCAAACTTTCGCAGAGGCTTGCCAAGTTAAATATTGAAGAGAACAGCGCCGGCTTTAAAGCTACGGATTTCAGTCAACTGACCGCTCAACAGGCGCATTCAGTCGGACCTATTGAAGAATCTGACGGAGCGCTTATGATCTTTGCACCAAATGATTCACAACCTGCAACAGTCATCGCGCATAATGGTGAGGACGGTCAGCTAACCAGACACAAGGGAGCTTTATCATTCAGACTGGGAGATTTCTTCAGTGGCAAAGATAGTGAGCAAATGCGCCTCACCGCAGAAGGCAACCTCGGCATCGGCACCTCACAGCCGCAAGTCCGGCTTGATGTCAATGGACGCATTCGGGCGAGCGAAGGCCTCGTCTTCCCGGACGGCTCGGTGCAGTTTTCGGCTTCGCGAAAAACCTTGGGTGCGGCGAGCCAGCGACCCGGGCAGTCACAACATTCTCAAAGAGAAAATGGGATGCTTACGCCAGATATCAGTGGAACTGGAACAACGGGGAAAATCTCTAAGTGGCTCGACGGTCCTAACGGGGTGTTAAATGATTCGAACATTACAGAAGTGAGTGGAGCGATTGGCATCAATGGCACGCCGAACACGGCCTTCAGGTTGGATGTCAACGGCAGCACGCGAATTCGCGGGTCGAACCCGGGCTTTAATTTGGAGGGGTTGAGAGCGGCCGGCAATATCTGGCTGTTTCAGACCGTGGATGATGACGGGCGTTTTCGCCTGTTTAGTCAGGATAATGTTAACCCTGGACAGGAGCGGCTGACCATCAGTTTAAGCACGGGCAATGTCGGCATTGGCGTCACCGCTCCGAGTCAAAAACTGCACGTTGGCGGCAACGGTCTGTTCACCGGGAATCTGACCGTCAATGGAACGTTGAATGCAACCCTGCCCACCGGCAGCGCCAACTATATTCAAAATACGACGACCCAGCAACCGTCAAGCAATTTCAATATTAGCGGCAATGGCACCGTAGGCGGAACGCTCTCTGGAAATATTGTGAATGCTACAACGCAATTCAATATAGGCAGCGCCCACATCCTAAGTGTCTTAGGTTCAGATAGTCTTTTCGCAGGCTTTGGGGCAGGCGAGAACACGACAGGAATCGGCAATTCATTCTTTGGGTCTTTTGCCGGGCAACTTAATACGACAGGTTTCGGCAATGCCTTCTTTGGGTCGAATGCTGGTACCGAGAACACGACAGGCAGCCGCAATTCATTCTTTGGAGATGAAGCCGGCAATCTTAGTAGTACAGGCTCCGATAACTCTCTCTTCGGATATCGTGCCGGCAATGCCAACTTCACAGGTCAAGACAATTCCATCTTTGGGAGTTTTGCTGGCGAAAGCACAAAGGGCAATTCTAACTCATTTTTCGGAAAGAGCGCTGGCGGAAACAATTTTACCGGCACCTCCAACTCCTTCTTTGGATCTTTTGCTGGTAGTAGCAATACCACAGAGAACAACAACACCTTTATCGGATTTTCATCAGATGGGCAGGCAGGCATTACCAATGCCACCGCCATCGGATTTAGAGCAAAGGTCACAGGGAGCAATTCTCTAGTTCTCGGCAGTATCAACGGCGTGAACGGTGCGACGGCTGATACGGCTGTAGGCATAGGTACCACGGTACCGACTGCCCTCCTGCACGTCCACGGCGTGGTCAAATTTGACGTACTTGCCACTGGCGTTGGTACCACACTATGCAGAAATGTCGCCAACCAGATAACCGATTGCGGCGCGTCGAGCCTGAAGTACAAAACTAATGTCCAGCCCTTCGCCGACGGACTCGGCGTCGTCAATCGCCTGCGTCCGGTCACCTTCAACTGGAAAGAAGGCGGCGAGCTTGACTTCGGATTTATTGCTGAAGAAATGGAAAAAGTAGAGCCGCTGCTAGTCATACACTCCCCTGAAGGAGAGGTGCATGGCGTAAGGTATGACCGCATCAATGTCGTGCTAGTCAATGCCATTAAAGAACAACAAGCGCAAATTGAAGCACAGCAGAAGGAGATTGCCGCTTTGAAGAAATTAATCTGCCTTGACCACCCTAGTGCTGGAGCCTGTAAACCCTAGCAGATTTGGCGGATTCTTATTGCTATGAACTTCGTAACCATTAAGGCGATACGGACCGTCCATTTGCGGCGCATTTAATATAGCCTTAATCTCCAATGGCACGCGCGCTCACCGGATGCCTTGCTTCACTCGCCGCCGCAGGTTCGGCTTGAGCTTGCGATAGAATTGCCAGACGCGTTTGTGATTCCCCTCGGAGCCATTGAATTAAACCAAATGGGGAATAGTTAACCTGTCAACATATTTGGTGCATATCGTAAAACAATATTCATCCGGTCAACACGTCACCCCAGGAGCCTTAATCCTTCCGGCAAAGATTCACCAAAAATTCTTACTCCATCGGCGCGCGCCAGTGGGACGTAGGTCTCTAAACTTTGAATCAGGTTATCAGCCACGCCGGCTTTGGTCAGTCTACTTATCGCCCTTTTCTTCAACCCTTCATCTATATCACGTCCGTGGTCATTGGTGTGCGCTCCGAGTTGGATAACTGCCGCGGCTACATCAGAGGTCAGTTCGGGCAGATTCAAGAGCCCCCTCAACCATTCGGCCGCCGTCTCTGCCGGAACTACACAATCAAGGTGACCGTAAAAAGGAATGCGGGCGCCCAGGCGGCCAAGTGACCATAAAAACCCTTTATTGGCAGGCTTTTCTTTAACCTTTTGTAATAGTTTTTTCCCTAAGGCAACTCGCGTTGGCGCCGGCAAGTGTTCAAGGCTAGCCAACAATCGCCACCCTTCATATTCAATCTGCGGATTCAAATGACGGCTCGGATTAGTCCCGCCAATCGCCAGTATGGAAAGCGAGCGTTGGTAAAGTTCGAGTTGCTGGCCGGCGGTCAGTCCTCCGGCAACCCTCCGCCAAAGCACCAACCATTCGACCTGACACTGGATATCTTTGGGGAAAACCAACCCCTGGAAGTAAACCTTCCGCGCCTGAGTCATCCGCCAATCATCAACCGCTGCTCCGAATCCCGGACGCAGACAAAACCCATACAGGTTGAGCCAACGCGCTTCGAAGCGGGCGCTCTTTTTGCGCCCGTCGGCGACCTCCTGTATGCGGTCACAAAGTTTTCGGATGACGGCCATAGGCCAGGCATCTTTGCAATAACCGAGCGCGGCTTCCATCCTGCTCACTAACGATTCCGGGGTGTTCTGCCTGGCTGCAATTTCATCCCGTGATTTCCCGAAGGCCTGGCGAATCAATTGCACGGCCGTCGTGACCGCTTCATCCGGTACTACAGCTTCCGCCTCTATCTGGCGTTCTGTTCTACTACTTTCATCCGGTACTTCCAGGCCGCGCAGTTGAAATTGTAATCGCCAACGGTGGTCCGTCTTACGCGATTCGCACCAAATCTCAAGCGTTCCCACTTCGGTGAATTGGACGCGCAAATGCACGGCAATTTCCGTCTGCTGGCGGGCCCCTCTGCCGTAGCGCAGCACGGTGATAAGCGGCGCGTGGCGGTGGACTTCGGCTTCATCAAAGGTCACCACGTCGCCGTTCAGGTCTTGCCTTGTAGTCGAACTATAAAGCGTGAAGGAGACCGGTTGGTTGGCGAGCACCGTGAATTCCCTATCGGTGAGTTCAAGAGTCGTCCCTTCTTCGGTGCCGCGCGGCATCACACACACGGCCTGGACTTGTTGACCTACAACCTGATTGCCGGATTGCACGCCGATGTAGTAAGCCCGTCCGCTACCGCCAACGATACGAAGCCCGCCGGTTCGACGAACATGTGCGTAATAGGCTGCGCCGACCGCCACAGCGCTTTCCGGCGAGTTGTTGACCAGCACTCTCGGTTTATAGCGTTTTCCTTTCTCACGGAACCACCCCGAAAGCGCCTCAACGATACGTTCACGGGTTACTTCCGGAGTAAAAAACCCACCGTTGAATAAGACGGCATCCGGGCGGGCCATCTGTAGTAACGGCTTAACTGTCCCGGCCGGGTCAACGATATTCACATCACCTACGGATGCGATGTTATTGGCTATTGGCGACCTGGATTCTGTACTGGCATTGCGCGTGAGAAATTCCGCCAGGTGTTTAGTAATCGCCGGCTCGCTTGCGTAAGGTAGGCCAAGCTCGCGCAGCCCTGTACGCCGCGTAGGCGTCGGTAAATCATCGCTAGTCGTCAGCGGGAGAAAGCCCTCTACCAGAGTCTCCTGCACCTCTTCGCGTGTGAGGGTTGTTGTCAGGGTGCCGCCGACCACCGACCGGCCGGCGCCGAGAACGGTAATCGGCAGACATTCGAGGTCAGGGTCGCTGAGCAGACGCTCTTTTGCCGCACAACATTGTCGCGTCAGGGCGTTGCGCTGCCGAAGCGTGAGTTTCGGATTGCCCAGTTTTTCCTCCACGCGGTGAGCCAACGCAAGGTCAACGTTATCACCGCCAAGCAGCAAGTGTTCGCCAATTGCCGTGCGCTCGAATCGAATTTGATTATTTTCGACCTGGACGCGGATCAGGCTGAAATCGGTGGTCCCGCCGCCAACATCGCATACCAATACCAGATGACCGTCCCTCATCCGCCGTTTTAATGAACTGTGGTTGGCGACAATCCAGGCGTAGAAGGCCGCGAGCGGCTCTTCGAGCAATGTAAGGTTGGTTATTCCTGCATCGTAGGCCGCCTGCACGGTGAGTTCTCGCGCCTCTTCATCAAAAGAGGCCGGCACGGTCAGAACCATCTCCTGCTGTTCAAAACGCCATTCTTCACCAATCGCTCCGGCGCTAAGAAAGGTGTGATTCCAGGCATCACGAAGGTGTGCAAGATAGCGTGCAGAAGCT
>JBIOWC010000272.1:0-7789 GCA_044868105.1 Blastocatellia bacterium
AGAACAGGGGCGGTTGGCGATTGCACGGGCCTTGGTAAATGAACCTCCTTTACTTCTTGCCGATGAGCCAACGGGAGCTTTGGACAGCAAAACCGGGCGCGAAGTTATGGAAGTTTTTTTGAAGCTCAACGCGCAAGGACAGGCAATCTTTATGGTGACTCATAATCCTGACAATGCGGCGCTCGCTGACCGCGTGATTCACTTGCAAGACGGGCGTGTTGTGTCCGGGGTATCAGTTTAATTGAGAATCACAGGGGAAGAGATTGGACGTGTCTCATCGCATATGTGAACAAAAGGGATAGAAAACTATGGCTGATCATATTGATCCTGTCTGTGGAATGAGTGTTAACCCTGGGACTGCCGCCGGCAGTTCTGAATACGAAGGGGAGACTTACTATTTCTGTAGTCAGAGTTGCTTGCATAAATTCCAGGCCAATCCTGACTCGTTTCTCAACAAAGCGAAAGGAGAACTGGCACCTCATTCAAGCGGGCATCGGGTCTCAAGTGGAGGGGTTTTAATAACCACAACAGAGCAAAAAGGGATGGCGAAGCTTTTGGATCCTGTCTGTGGGATGACAGTGACTCCGGACACCGCCGCAGGAAAGAAAGACGATAAGGGGCGAACCTACTACTTCTGTAGCCAGAATTGCTTTAATAAATTCAGCGCCAATCCTGAAGAGTATGTGAACCGGAATATACAGCAGTCAGAAACCGAAAAGGATAGTCAACAAAAGACTGACAACCAACGGGTTCATTTAGCCTCCGCCCCTGAAAAAGTGACCAACCCGGTTGAATACACCTGCCCGATGCACCCGGAAATTGTGCGCGATAAACCCGGCTCCTGCCCAATCTGCGGGATGGCTCTGGAGCCACGCGTTATCACGTTGGCTGAAGATGACAATACGGAACTCAAAGATATGACGCGCCGCTTCTGGATAAGCCTGGTGTTGACGATTCCGGTGTTGGCTCTTGCCATGTCGGACTTGATTCCCGGGCAACCCCTGCAGCACGCGCTGTCAATGAAAATCATCAACTGGATTCAGTTCGCTCTGGCGACCCCTGTCGTGTTATGGGGTGGCTGGCCATTCTTTGCGCGCGGCTGGTCCTCGATCATCAATCGCAGCCTGAATATGTTCACCCTGATTGCGATTGGTACCGGTACGGCTTACCTCTACAGCTTAATCGCCCTCTTCTTCCCGCACCTCTTCCCGGCATCATTTCGCGGTCATGGGGGCGAAGTGGCTCTTTACTTCGAAGCCGCAGCGGTCATTACGACGCTCGTTCTTCTCGGGCAGGTGCTTGAACTGAGAGCGCGGAGCCAGACCAGCAGCGCCATCAAGATGCTCTTGGGCCTTGCGCCAAAGACGGCCCGGGTAATTCGCGACAATGGCACCGAAGAAGACATCCCTTTAGAACAGGTTCAAGTAGGAGACAAGTTGCGTGTGCGACCTGGTGAAAAGGTGCCTGTGGATGGTGTGGTTATCGAAGGTAAGACTTCGATAGATGAATCTATGGTCACCGGCGAGCCGATCCCCGTTGAAAAGACGCCCGGTAGTAAAGTGACTGGCGGAACCGTTAACGCCACGGGAAGCTTGGTTATGCGTGCCGAACGAGTCGGCAGCGACACGCTACTGGCGCAGATCGTCCGCCTCGTCGGCGAAGCGCAACGCAGTCGCGCGCCGATTCAACGACTGGCCGATGTCGTCTCCTCTTACTTTGTACCGATAGTCGTCCTGGTAGCTGTCATCACATTCGTAATTTGGAGCTTGGTTGGGCCGGAGCCGCGCTTTGCCTTCGCCTTAGTCAATGCGGTCGCCGTGCTCATTATCGCCTGTCCCTGCGCCCTGGGACTTGCCACCCCCATGTCCATCATGGTCGGCACCGGTCGCGGGGCAACCGCTGGCGTGTTGATTAAGAACGCCGAAGCCTTAGAAATTATGGAGAAGGTCACGACGCTCGTGGTTGATAAAACCGGCACCCTTACCGTAGGCAAGCCACGACTCTTTACAGTGGTCTCCGCTGGAAAACTGAGCGAGGACGAACTTCTCGGTTTAGCCGCAAGTCTTGAAAGAAGCAGTGAGCACCCGCTGGCCAATGCCATCGTATCAGGAGCGCAGGAGAAGAATCTTGAGTTATTCGATGTTCAAGACTTTGACTCGACCACTGGAAAGGGAGTAATCGGGCGGGTCAAAGGGGGAAGTGTCGCGCTTGGCAACCGCGCACTGCTGGAGCAGTTATCCATAGCACTTGACGTAAAGATTGAAGCGCAGGCGGATGCTCTGCGTCAGGAAGGTCAGACGGTTATGTTTGTCGCGGTCGATAACCAACTCTCGGGGCTGATCGGAGTGGCGGACCCCATCAAAGGGTCCTCGCGTGAGGCCATTAAACTGCTTCACGAAGATGGCATAGAAGTTATCATGCTCACGGGTGATAACCAGACGACGGCTCAAGCCGTCGCCCGTCAGTTGGGGCTCAACAAGGTGATCGCCGAAGTCTTGCCCGAACAAAAAAGTGAGATGGTGAAAAAGCTACAGGCGGAAGGCAAGATTGTGGCGATGGCTGGCGATGGCGTAAACGACGCGCCGGCGCTGGCGCAATCCCACATTGGTATCGCCATGGGGACCGGCACGGATGTCGCCATCGAGAGCGCCGGGGTTACCCTTGTGAAAGGCGATCTGCGCGGCGTTGTGCGAACTCGCAAACTGAGCCGCGCCACCATGCGCAACATCCGCCAGAACCTCTTCTTCGCCTTTATCTATAATGTGCTGGGCGTGCCGATTGCGGCAGGCGTGCTCTACCCGATCTTTGGCCTGCTGCTCAGCCCGATGATCGCGAGCGCCGCCATGACCTTCAGTTCCGTTACCGTAATCAGCAACGCACTGCGGCTGCGCTCAGTCGATTTGTAAGCTAGGAAATTTGCAATGGAGGAGAGGAGGCTCATGAACAGAGGTTTTCGGAAGGCATTCTTTAAGAGCAGCCTGTTGATTGTTCTTATAGGCTCTTTGCTTGTCGTTGTCGCTTCTTTGAAGGGCGATTCGATTCGGTCCGGCAGTGATCGAGTGCGCCTGTTGAGAACGCCGAATAATGGAATTCAGCCGCAGGCCGTAATGGATGAACAGGGCGTCTTGCATCTGATCTATTTTTCCGGAGATCCTGCAGCCGGAGATATTTTCTATGTGCGACGCGAGCCCGGCAAAGAAACCTTCTCTTCTCCTATGCAAGTCAATAGCCAGGCAGGAAGCGCCGTAGCCATGGGTACGATTCGTGGCGCGCATTTGAGTATCGGAAAAGGCGGGCGGGTTCACGTCTCCTGGAATGGCTCAAAGACTGCAACGCCTCGCGGGCCAGACAAGGAAGCTCCCATGCTCTACGCCAGAATGGATGATGCGAAGACCGGTTTCGAGACCGAGCGCAACGTCATGCAGTTTTCCGGCGGACTCGACGGCGGCGGTTCGGTCGCGGCAGATCAGGGAGGCAATGTTTATGTAACCTGGCACGGCCGTGGCAGCGTGGAAGGAGAAGCGCATCGCCGGGTGTGGATCGCACGCTCGACCGACGAAGGCAAGACCTTTGCGCGGGAAGCGCCCGCCTTACCAGAAGAGACCGGCGCTTGCGGGTGTTGTGGCATGCGCGCCTTTGTTGATCGAAAGGGTCAGGTGCAGGTGCTCTACCGGGCAGCCACCGAAGAGGTGAACCGGGATATGATCTGGTTGACGTCAACGGATAATGGCAAAACCTTTCGCGGGGCACGCCTTGACCGGTGGGAGTTAAGTACCTGCCCCATGAGTTCGGCAAGCATAGCCAACGGGGTGAACGAGACGTTGCTTGCCTGGGAGACCAAAGGACAGGTCTATTTCCAGGCCGTCACTCCGGCTCCAAAGGGTGCAGCAAAACCGATAGCCGCTCCGGGTAACAGTGAGACCCGAAAACATCCGGCCGTTGCAACCAACACACGAGGTGAAACCATCCTGATCTGGACCGAAGGCACGGGATGGAAAAGAGGCGGCGCTCTTGCCTGGCAGGTATTTGATAAAAACGGAAATCCCCTTGGTGAAAAGGGCGAAGCGCCGGGCGTTCCGGTGTGGGGGCTGGCGACAGTCATTGCCGAAAAAGACGGCAGATTCACCATAATTTTCTGAGCATTCTGCTGACCGGGCGATGTGCGCGAAGTCAAAGGAACGCAACCCGGTCACAGATTTTATATTCGTGACTACCTATCCCCGCCGTGCGGCGGGGAAGTTGACTGCAACCGTTACCGCCCAGGCGGCCGCGGTTGTCAATATTCATCCGTACAAAAAGGAGAAAATCGAAATGACAAAGCGTTTGGTATGGAGTTTAGTAATGACATTCGTGTTCGCCGCGTCCTCGTTGGTTCTGGCACACGAGAAGGTGAAACTGACCGGTTATCTCGGTGACGTGATGTGTACCACCGGTCACCTCAAAGACAGCCCCGAGGAGTTAACGAAGGTCACCGCCGAACACGAGAAGTCCTGCGGTCTGATGGAGGCTTGCGTCAAGAGCGGCTACGGGATCGTCGCCGACGGCAAGTGGTACCCGTTCGATGAAAAGGGGAACAAGCTGGCCAAAGAGGTCTTCGAGAAGACAGCAAAAACTGACCACATCAAAGTAACGGTTGAGGGCATGAAGCACGAAGGCAAAATCCTCGTCGAAAGTATCACGGAAGTGCAGTAGAACGCCTCTGATCCGATCCCGGAATTACAGGGTCAGACGAGGATCAATCTTTATAGAAGGAGATTTTTAATGAATTGTTACGAGAAATTCTTTTCGGCCGCGCGGGGTTCCTCACTCCTCGCTTTCGCTCTACTGCTCGCCGGCAGTTTCGTTTTCCCGGCCCAGGCACAGTCTGAGAAATCAAAAGATGCGCCGTTGACTCAGGTGGAGACGAAGTATGTCTGCATGATCAACAATAAACGTTTCGATAAAGAGCAGATCGCCGTCGAGGTCGAGGGCCAAACCTACTACGGCTGCTGCGAGATGTGTAAGGACAAACTGAAGAATGATAAAGCGAGCCGCTGGGCGACCGACCCAGTGAGCGGTAAAAAAGTGGACAAGGCGAAAGCCATCATCGGCGCCGACGCCGACGGCAAGGTCTTCTACTTCGAGAGCCTCGAGAACCTGAAAAAATACCAGACGGGTTCTGACGCTTCCGAACACCGGCACGACGGCAAGAAGCACGGCTCGCACAACCAGTGACGCGGGCCGGATTGGCGCGCGCTCACCTCGATAGGGGATTTACCCCTAGCAGTGAGCGCGCTCACTTACCTGTTTGTTGCCTAGAAGAGAGATTATGGGTAACCCAAAGAGGAGGCTCAATTCATGAGAGGTTTATTTAAAACATCGTCTATATCTCTGCTGCTGGTGATTTTTAGTGTCAGCGCGATGGGGCAGGCCAATCGTGCGCCTTCCCTGGTGATTCAGGAACTGGATTCGCCTGCCGGCGCTGCCAGTGGAGAGCCGAACCTTTTCACCGCCAGTGACGGGCGCGTCTACCTATCTTGGCTCGAAAAGAAGGGGGAGAATGCTCACGCGTTGCGTTTCGCCGTGCGCCAAGGCAGTAGTTGGTCAGCGCCCGAAACGATCATCGAAGCCGGGAACCTGATGGTGAACTGGGCGGACTTTCCTTCCCTGATCGCCTTACCAGGCGGCGCACTCGTGGCTCAGTGGTTAGTCAAGAGCAACTCCGACGGCCACGCCTATGATATCCATATCGCGCGCTCCACCGACGGCGGCAAATCCTGGAGCAAACCCACAGCCCCGCATCGCGATGGCACCAAGACTGAACATGGATTTGTCTCCATGTTGCCCGGCGCCGGCCGGCGGGCCTTTGCGGTGTGGCTTGATGGCCGTAACTTCAAGGGTGACCCGCACGGAAGCGAGGCCGCCACAAACGAGATGACGCTGCGGTACGCCAGCCTTGACGCGAAAGGGCAACCCTCTGAAGAGGCCGTACTCGATTCGCGGGTCTGCGACTGCTGTCAGACCTCGGCGGCGATGACTTCGGAAGGGCCCATTGTCGCTTACCGCGACCGCTCCGATAAGGAGGTGCGCGACATCTCCATCGTTCGCTTACTCAAGGGGCGTTGGACCGAGCCGCGCACCCTGCACGCAGACGGCTGGGAAATTCATGGCTGCCCGGTGAATGGTCCCTCCATTGCTGCCGACGGGCGCAAAGTGGCGGTTGCCTGGTTCACCGGAGCCCAAGATGTGGCGCGGGTGAAGCTGACCTTTTCGACCGACGCGGGAAAAACTTTCGGACAACCGGTTCAAATAGATGAAGGCCGCCCGGCGGGCCGTGTTGACGTCGAGGTGCTCGGTGACGGCTCGGCGCTGGTAACCTGGCTGGAGAATACGGCGAACGGCGCAGAGATAAAGGTCCGGCGGGTGCGGCCGGATGGCACACGCGAGGAAGCAAAAACCTTAACCATCTCAAGTGCTGCGAGGGCGAGCGGCTTCCCGCGTGCAACTCGTGCTGGGAATGAAGTGATCTTCGCCTGGACGCAACCGGACAAGCCGTCTCGGGTCCGTACGGCAATCTTGAGCCTTACGGGCGGAAAGTGAATGAGCTGAGGGACGGGCTCGCTTTTCGCTTGCAGTAAAATCCGAAACGGCGCAGACGGTCGCGGAACTCATGAGGTAAGAATGAAAAAAGGATTTTTAGCCTTGAGTAGGGGTAGTTGAAGAACCTCGATGCTTCTGTGGCAATGGACGATGGTAAATGCGGGGTAACACCTAAAGAGCGGCTGGTCTGCTCCGATTGGGGTTGAAGCGGACCGGTATGTCACCCCTTACGGGGACGAATGCTTTTTGGGGATGACTCATTGTTAAAGAAAAAAGAGTCATCACTAATTTTCCATCATGATTGCCCAGGCCGATCTTTGATGAAATAGAATCAGAAAAATAATTAAAAAGTATGACGGGTAAAACTAGAGAAGGAATACATTTTGTCAAACCTGCGCTCCTATTTTTTAGTGTGGTATTAATCTCTATCTTACATTACAAAACAACCGCAGGCGGCAACTTTCTACTGCACGAAGTGTCGCAAAAGCTCTATTACATCCCAATCGTATATGCTGCTTATGTTTTTGGATTGCGGGGAAGCTTACTCCTTTCGTTTTTAAGTGGGGTGGTCTATTTCCTGCACATCTCGGGGCATTGGCATGGCACGCAATCCGAAATACTCAACCAGTATGCGGAAGTATTTATGTTTCAGCTCGTCGGTCTGGTTACCGGATTGCTCGCACGCGCCGAGAAAAAGCAGCGGGTTCGATATGAGAAAGCCTCCGCCAAATTGGCAGTGGCCTATGATGAACTGAAGAGCACCGTAAATCTCTTGATTCGCGCCGATCGGCTGAAGTCTGTAGGCGAAATGGCGGCAGCAATCGTCCATGAAATCAGAAACCCTTTAGGGGCGATTAAAGGAGCGGCTGAGATCATCGAAAAAGATATTCCCCATGATAGCCCAAGGCGAAAATTTCTCACCGTGATCGAGAAAGAAGTTGATAGACTGAATCGATTGGTTATGGAGTTTTTAAATTTTGCAAAACCGCGTCAGCCCCATAAAGCGCCGGCAAATCTGAACAGTCTGATCAAATCTGTGATCACCTTAATCTCCAAGGAGGCCGCAAAGAAAGGGGTCAAGTTAGAGGTGCAACTTGATGAACAACTGCCGACTGTATTTGCGGACGCTGATCAAATCAGGCAAGTCTTGGTCAATCTCATCCTGAATGCGATACAAGCAATGCCCGATGGCGGGAATGTTGAGATCAAA
>JBIOWC010000273.1:0-17808 GCA_044868105.1 Blastocatellia bacterium
CGTGATTTACCGAAGGCGCTTCGCTAATGCTAAGTAGGCGACCAAAGTTCTGCAATACGTTGTGCTTGAAAGGTGCGCAAAAATGCCTGTTTTTGCACGCTTATCGGTCACCAAAGGTGTAGGCTTACTTAGTGGCAACTAGATAAAGCCAGAGGCCATTCATTAAACCTAACTCTGGCAATCCAAAATCTAAAATTCAAAATAGTTATGAATGCAGTTTCCCGTGTCCATTGGTCTTGGCGCGTTCCTGCATCTGTAGCCGTGTGGTGTAGGTCGAAAGCGTGTTGTTGACCTGGCTGCGGAGTCGCATCAGGCGGATTTTCGTTGAGGTCATCTCTAAAAAGGTCTGCTTGGCGTCGTTTTCAAGTGGCAGAATGGCGGTCACAAAAAATGAAAAGGCTTCGGGGTCTTCGGGAATTTCATTGTTGATGACGAGTCCCGCTTCATCTAATTTCTGTGCCGCTTCCAAAAGTTCTTTGCTCGGTTTTTTCAAGCCTTCGTAAAGCCGGGTCAACTCTTCATCGGCTTCAATCTCATCGGTAAAGACCTCGATTTGGGCAATCAGAAAAGGCACCATCTGTTGATAGCCAGTGATGCGATAACGAATCACGCCGGTAGAAATGATATTCATGCGGCCGTCTTCAAGCGGCATCACGGCATTGATTTTCGCCAGGCATCCGACGCTGCCGATTTCGGGAATCGTCTCCGTACCGATGGCCGCGTTATCGCGAAAAGACAAACCATATAAGCCATCGTGCTCAACGGCATAACGCATCATCTCTTTATAGCGTTCTTCAAAAATATGCAGTGGCAAAACGGCGCCCGGCATCAACACCGTCGACAGCGGAAAAAGCGGCAGCGTGTCGGGAGCCTCAAAGGTTTCTGATTCCATAGTCGGATTATAGCATCAATGCCGGAATGTGCTATAACTGACTCTCCATGAAGTGCGGCACAAAACTCGAAAAACAACTGTTAACCGAAGGCTACCAGTTCATCGCCGGGGTTGATGAAGTCGGACGCGGGGCGCTTGCTGGACCCGTGGTGGCTGCGGCCGTGATCTTAAATCTCGACGATGTGCCCAAAGGCATCAACGATTCAAAAAAGCTCACCAGACTCCAGCGTGAACGCCTGACTGAGGAAATTAAGGCGCGCGCCTTGGCCTTTTCGGTGGCTCAAATCGAACCGGATGAGATAGATAAAATCAATATTTTGCGCGCTTCGCTGAGCGCCATGTTTAGCGCAGTAAAACTATTGAACCCACCTAGTGACTATGTTTTAATAGACGGGAATCAAAGGATTTCGCAGTTGTCCTGCTCCCAACGGTCAGTCATTAAAGGTGATAACCTCTCGGTAACCATTGCCGCCGCCTCAATCATCGCCAAAGTGGCGAGAGATAATTTGATGAAAGAATATGATGAGAAATATCCGGGTTACGGATTTGCATCGCACGTCGGTTACGGAACCCGCGCCCATCAAGAGGCTTTAACGAAACTGGGCCCATCACCGATTCATCGTCTGACTTTTCGCGGCGTGCAATTCCATCAACTGTGTTTGACTATCGAAGAATAATCTTCCCCGTGTGCTGTTGTCGTTGAAAACTCACCCCCGCAGTTGCCCTCAGAATGAGCAGAAGAGAAGTGTTGAGGTTTTAAGCCTCAGGAGGGTGTATGTCTCTTAACAAGTCGAAAGCCTTACGCACGGCAGAAAAATATGTGTTACAGGGAAAGATTCCCGCTGCGATTGACGAATACCGCAAAGTTGTTGACGCAGACCCATCAGATTTAACCACCATTAATACGCTTGGCGATTTATATGTGCGTGCAGGAAAAATACAGGACGCCATCAGAAATTTTACTCGCATTGCCGACAGTTATCGTGAAGGTGGCTTTACGCTCAAAGCCATTGCCATGCTCAAAAAGATTTCTAAGCTTGACCCAACCAATGTTGACACCGCCATGAAACTGGCGAACCTCTATTCGCAACAAGGGCTACTCGTCGAAGCGCGCCAACAATATTTACAGGTGGCGGATGCGTTTGCGCGCAGCGGGCAATCCCATAAAGCGCTCGAAGCCTATCAAAAGATCGCTGACCTTGACCCGACCAATACCAGCGTGCGGATGAAACTCGGTGACATCTATTCGCGTGAAGGATTGGTTGACCAGGCGCACGACGCCTTTGTTGCCGCTGGCAATGAATTTTTGCGTAAAGGCGAAACCGAGCAGGCGCTCACCGCGCATTTGAAAGCGATAACCGCAAACCCCGACAGCCGTCAGGCGCTCACCGCACTCTCTTCAATTTACACCCAGCAAAACCGACCCGATCAGGCGATTAATCTGCTCTGCGAAGCATTTGAACGAAGCCCCGGCGATATTGAATTGCTCACCATTTTAGGGCGCACCTATTTATCAGCCAATTATATGGATGAGGCTGAACGCACTTTTTTAAGTTTAGTTCAATTAGACCGCACTCGTTATCATTATATCCTTGAAGTTGCGCGAAAATTTTTACAGATGGAAGAGTATGACCGTGCCGCCGAAGCCATGGATGGCTGCATGGATATTCTGGTTTCCAAACGCGAAGAAGATAAAGCCATTGATTTCTTCCGCAAAATCCTCGACCGCAGCACCAATTGTATTGCTGCGCTGAAACGCTTAGCGCAAATTTATCTGCGCATTCGGGAAGAGCAACAATTGATTGCGACGCTCAATCATTTAGCTGATGCGGCGACGGCGCAGCGCCGGCCGGACGATGCGATTGTGGCCTTAAAAGAGCTGGCGCGTCTTGAACCTGCAGACCAAAATCATCTGGCCAGGCTTCGCGAATTTGGCGTCCATGAACTTACAGATGTAGATGCTTCCGATATTACCGGCTCGTTAAAATCTCTCGGCTATCGCCCTGAAGTCGAAGACGAGGCGTTCGTGATTCGTCAACTCACTGAAGCTGAAATCATGGTCGGGCATGGAGAGGTTGATAAAGCCGTCGAGTTATTAAAAGAGATTTTGGCGCAGGTGCCAAGCAACATTCAGGTGCGTTTGAAATTGAAAGATATTTATTTGCGCGCCGCAATGATGAAAAAGGCTGCCGCCGAGTGTCTTGAACTGGCGCATATCCATGAATCCCTCGGCGAATCGGCGCGCGCCAGCGATTACCGCGCCGAAGCCAAACACCTGAACCCCTTGCTCACGGATGACGACGTTCATCCGGGAACGGCCAGCGCCATGCCGTTTTTGTCGGAAAATCTTTCTGCTCCGGCGGCGGATAATAATTTCGGCTTTGATTTTGGATTCAGCAACCCGCAAGAAGAGCCAGCTTCATCGAGTGATTTTAATTATGCTTCTCAAAATGCGGCCGCGCCTCTAGTAAGCGATGACCCGCTAGCGGCCTTCGGATTTCAAGACCCCACCGGCAAGAATCCAGCCACCGGCGAGTTTGAAGTGCAGGGAGCGGCCGGTGACTGGGAGGTTCACGACCCCGAAAACGGCTATAGCTTCAGCTTTTATCAAAGCCAAGAAGAGAAAGCCGCAGAGCCGCCAAACAATTGGGCCAACCCGGTTCCCGGAGAGTCTGAGAATGCGGGTTCGTTTCGTTATTTTGACACTATTGTCAGCGACAAAGGTGACGACGCCAAAGAGGCCAACCCGGTTGCCGAAATGTTGCTTGGCGCGACCGGCGATTTACCGACGGACACCATGCCACGCGCCCTGCGCGATGACCTTGAGGGCGTAGATTTTTACATTGCGCAAGGCTATGTAGATATTGCGCGAGACACCCTCGATAGATTGCAGGACGAGTATGGACAGCACGCGGAAATCACCGTGCGTTATAAAAAATTGAGACATACGGCTTCCTTGCTTGGCATCAAGCTTGAAGGGACCAGCAGCCCTGAGACCAGCCCGAGCGCTTATCCTGACGCTCAAGCGCCGTCTGCTCCGCAAGAGATAGACCTCGATGTGAATGCGGCCTTTGGTATGGATATGCAGGATAACGCGAAGGCCTTTAGTTTTGCGGAATCTTCCGACGAGGTTCAACCCGACGAAGTCACGCCTTTCATAGTGCAAAAAGAGTCGGGAGTGCTGGAACAGGATTTGGTGCTTAATTTCAACACCCGGGAATTGCAGAAAGATTATGATTTGATGCAAGCGTTGCAAGGCAGCGCGCCAACATCGGAAGCCAGTTTTGCCGACTTGGAAGTGCCTGACCTGAGGCTGGCGACCGATGCGGTTGAAGTGGCGGAAAGCCTTGAAACCGAGGCTTCGCCGGAACGCCTTGAAGCGACAGACGCAGCGCCAAACCTGGAATTTGGCGATGTTGAGGTAGTGGATTTACTGGACGTTGAGATGCCGATTTCTGATGACCTCTTCGGGCAAACGGAATATCAAACTCCTCTGCAGGATGAACTATTCGACAACGTCTCTCCGTTTACCGATACCCTCTGGCAGGATGAAGCAGCAGTTGTTGCAGAACCCGGAGTTGAAGAGCCACAAGCCGAACCGACGCCGGAGACCAGAGAAGCGGCTCTACTGGCGCCGCCAGCAGCCGTCGAAACGGTGGAGAGTGGCGACTTACGAAAACTGCCTCAACCGGAATTTATGCTGGGCGATTTTCTGGGGCTTGAAGGCGACGAAGAAGAAGATAATGAATTGCAACGAATGGTCAGCGATTTCATTGAAGATTCAGGGGCAATTGAAGAATCACAGGACTATGAAACGCATTACAATTTAGGCTTGGCCTACAAAGATATGGATTTGCTCGATGAAGCGATTGAACAATTCCAGATGGCCTTTCGATATTCTTCTCACGACAAAGTAAAGGAGAGCGATATTCAGTGTTGCCATATGCTGGGCGTTTGTTTCAAACAGAAAACCATGCCCAAAGTTGCTGTGATGTGGTTCAAACGCGGCCTGGAAATCCCCAATAGCAGCGAAAATGAACATCAGGCGCTGCGCTACGAAATCGGCTTATGCCTGGAAGAGATGGGCGAACGAGAGAAAGCCTTAGACATGTTCATGGAAGTGTACGGCATCAATGTCAACTACAGAAATGTCAGCGAAAAGATTCGACAATTGAACGGCGACCATTGAGTTTTGGGATTGTCGAATCCATATTGCGGATTGTGAGTTTAGTTGAGAAGATAAAACTTCAAACAACGATAGGGTATTGCACAGATGGAATAGCGGTTTGAGGGAAGGCGCCGGACTACCCGCTATCGGCAATTGAAAAATGGCTGCTAAACTCACAATTATTTTTTTCATTCTGATTTGCTTCGAGATCGGTTTGCTGCTCGCCATCCTGCCCTGGTTGAGCTATCCGAACTGGAGCGAAAACTATCTGCTCTTTCTCCTCTCAGATAAACTTCACCTAACAGGATTAAGCAAAATGATGACCAGCGGGTATGTGCGCGGCGCGGTGACCGGACTGGGACTCCTCAACATCTGGATTGGGGTGATGGAAATCATTAATTTCAAAAAGACCGTGCAATTTTTTCAAAGCGAAGTGCAAGGTGGAGAATTTGATTCAAGATTACTCGAAACCCCTGCTATACCTGATAACCGACCGCCAACGCCTGCCGCAGAAAAAGAATAATTCGCCATTCGATAACCTGCTTGACCTGATGGCCAGGGCGCTATCGGCTGGAGTTGAGTTGGTGCAGATACGCGAACGCGATTTGCCGACGCGCCAACTTTATCGGCTCACCGAAGCGGTCGCGGAAATAGCCCGACCTTATCAGGCGGCCGTTCTGGTCAATGAGCGGGCCGATATAGCGGCAGCCTGCGGCGTAGGGGTACATTTGACGACCCGATCAATGCCTGCTTCGGTCGTGAGAAAAACTTTTGGCGACCGGATGTTAATCGGCGCCTCCACGCATTCACTCGCGGAAGCCCAAGAAGCCGAAGCCGGGGGCGCAAATTTTATGGTCTTCGGACCGGTTTTTGAAACCGCCAGCAAAAAGCTTTACGGCCGGCCCGTCGGCTTGGCGGCGTTGCGCGAGGTGACGGGTAAAGTGCACTTGCCGGTTCTTGCGCTCGGTGGCATCCAGCTTGGTAATTTTCGCGAAACCCTGACTGCGGGAGCGGCCGGGGTGGCAGCGATTTCACTTTTTTCTGAAGCCGATGATTTAATTGAACTGGTCAGGACATTAAAAGCATAGAGGATGAACGATGGTCGTGATGACGATTGCAGGATTTGACCCTTCAGCAGGCGCCGGCACGCTGGCCGATATCAAAACCATGAGCGCCTTCGGTTGTTACGGAGTCGCGGCAATTACCAGTCTGACGATTCAAAATACCCAGGGGGTGTATGGCGCGGCACATCAAACAGCGGAGATGGTCGTCAGACAAATTGATGCGCTGTTTGATGATTTCGATATTGCGGCAATCAAGACGGGAATGTTACCGACTCAGGAAATCATTGAAGCCGTTGCCGCACTTATCACACGCCGGCGAGTCGCACACCTGGTTGTTGACCCGGTGGTCAGAAGCACCAGCGGGTATGATTTGATTGATGACGGGGCGTTGACCGCCTTGATGAAAAATTTATTTCCGCTGGCTTCTGTGGTGACGCCGAATAGAGTTGAAGCTCAACGCCTGACCGGAGTTGACATCAACGACGAGGCGACCTTGAAAAAAGCTGCCGAGATGATTTTATCCTTCGGCGCGCCAGCCGTGTTGGTGAAAGGCGGTGATATGCCCGGTGAACAGGCCACGGATTTACTCATGGATGCAAGCGGGGCAACTTTTTTTACTGAGCCTCGCGTGCCATCGAAAAACACCCATGGGACAGGCTGTACGCTCAGTTCGGCGCTGACCTGTTTACTCAGTTTAGGCTATCCCTTGCGCGAAGCCCTACCGGTTGCCAAAAAATATATCGTTGAAGCCATCAGGTATGCGCCAAAGATTGGTAAAGGTCATGGACCGTTGAATCATTTCCCGCCGGAATTTGGTAGCGCCTGACAATGCGCTGAGGCTTTTATAGCTGCAACACTTTTTTTAAAGTGTTGCATAGATTTTTCAAAAATCCACTAACACATTTGCCTAATCTTTGTTATACTCCCGAAACCCTTCGCAAAGAAATTTGCGCCAATATTAGTCAAGCAAATTCCTCAATTGCTATTTACCAATTCGCCAGCCGCTGGTGCGCTCAAGGATAGAAGTATGGAGCAATTAGAATCTCAAGATTGGTCAGTTGATACGTTAATAAAAAAATGTCTGGAGAACCCGCCGAACGAAATCGCCTGGGCTGAATTTGTCCGACGGTTCAATTCTATTGTCAGAAAAAATATTATCAAAACTCTGCAAACCCGATTGAGTGAAGGGTTCGACCCGAATCTCGTCGTCGAAGACCACCGCATAGATGATCTGGTGCAAGGGGTTTATGTCAGGCTCATTCAAGATAACCGGCAAGCGCTCAGAAAGTTTAAAGGCGAATTTCATACCTCGATTTATAGCTATCTGACGGCCATTGCGGTCAATGTGGTGCGCGATTATTGCCGTGAAATTCACGCCATTAAAAGACCGCAGATTACCCTTTCGCTCGATTCGCTTTTAGGCGAGTCGGGAGACTTGGTTTGGGGGAAAGACAGTTCCAGCCAGGAAGAGAATCAATTGGCCGAGGTTATGAATGAAGAGGAACAGGAAATCGTCCTCAAGTTGATTGATGAAGCTTTTCGCCGCTTACCGAAATGGAAGAATCGTGACCGCGATGTGCTGATGTTCAAGCTCAGAATTATTCACGGACTCAAATTAAAAGAGATTGATAAAATTATGGGACTTGGACTATCTACCGTCACCATCAGCTCTATCGTTAACCGAACCTTGAAGAAGATCAAACCGGTGTTGCTGGCAACCATAAAAAAAGCCGGAGAAGAAACGGATTAATAAATCAGCGGCGCGGTCAATGCAAAAGCGTTTTCACAATAGCAAGCGCCGCTTCACAATCATCGCGACTGACATCCTTGTGCGTCACCATACGCATCTCTCGGTCGTTGATGCCATTGGCGAGCACCCCTTGCGCTTTCAGGCGGGCGGAAAAATCGCCCGTCGTCAGCTGGGTTCCCGCAATATCGAAAACCAGAATATTGGTTTGAACTTTTTCGGGGTCAATCCGCACACCGGAAAGTTCCGCAAGTCCGCGGGCAAGATATTGCGCATTGTCATGGTCTTCTGCCAAGCGCTTGACCATCTCTTCAAGCGCGACAATTCCCGCCGCGGCAATCACGCCGACCTGCCGCATGGAACCGCCGAACAGACGACGTACGGCAAGCGCCCGGTCAATAAACTGGCGGGTTCCGGCAATGATAGACCCAATCGGCGCAGCCAGTCCTTTCGATAAACAGAACATCACCGAGTCAACCGGACGCGCCAGCTCTTTCACATCGCGTTGCAAAGCGCACGCCGCATTAAAAATGCGCGCGCCGTCCAGATGCACAGGCAAGCCGCGCGCATGGGCCTGTTGGCAAATCTCTTCCATTCGCTCAACCGGCATGACCGCGCCGCCCGCAAAGTTATGGGTGTTTTCAAGCGTGAGGAGTCCGGTTTGCGCAACATAATAACTGTTTGGGCGAATCGCCGCTTCAATCGCCTCCCAGTTGAGCATCCCTTCATCGCCCGCTACGGGGCGCACCAGCACGCCGCTCATGGCCGCCATGGCCGCCATTTCCATATTGAAAATATGGCTGCGTTCTTCGGCAATGATTTCTTGTCCGAGTTGGGTGTGGAGTTTAATACAGACTTGATTTCCCATCGTTCCCGACGGCACGAACAAGGCGGCTTCTTTGCCCAAGATACCGGCTGCGAGTTCTTGCAGATGATTGACCGTGGGGTCTTCGAGGTAAACATCATCGCCGACTTCAGCGCGCCTCATGGCTTCGCGCATCGCTTCGGTGGGCTTGGTTACGGTATCGCTGCGCAGGTCTATGTAGTTCATAAGGGTTCGGAATGCAGGATAAATAGTTTAGGAATTAAGGCTCATTCGTCAGTCAGGATTTTAACTGAATCCGGTTTCTTCATCACTGTTTTTTCACCACCGGTTCTTCCTCAAGGTTAGGGTAAATGCCGCGACGTGTACGGATTTTCACGTCCGAATTGGTGCCAAAAACTTTTACCGAATGAAAGGCTTTATCATCGGATTTGCGCTCGGATGTGTAAGCGATAATAAATTCCGTGCTTAATTCTTCAATGACGTTAAGCGCGACCGAGGCGCATGTAGGGGTTATCTTTTTGAGGTCGGCTTTTTCGTATATCGGCGGTTTCTGGTCTTCGCAAGTCACTCGCTCTTCACTATCCCACATCGCACCGCCGGTTTCTTCCGCCAATCCTTGCAAGCTGATTTGCGCAGCTTCCAGTCGTTTTTGATAACGCCGCATGGACTCATAGCGTTTTCTCACTTGCGGGTCAATCATATTGTAGAAAGCAAAGGGACCCGAAACTTTATCTTTTAATTGACGGATGAGTAAGGCGTTCTGGCTGACGATATAGATGGTGGCGCGGGCGCGATGCAACTCGGCGAGCGCCTCTTCAAACATCAGGTTATCGTATGAATCAACGCCATCCGTCAGCAGCACGACGCTTCGTCTCCCTTTCACTTTCGGCAAAATTTCTGTTGCCGCATAAAAGATGGCATTATAAAAATCGGATTTGATTCCCGGTTTGAATTTGGTTGCCAGCGCATGGCGGACCGCCGTTTTATCCGTAGTCCAGGACGACAACACTTCAACTTTATCGGCGTAGGTGAGCGCCGCCGCCTGGTCATCATCCGTCAACCCCTTGATGATATTGAGCGCGATGTCGCGATTGATGTTTACATCTTTGTGAATGTCTTTGGTGACGCTGAGGTCGCTGCTTGCATCAACGATGAACAGCACATTGGCTGTCGAACGTTGGACGGAGGTGATCTCCTGGCGTTTGCCGTCTTCGGCAATAATAAAATCTCTGGTATCGAGTCGGATAGGTAATTTGCCATTGCTGCCGCGCACGTTGACCGGCAGCAGAATTTCTTCAATACGCAATTTCAAAATGTCTTGATCATCCGAGTCCGCAGGCTTGCGTTTCGGCGCTTGTTCACGCAAGCGCCCGCTTTGCCCTTCGACCAACCCGTTCAAGGAAAAAACGAAGCAGATTGCTAACGCGACTTTGATTTTCAACGCCTTCCTTAGAATTTTCATAAAGACCTCATATGAAAGTCATAAAGACTTCATTCGATAGCAAACGCCCTTTTTCTGAAAGCCGTAAACGCTGGTTTTCAATTTGAATCAATCCGGCATCGGCCAAGCGCTTTAATTCATCGCCATAGCGAAGGCAAATATCTAAATCGTAATCGGCGCGAAAAGCTTCCAGGCTGATGCCTTCTGCCAGTCTTAGTCCCATAAAGATGGCTTCTGCGGCGACTTCTTCAATACTTAATTGACGTCGCTCATCTACAGCGTGACCCGATTGCCGAACCTGTTCAATATAGCTTTCGGTCTTTAGCGTATTGACCCAACGCGCGCGCCCATTAAAAGAGTGAGCGCCACATCCTATACCGTAGAACGGCGCGGCCGTCCAATATTTCACATTATGTTGAGCGCGGTAGGATTTCGGCAAGTCGGAAAGCAGGGCGAAGTTGGAAATTTCATAATGCTCGTATCCGGCATCCTGTGTCGCGCGGCTCATTATGTCGTACATTTCGCCCGCCAAATCATCATCCGGTGGTGGCCTGAGCCCGCGTTGAATCTGTGCGTAAAGCTGCGTGCTCTCTTTGACTTCAAGCAGATAAAGCGAAAGATGTTCGGGGCGAATCTCTAAAGCTTGGCGCAGATTGAAGGTCCAATCTTCTTTTGTCTGGGCCGGCAGACCGGCAATCAAATCGAGACTGAGGTTTTGGAAACCGGCTTCGCGTAAAGCCTCCAGGGTTTGATGAACCTGATTACGGTCGTGTGTGCGACTGAGCGCAATGAGTTCCGCATTGATAAAAGATTGCGCCCCGACGCTGGCGCGATTGATGCCGCCCGCCCGCCAGCCTTCGATTTTTTGCCGCGAGAAAGTTGCCGGGTTGATTTCAATGGTTACTTCTGCATCAGGGCTAACGGCAAACGAAGTCCGGCAAGCTTCAATGAGTCGCGCGAGTTGTTCGGCCTCAACCAGAGAAGGCGTGCCGCCCCCGAAAAAGATGGTATCAACGGCGAGTTGGTCACCCGTGAAGTTGTGTGTATCGCGGAGTCGATTTTTTTCATCGCTGAGGGTTGCGCCCCAATAATGAATTTCCTGAACCACGGCTTCGATGTAGCGCGCGGCGAGGTCAGCAAAAAAATCGGTGGTGTTGAAATTGCAATAGGTACATTTGCGTTCGCAAAACGGAATGTGAATGTATAGGCCTGCTGTCTGAATCACCCTGAAAGTATAGCATTGAATGGTGAGGCTCAGATGACTTTGCGTGCCCGCGCCGCCAGTAAAGGTGACAGCGTTAAAATCAATAAGCCGAAAATCATCAAGCCGCCCTGGCGCACATTATAATCGGAAAGAATTCTCTCCCACGACAAACCCAGAACCAAACGCCCCAACGCCATTTCAAATCCGACAGTGAGAACCAACCACATTAGGCCAAGGCCGATTAATTGACCGATACGGGAGGCGCGAATCCATCTGATGAACAGAAAGGTTATCGTGAAGATGATTAAAGAACCGGTGAACACCGAAACCTGACGGGCCGGGAAATCTCCAAGCCGAGGTTCAAGCCACAGCCGTCTTGCCGTGCCATGTAAACTTTCAGCTAAGAGTATCACCAACCAAACCGCTATGCCGCGCAGATAGACCACAGACGGAGTTACCTTTTATGGGAAGATGCATCTTACGAATTGAACTTAGCGCTCAAGCTCTGTTTCGATGGCGACGGCGAGTTCGGCCGGTAAGAAACCGACGGTGCCAGGCCGCCCTTTATAAGCCAGGCGACCGTCTTTGCCGACCAGATACAAACGGTCGGGCCAAGCCGAGTAATCTTGCTCAACCTGGTTATCCATATTATCAATGACGGCGGTGAATTTTATGTTGAGGTTGCGCACGCACATTGAAGCGTGCTCCTCTTTTTCGCCCAGCGCTTTGGCGCTCGGAAGCAGAATCTTCTCTGTTACATTTTTTTCATCCTGCCAGCCATCCGTCGGATGAGCTTCGCGTATATAGACGAGCAGAAATTCGACTTTGCCTTTGTAGAGCGCCGCCATGTCATTCAGTTGAGTGACCTCGTTTCTAAACAAAGGGCAGGTATAGGTGCCGAAGATCAGGGCGACGGGTTTCTTGCCCGCAAAGCTTGATAGTCGGACGCGCTCTTTGGAACCGAGTATCTTGAGATTGAAGTCAGGCGCTCGCTGCCCCACTTTTAATTTACCCTCTCCCCAACCATGCTTCTTATTCTCTTCGAGGGATTTTTGTTCATACTCCGACAACGGCTTGGTGCCGCGAGAAGAACGCTTTTGAGCCGGCACCGAACCGACCATAACTCCGCACACCAGGAGCAGGGCGGTAAGTCTCATAATGTTTTCCGCAAGCGGGCGATATTTAAGCATCATAAAGATTATATAGCTGACAGACGCAATAAGAAAAAGTTGCCTGCCACTGAACCTTCAACTTTTTCTCCGGTAAATTTGATTGGCAACGAAAACCAGGTTGCAAAATCGCTTTACTGAATCGTCGCGCGTTTAATTTGCCAGGTGACTTTGCCGCGCAACGGGTCGTTTTTTATCGCGTAGCCCTGGGCATTGGCTTCGAGGTTAAGGGTTTGTAAATTCTCCTTCGGCAGCGCGAAGCGTCCGACAACATTGGCGCCATCGGTGTTGTAAACCCGCAGTTCAATTTCATTCCATTTCATCTCGCCGGTGCTTTGCGCGATAGCCATGTGCGGAATGACCGAATGGTCTTTCACTAATAAAACAATGGGAATTTGCCCGGCGGTGATTTTGTGCCAGGTGGCGCCGCTATATTTTCTGCCGGTTTGATAATCAATCCAATTGCCCGGCGGCAGATAAACGTTGCGCGAACGGGCTTCTTCCATGAGCGGCGCGACCAGAAGATTTTCGCCAAACATATACTGGTCTTCGATCAACCAGGAAGTCGGGTCTTCGGGAAATTCAAAAAACAACGTTCTCAGCATCGGATGGCCCTGCGCTGACGAATCTTTCGCCTGCGCATAGATATAGGGCATCAGCGAATATTTGAGTTCGGCAATGCGGCGAAAGTCATTCACGAATTCTTCATCATAGCCCCAGGGCTCGCGCGGCGGCGCGCCGTGGCATCGCGTATGCGAAGTGAGCGCCCCGAAGGCAAACCACCGATGATAAAGGTCACGCGGCGCGCGATTGACAAAGCCGCCGGCATCGTGGCTCCAATAAGTAAAGCCCGATAGTCCAAATGAAAGCCCGCTTCTCAAGGTCGCCGCCATCGCCGAATTGGTATTTTCAGCATCCCCTCCCCAATGCAGAGGGTAGCGCTGGCTTCCGGCCCACGCGCTTCGCGCCCAGATAATCGTATCGCCGGTCACCTCTTTGGTAATTTCCCCGACGGCTTTGTTATAGCGCAACTGATAGAGGTTGTGTTCGTAAAAACCGGTTTTGCCCGACGCATAGAGCCCGGTGAGTGGCGCGCCTTCACCGAAGTCCACTTTGATGGCGCCGACGCCCATTTTCAGGAGTCCGGCAAGCAGCCCCTTGTACCACTCGACGGCTTGCGGATTACTGAAATCCAACACCGCATCTTCAGCGGGCAGTTGTCCGTTTTCATTTTTAACCACAAAGCCTTTGGCAACCGCTTCTTTGTAAATCTCGTTCTTGCTCGTAAAGTACGGCAGTTGCCAGAGGCTGATGTGGAAACCTTGCTGGCGCAAATCGCTAATCATCTTCGCCGGATTGCGGAAACGCGAAGTCGAAAATTTATAATTGCTGCGCCAATCGGTTTCAAACCAGCCGGTGTCCAGGTGAATCACATCACTCGGAATGCGATATTGTCTGAGTTTCGTCGCCACCTCGCGCACTTCATCTTCGGCTTTATAAGTGATGCGGCTCATCCACAAACCGAATGACCAGAGCGGCGGCACCGGGCTGCGACCCGTGAGCGCCGTGTATTCGGAAAGCACCTCTTTGGGACTGCCGAGAAAGATAAACAGGTCGAGCGTTTCATCGCCCGAATAGATGACATTATGCGCGTCGAATGAATTGCCGAAATCAAAGGTGAGCGGGGCGCTGGTATGAACAAACATGCCGTAACCGTTGCTGCTCATAAAAAAGGGAATGGGTTTGTACATCTGCGCCGATTGCACGCCCATGGCGTCGCGGGTAAAGAGCACAACTTTTTGCCCGCGTTTGTTGAGGCGCGTGAACGATTCGCCACAGCCGAAGATTTTTTCATCCGGCGAAAGTTGAAAGGTCGCAGCAAAACTGCGGCTCAGGTCGCTGGCGCGGCGGATGAATGAAAAGGGAATAAGCGGCGTAAAGCTGGCCGGGTCGCCGAGATTTTGTGTGCGGGTCAGCAGGCGCCCGCTGGCATCATAAAATTCGATATGCCAGGGCTCTTTCAGGATGCGTACTCGCCCATAAGCGCTGGTGTAGGTAATGCTCTTGTCATTCTCTTCAACCTTCCATGAACTATCTTTTGCCGGCGCGCCCGCGAGCATTATCGACTGTGCATCGGTCATCGGTTCTGCGCGTGCAGTAAATCGCAAACGGATGGCGCGCGGGCTGATGAACGAGATAGCGAAGGGAAGGGCTGGGTTTTCATCATACTCGGTTGAAGGAAATTCGGTGCTTCGCGCTTTCGTAAGCGGCAAATCAATTTTTTGAAATGACAGACTCGTCTGTCGCATATACCGTGCCCATTCGATTGAACCCCGTCCGGTTGCCGCATCGAAGTTCACGACCTTGTTGCCGATGAAATAGTTCTGTTCAAACTTTTGAAAATCTCGACTGATGTCAACCGGGTCACCCAGTACCTGAGCCCGGGCTTTTGCCGGAGCTAAGCAAACGAGTAGAAATAGTGCCAACCCTAAATATTTGACGGCGCGCGAACCGCATTGATTGAAGAGAGCGTTCAAAGCTTTCCCCTTTTTTCAGAGATTTCTGTCGGTACCGTTTGTAAGATTTGTGGCTCGTATTATAAGTGAATTCGGGAGGCTTGTCGCATTCAAGCCGGTCGTTCATACACGGAAATGTGTTTCGTACTGTTTGCGTCGAATTTATCGCGCTGCCAGTTGCTCCAACGCTCTTTGAGCCTGAGGCCCGCCAGTTGCGCCATTAAATCCAGTTCTGCAGGGTAAGCGTAGCGGATTGCAACGGGGAAGAGTTTTATGGCGTGATTGATGATGGCAATGTGCTGACTTTTGATTCGCTGCTCGGCCGCGTCATGCTGCGATACTTTCAACCCAACGCGCTCAGCGGTCATCGCAGTCAATTTAATCTCCTGTTCTTGTTTAAAAAGCGAGAAATTGGGCACGAAGGTCTCGACGACGAACAATCCGCCATCGCCGAGATGTTCGCTGACCTTGCGAAAACAGCGTACCTGTTCTTCCTGAGTCTGCAAAGCAAACAGCGTGTTATAGACGACATAAACGAGCGAGAATTTTCCCGGCACATCCACCTCGGCAAAATTTCCCATCTGAACGGAAAGCGCTTCGCCTCCGGGTTTGGCGCGCAGTCGCGCCACCATTGCCGCGGATGCATCTATGCCGCAAACTTCAATGCCGCGCGCCGCAAGCGGTAAAGCGATGAGTCCTGTGCCGATGCCAAGCTCTAACACGCGACCCATTTGTGAAAGTTCTGCAAGCCGGTCCACCGCTGCCGCGTCGAAAGCAGAAAACCATTCATCATAGACCGCTGCACACAGTTCGCTATAAGTTTCATTGATCGGGTCGTTCATTGATGATTACTCAATCATTGATGATTATTCAACATCCCGCACGCCATGTCTCTTGATATAGGCGACCGTTGCACGGGCAAGCCGGGTGCGTTCAGGGTCTTTAAGAGAGCGAATAAAATTCCAATGCGTCCACGGGCGGTAGCCAGCAATATCGTCGGCTTTGCGGGTTAAATAAATTCCCAAGGCCTGGTTGATTTGCTCTTCCGTAACCTGCTCAGGCCTTAGGGTCAATTTCAAATCCACAGTGAGGCGTTGCCAGATATCACAGATAAAAACATCGGTGAGGGTTGCCGGAACCGGCTTTATAGACAGGTTTCGATAATCATAAGTTTCACGGTCAAGATAAGCGGATTTCGGATAAGGCGGCGCTTTGTATTTTTCAAGGCGCGGCAAGATTTCAGTGGACGACGCCGGTGCCGGCCGGCCGGGCACCGTAGATTGTCCGAAACTAACCTGGATAGATAGCAGGGCAACGCCAAGAGAGGCTAAATTAATTCTGTGCATCTAAAAACTCCTGACCGAAGTTCTTCCATCCATCGGCTCATGCTCTGGGAGAATAAATCGCGACGAATATTAGGGGATTTATTATGTATAATCCAGTTTGAAACTATTGTTATTCAGTAATGACAACCGATGAGTAAATCGAGTATTCTTGCAAATCGTTTTTTGCCCCTCAATTCATACAGGCAATCTCAGACGCATTCATTTTCCGTGCTGAGGCGAAGTTTATTTTTACTGAGGTGAAGATGAGTTATTTGGAAAAATTACCCGGTCAACGAATTATTGTCACAGGTGGCGCGGGTTTTGTCGGCTCTAATATTGTGCGCAAACTTTTGGATAACGGCGCAACGGTGGTTGTGCTTGACGATTTTTATACCGGCAATGAAATCAACCTGCCGATGGGGCACGCGAATCTCGAAATTGTGCGCGGCAGCGTGGTGGATTTTGATTTGGTCAGGGATACCGTCAAAGGCGCAAATGCCGTCATCCACGAAGCGGCGCGCAACATTATCGTCTCGACGCGCAATCCGCGCGAAGATTACGAAGTCAACATCGGCGGCACGCTCAATGTTCTGCTGGCGGTGCGCGAACACAACATCCCACGCATGGTCTATTCATCTTCGGCTTCCGTTTACGGCAATCCGCGTTATCTGCCGATTAATGAAGATGACCCGACCAATATGCTCAGCCCTTATGCGGTGTCGAAATTCGGCGGCGAAAATTATTGCAAAGCCTTTTATGAAAGCTATGGACTGTCGACGGCAATGGTACGCTATTCGAATGTTTATGGGGTCTCGCAACGCCCTGATAACCCTTACTGTGGGGTGATTGCGAAGTTCTTTGAATCGGCGATGGCGGGCAAACCGCTGCGCATACACGGCGATGGCGAACAGACACGCGATTTCACCTATGTAGATGATGCCGTTGATGCAACTTTGCTTGCGGCGTTTTCCCCGAAAGCCGAAGGGCAGGTTTACAATGTGGGCACCGGGCGCGAGACTTCCATCAATCAACTGGCGCGATTGATTATTCAAGTCACCGGCGCCCAGGTCGAACCGGAATACATAGACCGCCGCGATATTGATAACATTCGTCGTCGCGTCGTGAATATCGAAAAGATTCGTCGTGAACTCAGATGGACGCCGGCCTTTACGATTGAAAAAGGGTTGAAGCTGACCTATGAATGGTTGAAAGAGAACAATTGATGAAAAGAGATTCACAAACGCAGGTCAGTCTGATGATTGAAACCGCAACCCAAAAACCGCGTGTCTTGTGTATCGCGCCCGCCTGGAACGAAGGCGAACGCATCAAGCGCGTCGTCGAAGCCGTCCCTGGTGATTCGGTTGATGCGATGGTAGTGGTGGATGATGGTTCAAGCGATGACACCGGGACATTTGCAAAAGATGCGGGAGCTATGGTTTTAGGCGATGGCAACAAT
>JBIOWC010000274.1:0-6411 GCA_044868105.1 Blastocatellia bacterium
CAGCGTCTGGTAAATATCCGGGTCAGGAAGTTCAACATCAACGCCTGCTTCAAGCGCGAGTTTGGCCGCTTCTGCTTTGTTGGCTGCAATGCCATGTCGCGTTTGCATTTCACCTATTGCGTAATAATCCGAAACCAGAAAGCCCTTAAACCCCCACTCTTCGCGCAGTAGTTTTTGCAAAAGATTCTTGTTGGCGTGCGAAGGTACCCCATCTACTTCATTATATGAGGGCATCACACTCATCAAACCCGCTTCCTTTACAGCGGCTTCAAAGGTCGGGTAAAAGACTTCGCGCAGAACGCGCTCAGAAACGTTGACCGGTGCAACATTGGTGCCGCCTTCGGGCTGCCCATGAGCAACGAAATGTTTAGCTGTGGCAATGACGTGCTCATTGTCAACTGTCGGCCCTTTGCCTTGAATCGCTTTAACGCAAGCGACGGCCATTCGAGAGGCGAGATAGGGGTCTTCGCCGTAAGTTTCTTCGGTTCGGCCCCAACGCGGTTCCCGCGCTAAATCCAGGTTGGGTCCCAAGACTTGATGCGAACCGCGCACACGGGTTTCCAGCGCCGCGGCGGTAAAAATTCGACTGATAAGGTCTGGATCCCAGCTTGAAGCCAGTGCCAGCGGGGTGGGAAAGTGTGTGCTGCCCAACGCCATGTTGCCGTGCAAAATTTCATCGTGAAAAATTGCCGGAATTCCTAATCGCGTTTTTTCAATTAACCACTTCTGTACATCATTGACATATAATGCCGATTGCCCTGCATTTTTTCTTTCGCGTTGTCGGGCAATTTGTCCAATGCCGTGTTTCATCACGACAGCCGCCTCTTCAGGGGAAAAATCGCCGCGGTCAGGAAGTGAACCATTACCCGGCTTTTCTTGCGGTTTTTTTATCCATAAACATTCAAGCTGCGCCACCTTTTCTTCTAGGGTCATGCGACCAAGTAAATCTGCGACGCGACGGTCAACCGGTAAACTCGAGTTGCGATAGTCGGGCGTGGTGTTTTGTGAATGGACTGCCGGTGTTGATGGAAGAGTCACGAAGATTGAAAAGATGACGGAAGTTAAAACGAATAAGCAAAGCGGTTTTTTGCGACTGAGTCGCAGTTGTTGATTATTTGATTGCATAGTCTTTGACCTGAGAGCAGAGATTTTTTGAGGAACCGTAATGCTAACTTTTTATAAGGTTTATACGCTTACAATGGATGACTTGAAAAGGGCTGTAGTTGCCCTTTTCAAGGTTTTAAGGCGATGTCAGCGCACGCCAAATAAAATATCCATTGTTAGTTGATCGAGCTTTTCGTACTGCAATCCTTTGGCGGATAGTGCAGTTCTATCAAAATTCTGCGATAGGAGTTGCGTCGCCTGGGTCTTTGAATATTTGCCAATTGATGAAGGTGAATCGGTCTCGGCAATTTCTGCCAGCAAAGCTTTGATCTCCGAGTCGGCATTCCACCGCGCCGCTTTATCTTTCAAAATTAAGTAAGTTCGCATACAGCCGCTGGCGAAATCTTTTACGCCTTCATAATCTTCAGTGCGATAAGCGTGGGCATCAAAATGGCGCGAACCCTCATAGCCAACATCCTCTAAAAATTTCACCAACCAGAAGGCTGCTTTGGGATTTGCCGAACCGAATCGTAAATCCTGGTCATAACGACCGGGTATCTGGTCATTGAGATCTATGTGAAAGAGTTTGCCCGCTTCCCAAGCCTGCGCCACCGAATGTGTCATATTCAACCCCGCCATATGTTCGTGCGCAACTTCCGGGTTAACCCCGACGAGGTCAGGGTGGGCAAGGGTTTCAATCAGGGCAAGGTAAGCGCCGGTGGTGGCAAAATAAATATCGGCGCGGGGTTCATTGGGTTTGGCTTCAAGCGCAAAGCGATAACCATACCCCTGATCGAGTGAATATTCACAGAGATAATTCAACGCATCCCGAAACCGCTTAATCGCATCATCGGCGCGGCGGCAACCGTCCGTTTCTACCCCTTCACGCCCTCCCCAAAGGACAAAAATTTTGGCGCCGAACTCCGCCCCTAAATCCATCGCCTGCATCGTCTTTTGTATCGCATAGGCGCGGACTTTTGCATCATTGGCGGTGAATGCGCCATCGCGGAAGACCGGTTCATAAAAAAGATTCACGGTCGCCATGGGCACTTTGAGCCCGGTTGTTTCCAGGGCTTGGCGAAATTCTCCGACAATTTGCTCGCGCTCGGCGGGTGTCGCATCAATCGGTACTAAATCATTATCGTGAAAATTAACCCCCATAGCGCCGACTTCGGCGAGCATCTGAACGATCTTAACTGGTGATAGGGAAGGGCGAACCGCTTCCCCGAAAGGATCGCGCCCACGATTTCCGACAGTCCATAATCCGAAGGTAAACTTGTCTTCCGGGCGCGGCGAATAACTATTATTTGGCATATGTTGAGCTCCTTAACAGAATCTTTCTTATTCTCCCATTCCGCTTATACAAATCGTTAAATCTTTAATTTGTGCGTGTGTGCTCAAGGTAATGAATTTAGTTGTTTTTGTCAACTAATTAAGATTTAAGCTGAGGATAAAGTGGTTCAAATGGCTAAAGCAAGATTTTTGGGGTATTCTTCAGACTTTATAGAAGTCCTCAATTTAATAGTATTGAAGGCGTCTCGGGCAACGTATTGAATAAAATCATTTTTATAAGACAGTAATAAACGATCTAGGGGGAGATGACATGACTCGTGTCCCTAAATCCTCAGTTGAAAATTCTCGACGGAATTCGGCGAAAAATTTTCAGACTGGCAATCAGGGGTTTTTGAGGCAGCAGAACTTGTCCGGTATTATGCATCATCTGTATGAGAACGCGCCGATTTCACGCGCCGACTTGGCAAAGCTTACCGGCTTGAATAAAACCACCGTTTCCAGCTTAATCAGCGAACTCATCAAAAATCAGTTCGTCACTGAAATCGGTGCAGGAATGCCAAATAAAATCGGGCGGCGTTCGGTCTTACTGGATATTAATCCGGAACGCGGGTGCTTTGTCAGCAGTGAAATTGGTGTAGATTACATTTCGGTCATCTGCACGAACTTTGCCGCTGAAATTATTTGGAAGAAGAAAGATGAAATTCTTGATAACACCAAAAAAGATGAAATTATAAAGCAGGCGATTGAACTTTTACGATCAGCCGTTACCTATGGGGCGGATAATCACTTGCCCTTGCTAGGTATTGCGCTGGGCGTGCCCGGACTGGTTGATTGGCGAAGCGGAACGGTGCTTTTCGCGCCCAATCTAGGATGGGCAAATGTTCCGCTTGGAGATATTTTACGACAAGCCTTTAAAACCCAAATCTGTGTCGAAAATGAAGCAACGCTTGCCGCCCTGGGCGAACAATATTTCGGGGCTGCCGAAGGCTATAATGACGTTTTGTATGTCAGCGCAGGGGTCGGACTCGGCGGCGGCATGGTGATGAACGGAAGCCCTTACAACGGGTCCTCGGGGTTTGCCGGTGAATTTGGGCATATGACCATGAAAGCAAACGGCGAGTTATGCAAATGTGGTAATCGAGGTTGCTGGGAAACCCAAGTCAGTCAAGCGGCGCTATTTCGCTATGTTGAACATGCCATAGAATCGAATACCAGTACCCTTCTCAATAAATTCGGTTCCCACAACAAAGAACATTTAACCGTAGAGGCCGTTGTTGAAGCGGCGAAGGCGAATGACCCGGTGGCATTAAATGCGTTAAAGCAGGTTGGCCGGGACTTAGGGATTGGCATTGCTTCACTTGTTAATGCTTTGAACCCTGATTTAGTCGTCTTTGGTGGAATATTGAGTTTAGCTGGCGACTATCTTATTCCAGAGGTTCTTAATGAAATACGCAATCGGGCTCTGCACTGGAACGAAGAGACCGCCAAACTTGTTATCGCCAGATTCGGCGCCGACGCAGCCGTCATGGGCGGCGTTGCCAGGGTCTATCAAGCTGTTTTAGCAAACCCTTCGAATTAGTTTTTGAACCATCCGCAATATTTTGAAAAGCCGGCCAGACTAATGATCCCCGGCCGGCTTTCCCGAATTGAGTAAATCCTTCTATCTGCGCTGACGATTGTAGAGGCTGAAAGCTCTGGAACCGTAAATATCCTGATCGAAACTGGTCGCTTCCAGCGTGCCGCCGCTTACATTGAAAACCAAAGTGGTTTCGCTGACTTCCACACGATTGTTGGGGTTGGATGAAGCTGTATTGGTCAATCGCACGGTAATCTGGTTATTGCTGAATGACCATCTGCCGAATTGATTCACCGATTGCCGTGTGCGTTCGATTGAGCGAAGTAAATTGCCAAGTTCTCTGGTGGCGCGGAAACCAAATTGCGGCTGCCCGGTGCCTAACCATTCAGTTGATAAGCGCGCAGAACCATTGGCATCAAGCTCTAATCGGCGTTCGATGTCGCCCGTGGTATCTGGGACACGCAAATTGGTCGAATAGGTTCCGGCCAACTGTTGCGGCGTCGGGTCCGGATTGCCGGGAAAGGGATTGCCCGGAAAATTGCCGCCGGTTCTGGTCAGTATAAACTGTTTGGTACCAAACTGTCTTTCGTCGTATTGCGTGGGAACCAACCCATCTCTGCGAATCTCAAAGACCATTGCTCCGGCATTGCGCAAACGGTCGAAATTAAATGTTAGTAAATTATTTCCGCCATCTTGCCAGGTTCCCGAATACACAAGCGGTGTTGTACGCTGTTGAAACTCCAGAATGGTTTGCCCCAATTCATTGACATCTTGAGTGCTAAATCGTGGTCGGTTGATACCGTTCCAACTTTGTGTCAAGGTGGCGCGACCATCTGCGCGCAATTCCAGAGTGCGTTCAATCACCCCTCTGGCATTAAGAACTTGTAATGAGGCTGAATAGGTGCCCACCAAGCGTCTACCAGGTTGTGGCTGGTCGGGCGGTTGATTGGGTGGCGGGGTCGTCTCGTCATCTTCATCTCTGGAATCATTGCGAACAAATTTGAATCCTTCGCTGCCATAGGTCTGTTTATCCCAATAGATAGTATCTAAATTGCCGGCGCGTAAATCGAAAGACATACGCGATTCCTCTTTGCCGCCATCGAGAGTTGTAAGATAAATCTCAAGCCTTCTTCCCACCAGATTCCAGGTGCCTAAATGTTTGATGGTTTTGCGGTCATGGATTTCTTGCAGCAAATCGCCGTGGCGACGCATTGAAATGCGATTCACCTGTGGTTCAGTTCCTTTGAAACGCGAAACCAACTCCACAGATTTATCTTCATTGACTCTGAGAATCCGCACTAAATTGTAATCTTCCCGGCCTTCCCGAACTTGCACGGAACTGCGATAAACCCCAACGACTTCGGGCGTAGGGTTGTTGCCGCCTGGCGTGGCATCAAAGGTTAATGAGTAGGTCGCGCGGATGCCTGAGCCAGAAACATTAAACCTTTCCAAATCGCCATTGCGTCTAAAGGTGATTCTTCCTCTGCCATTATCTCCGGGTCGCCCGTTGGCGTTATCAATTTGCAACTCTACGCCGGCAAACCGATTGCCTGACCATTGTCCGGTGAAGGTGTAAGTCCGTGCCCCGAAGACTTGAATTTCTGCTGTTCCACCCCGACGTAAATTAATGGTTGCTCGATAAATTCCCGCATCCCGTTGCCCCCCCATTTGCAGTACCCCTTTACCGCTCTTGGTTACGCTCCATTCTTGAAACACGCCTTGTGCCCAAGAACTTGTCATCGTGACTGCTAAAAATATTATTGTAAAAAACAAGCCCCTCTTTTTCATTTGTCCTCCCTCCTTACCATAAAATTTGTCCCACTCGTTTTGAGGATGCATACATATGATTTCAGAATGCGTGCCTGAGTTTGCTATACCTTTTGCGTCATACTAAACCCGAACCCGTTCATCAGGCAAATTGACAGGGCCAGCAACTTGGCTAAGGGCGATATGCTGCATCAGATATTCTTTTACAACACCTATGCTTTGCGGGATGGGATAATTGCGTTGGCCACTAACATTCCGATAACGATTGACATCGCCACCATGACCATCGAAAAAGCTGCTTCAACTCCGGTTAAAATATTTTTCTCTAGAAAATTCGAGACGCTGATAAATCCAATGCTTCCCGGAACCAGCAACAAAAGTGCCGGTGATAGAACAATTGCCGACGGGAAGTTTTTTATCCGGGCAATAATATTACTGGCAGCGCAGGCAAAAAAGGCCCCGATAAATCCGCTATATTCCCAGGCGAAATAGGAAGCGCCTAACCTTGCGCCGGCAAAACTGATGACGCAACCGATGGTAATCCAGCCAATATCTTTCAAACGGGCTTGAAAACGAATCGACAGCGCGAACGGCGCAATCAAAAGCGCCAGCCATTCGGTCCAGACCGGAAGCCCAAAGGGGTCTATTACCGGAAGCGATGCGGTAAATAA
>JBIOWC010000275.1:0-3793 GCA_044868105.1 Blastocatellia bacterium
CTCCTAAAATTTCACTGCCGCTGATGATATCCGTGCCAATACCGGAAACCACACCGGCGGTCATGCCAAGTAAGGGCGCGCGCATCAAACTCAAATAGACGGTGACCAGAAGCGGAAATTCAACGTACTGAAACATCCTGAAGTGTTTAGGTAGCAGCATCTGTAAAATGAGCGCGAGAATCAATGTCAGAGCAATTTTGAAGGTTTGCACTCTTGTAGCTACCTCACTATTGTTTCAGGTTGTCTTCAAATTTAATATCTTTTTGTTCAACGAGCAGCACCAGAACATTTTCAACGCGGTCAATCTGCACGGCGGTCTTTACAATTATCTTTTTATAAGGCGCGTTGGCATCATTTTCTACGCGTTCAATGGTTCCGATGACCAGCCCTTTCGGATAAATGCGATCAAGTCCGGTCGTGACCACCACTTCGTTTTCGGTTACCTCTTCGCTCGACGGAATATTTTTAATTTCGCAGAGGTTGTTGTTTAGCCCTTTCAATTCACCGGGCAAGCGCGAATTTTGCAGCATAACGCCGACTCCGGCATTGGCATCAGTAATTAATTGAATTTGCGCAAAATTGGGGCCGACATTGACCACTCGACCGATAATTCCCACATGAGTTACGACCGGCATATCGCGTTTGACCCCGTCGAGCGTGCCTCGGTCAATAGTCAATCGCTTAAACCAAAGTGAGGTATCGCGGGCGATAACATTGGCGGCGATTTGGCGAAACGAGGTCAGCGAAGGCAAGCCGTATTGAACGCGCAGGGCATCATATTGCGCTGCCTTTTCCCGCGTTTCATTGAGTTCAACGGTCATCTGTTCAACCCTGGCTTTGAGATCAACATTTTCATCGCGGGCGCGCCGCAGTTCTCCCCAACCGGTAAAGGTTCCGGTGACGGTTGAAATCACCGCATCCCCGGCTTTCACCACAGGGGAAAAAACCGTCATCACCCAGGTCAATAACAACGACTGATTGCTGCCGTTGTGACGCGCGGTCACGGTCATAAGGAAAAGCTGCATCAGCAGGAGCGCCGCCAGCACCCAGTGCGATTTGTCCTTTAACTTTCCTTTAACCGGAGTTGAACTCATAAAACTAGGAACCAGGATTTAGCTGTTAGGAAATAGGAAAGCTGTAACCCGAAATCCTAACCACTATATCCTGACTACGATCCGTGATGCGTCATGGTGTTTTCCCAACTGACGCGGCTTAATAAATCAAAATCGGCAAGCATTTTTCCCGTTCCCAGAGCCACCGAGGAGAGCGGGTTTTCGGCCAGTGAAACCGGGACTCCGGTTTCGTGCATCAAGCGTTTATCAATACCTTTCAAAAGCGCGCCGCCACCCGTTAAGACAATGCCGCGCTCGGCAATATCGGCGGACAGTTCAGGGGGAGTGCGCTCTAAGGCCACGCGCACGGCATTGACGACCGTGGCAATCGGGTCAGAAAGCGATTCTCGCACCTCTTCATCGGTGATGGTGATGGTGCGCGGCACACCTTCAATCAAATTGCGCCCTTTAATTTCCATCGTAATCGGCTCTTCCATCGGCCAAGCCGAGCCGAGTTCGATTTTGATGGCTTCGGCGGTTCGTTCACCGATGAGCAAATTGTATTTTCGCTTAATATATTGAATGATGGATTCATCCAATTCGTTTCCGGCAACCCGAACGGCGCGTGAATAGACGATGCCGGAAAGTGAAATGACAGCAATGTCAGTGGTTCCGCCGCCGATGTCCACAATCATATTTCCATAAGGTTCGGTAATTGGCAGACCGGCGCCGATGGCCGCCGCCATGGCTTCAGCAACCAGAAAAACTTTTGAAGCTTTGGCGCGATAGGCCGCATCTTCGACGGCGCGACGTTCGACCTGGGTAATTTCGCCGGGAACGCCAATGACCACCCTGGGCGATACCCAGGAGCGTCCGTTGTGCGCCTTGCGAATGAAGTGTTGCAGCATCTTTTCGGTCACTTCAAAATCCGCAATCACGCCGTCTTTCATCGGACGAATCGCCACGATATTGCCGGGCGTGCGTCCCAGCATCTCTTTGGCTTCCTTACCGACCGCTTCGACCTTATTGGTTATTTTGTTGATGGCAACGATGGAAGGCTCACTGACGACAATACCACGACCTTTAGCATAAACCAGCGTGTTGGCTGTGCCTAAATCAATGGCTAAATCACTCGAAAAGGGGTTGAATAAATTAAACATTCTTCTACTCAGTCCTGCTTTCTTCTAATCTTTTTCAGCATCGCATCTACAACTCGCGATATACATCTTTACTGACATCCCGGAAAAAATATCGCCGTTTCAAAGACCCAGTTATTCGCTCGGCGCGGATTTTGAGACCGCCAGGTGCAAAGAGGTCTTCTCAGAATACGGCTTTAGCACAAAATGCATCTACCCACATCAGATATTAGAGCAAGATAATGACTAAAACGGGAGGAAGACGAAGCCGGGGGATGTTCACTGGAATGTAGAGAGACATCTGCGCTTGCTCTCAGGTATTCCTGAAGCTGCTCACTCACATTCGGAGACCTGTACTCGTTCATCTGTGCTAAAAGCTACTTATGCCGCCTTGAGCTTAGTCAATCAGCCCAAAAACTTAGAGAAATGAAATCTAGCATGGCAAGTTTTTATCAATCAAGAACTTTCAGACTTTAGTTGACCTTGTTTGTAAAAAAATTTTGCAAATTCTGGTGCTCGGCCTAAGGCTTCGCAGGTTTGTTCAAAGGGCGACTCAGTATCCGCCAATTGCCTGTTAAAAATTCGGCGTGGTAGAATACCTGCACGATTTGTAAACAGGAGATGCGCCATGAAAAAATTTTGCCTTAACACCCCTACCCGCATCCGCAGGAATTTGTTCGGCGATTAGCCGCGCGCCGCTGCACGCCTCCAAGGATTTTTTTGATGAACCGAATCACCTCAGATGATGTGATTTTTATCGCAGCAGGTTTATCCCATTTCCTGCCTGCAAACTAAGGAGTGAAGATATGCAGACGATAACTAAATTAAAATTGCCGGAAATCAAAACCGCTTTGCCGGGTCCGAATGCCCAAAGCTATATCGAAAAAGATTTAAAACTGGTATCCCCGAGCTACACGCGCGCCTATCCCCTGGTCATGAAACGCGGCTATGGCGCTTTGATTGAAGATGTTGACGGCAACACCTTTCTCGATTTCAACGCCGGGGTAGGCGTTTGCGCCCTCGGCCACGCCCATCCGGCAATCGCCGAAGTCATCGCCGAGCAAGCTAAAGAATTTACCCATATTTGCAGCGCCGATTACTACTACCCGCAGTTAACCGACCTGGTCGAAAAACTCCACGAAATTGTCCCCGGAAATTTAACCTGGCGGGCGCATTTTGGTAACTCTGGCGCTGAAGCTATCGAAGGGGCATTAAAAACCGCCATGTATGCCACGGGTCGTCAAAAATTTATTGCCTTTCGCGGCGCTTTTCACGGGCGGACTTTCGGGGCCTTGTCATTGACGGCGTCAAAGTATGTTCAGCGAAAAGGATTTGGGGGACAGGTTCTCGACGTCACCCATGTCCCTTACGCCAACCCGCTTCGCTGCCCGCTGGCGCTGCGCGCCGGCGAAACTGCGGGTAAACGTGTGGTGCGTTACATCGAAGAGAATATCTTTACGACCACGGTGCCGCCGGATGATTGCGCGGCCATCATCGTCGAGGCGGTTCAGGGCGAGGGCGGTTACGTGGTGCCGACGCCGGACTTTCTGCCCGAACTTCGCCGCGTCTGTGACAAGCATGGAATCGTCCTCGTGATTGACGAAG
>JBIOWC010000276.1:0-10353 GCA_044868105.1 Blastocatellia bacterium
GCAATTTTCTTTGAGTCAAACGACCAGGATAGGCTGGTTATGGACGGACTTTCATCATCGAAATTATAAGTATAGGTGACCAGTTCTCTGACGGCACCTCCATTGGGTTGCATCTTCAATAGCCTCAACTTACTGCCTTGATAATCGCCATAATTATCAAAATGATTTACGTCTTCACTAAAGGCAATCCATTGTCCGTCGGGTGACCAGCGAGGACATCTCCCGGTGGGGTGAAGCCGGCGACAGTCAGTCCCATCTGGATTTATGGTATGAATACCCAAGGGCATATTCGCTATCTTGTCGCCAACTCGTTCAAAAACTATTCGCGAGGAAGAAGCGGCTTTCTTGAATGATTTAAGTAAACCTTTGAACATGTTTCACTCGCTCTCCCTAATCTTATTTACGTTGTAAAACTCCGGATCTCCGGGCTTTGAGGAGTAGCCAGAAACCGGGAACCGTTTAATGCATCATCAATATCGAAGACTTCAGCTCTAAGGTTTAAGGACTATCTCTTTTTCAGAACTACGACTAAGAATCCGGCGAACAGAAATCCGAGGCCTGAAAAAAAACCCAGGGCTCCCAGTGTGCGCGCCCAAAGCGCCAGCGTATAAGTTGAATCTTCGTAACCAAACAGAGTGGCTAGACCCGTTAGTTGATTGGAACGGACATAAGATTGTCCCCAAATGAACGCGAATGCTGAACCCAAAGATAAAAGAGTTCCGGTAATTAACAAGACCGAACTCAATAAAGAACGGTTTTTTTGATCAGCGTAGCCGGTCATAGCGTTATCACCTTGGCGAGCATCGCCTTTTCCACTGGGGTTTATTTAAAGTCTAATTTTTGCTTCTCAAAGAATTGAAGCTGTGCCAATATTACTCGGCTATTTACTGGCAATACATTTTTCTTGACTGCAAGCAATTAGAAACTGAGCCCGGTGGCGGCAAGTTAGCATTTTTTTCAGTTCTATCAAAGATTTATAAAGTTGCCGCAAATATTTTTTCCAGACGGGCAACAAGATATAACAATCAAACTTATAGTCAAGAACATGCCAAAGATAAATTTCGGACATATTTCGGACATCACTAACCTTTAAATTTATGAACAGCTTAGAAGGTCGGTTTTATGAATTTGATGAATTTCGTATAGACCTCAAACAGCAATGTCTATTTCGGAATGGAGAAATAGTTGAATCCGTAACCCCGTTGCTATTCTTATTATTGGTTGAATTTGCTCATAATAACGGCGAAATTCTCAACAAAGAAGCGTTAAGCCGCGCCTGGAAAGAAAGTGTCGTTGACGAGCAGAAAATTACGCGTGCTATTTCCCGATTGCGAAGTGCGCTCGGCGAAACGACCTGCGGGAAAAGTTATATTGAATCTATTCCAAGACGCGGCTATCGCTTCTCGGTCAATATCACCCCCGTGGTCAGTCAAGCTGAAAGCGTGAGTTCACAAAATGGCCACGCACAGTTAGAGGCTGATGTGGTTGGTGCATCTAGGCGTCGCACTTCTCTCCAACCCGCTACGCCGGCTATACCGGGTTTGGCGCTCTCCACCCATAGTCAACATTTCACGAATACCCGCTTGGCGCACAAGGTGCTGGCTGGTACGGCTCTCTTGTTGCTCGGCTTAACTATTGGCGTGGCGCTCTACTTCTCGTCCCCTGAAAAACTACCCAATAATCAGGCTTCCGATAATCGAGTGATTGCCGTGTTGCCATTAAAACCGCTTAACTTAAGCTCGGATGATGCGTACCTGGCAATTGGTTTAACGGATTTGTTGATTGCCCGCTTGAGCCACTTTCCGCAACTTCATGTGCGCTCAATAGGCGCGGCGCGGCGATCCGCAAATCTTGAAGATCCGGTTCAAGTTGGCAAAGATTTGAATGTGCAATTTGTGCTGGACGGCAATATTCAGAAGGATGAAAAACAGATTCGCGTGACCCTAAATTTGATTGAGACGGCTACGGGCAATACGGTGTGGTCAGACTCGATTGATGAACGTTTTACCGGAGTCCTGGCTTTACAAGATGCGCTCTCACAACGGGTCAAGGATGCCATTGCTTTTCACCTGCATAACGAAAGCGCCCTTGTGATCAACCGTTCTACCAATAGCGAGGCGGCTTATGATGAGTATTTGCGAGGGCGTTATTTTCTCAGCGAACGCAATGAAAAGAGTTTGGCCAAAGCGATTCAAGCATTTCAACGTGCGATTGCTGCAGACCCCAATTTTGCGCTGGCTTATGTTGGACTGGCAAATACCTATTTATTGCTCGGTTCCGCCGGATATAGCAGTTGGTCGCCGGAAGCCGTGGTTCCCAAAGCGAAGGCCGTTTTGGAACAGGCGCAAGACCTCGATAACAGCTTGGCGGAAATCTATGCAACCTCAGGTTATATCAAATGGTTTTATGAATGGGACTGGGCGGGGGCCGAACTCGACTATCTCCAAGCACTCAAACGTAGTCCGAATGACGCGACCACGCACCAGTATTACGGACTCTGTTTAATGACCTTAGGGCGGCTTGACGAAGCTTTAGAGCAAATGAGACTGGCGCGCGATGCTGAACCGCGCTCCCTGATTTTCAATATGTGGGTCGCGCATATTTATTATTACAAGCGCGATTATGACCGTGCGCTCGAGCACTATTTAAAATTACTGGATATGGATGAAAAATTTTACCCGGCTCATCTTGCCATTGGTTCAACCTACGCTCAGAAAGGCATGTTTGAACAAGCACAAGCGGAATTCCGAATTGCGCAAAAATTATATAACAGCCCGCTGATTCCGGCAGTTTCCGGCTATGCTTATGCAGTTGCCGGAGATAAGCAAGGGGCGCAAAAGCGGCTTACCGAACTCCAAAACCTGTCAACTCAACAAGCCATTTCGCCATACTTTTATGCAGTGATTTACGCCGGGCTTGATAATAAAGTGAAAGTATTCGAGTTGCTTGAAAAGACTTGCGCGGAACATTCAGGGCATCTCAGTGACATCAAAGTTGACCCGACTTTTGATGCCTTGCGCTTGGACGAACGGTTCACACATATTTTACGCCGCATGAATCTCTAGGGTTGCGAGGGCCTCCTCGACTGGTCCAATCACTCCACAATTGAGGCCGCGCGCCCTGCAGCAACAACCGCCTTGTTCTTGATAATTCTGCTAAAAAAACTGAAAATACCTGCGCGATAAATTTCACTATCAGCCCGAACCTTAATTACTATGTTTCCAATAAATCTTTCACGTATCTATCATCTTGCTCTGATCCTGTTATCACTTATATTGTTGAGCTCAGCAACGGTCTTCACCCAGCAAAAAGCGCCGCAGAAACCGGCTCCGAGCGCCGATGCAGGGGAGCAACCACAGCAATCCAAACCCGGCATGGGCGGCGTGTCGACGGGCATGGCAAAAACTTATGCCACGAAACGCACGGTGGGGATTATTGATGCGAAAGCCTCTGCCGTTTTTGAAGAGGTGACGGCACAAACAGCGCTCGCGGGTTTCAAACATCGCAGCGGCAATCCGCAAAAAGACTATATTCTCGAAGCGCCGCCCAGCGGCCTAGCGATTTTTGATTTCGATAACGACGGCTTGCCCGACATTTATCTGCTCAACGGCTCGACCTTCAACGCTGAAAAAGGCAAAGAGAAAGCCCCGCGCGCGGCGCTCTATCGCAATCTCGGCAATTGGAAATTTGAAGACGTCAGCGACAAAGCCGGCATCACCAACGAACGTTGGGGGTTTGGCGTTGCCGTCGGCGATTATGACAACGACGGCTTCGCAGACCTCTTTATCGGCAACTGGGGGGTGTCGCGCCTCTATCACAATAACGGCAACGGCACCTTTACCGATGTCGCGGAAAAACTCGGCGTGGCGCGCAAAGGCTGGAGCACCGGCGCCACCTGGGGAGATTATGATGGCGATGGCCGATTGGATTTATTTGTCCCCGGTTATCTCGATTTCGATATGAACAATTTGCCGCCTAATCCGAGCGAAGCGACCAAACCCGGCGGCATCGCGCAAAACTTCTGCCAATTTCGCGGCCTTCCGGTGCTCTGCGGGCCGCGCGGTCTGAAAGGCGAAGGCGATACCCTTTATCATCAAAAGGCCGATGGTACATTTGAAGATGTCAGTGTTAAAGCTGGCGTGTATGACAAAGACAAATATTACGGTTTTTCATCGGCCTTTCTGCATATCAACGAAGATGACTTGCTGGATTTGATTGTCGTCAACGATTCGACGCCCAAACAACTTTACCTCAACAAAGGCGATGGCACGTTTGAGGAAGTTGGTTATCCATCGGGGCTGGCGCTCAATGAAAATGGACGCGAGCAAGCCGGAATGGGTTTAGGCGTAGGCGATTACGACAACGATGGACTGGTTGATTTTTACATCACCAATTTTTCTGATGACTCGAATACGCTTTATCACAATGACGGTGACGGCAATTTCATTGACGTGACGTTTCAAGCGGGACATGGCGAAATCACCTTTCCGTTTCTCGGTTGGGGCACCACTTTTCTCGATTACGACAATGACGGTTGGCAAGACGTGCTTATCGCCAACGGGCATGTCTATCCAGGCGTTGACAAACAACAATGGGGAACCAGTTGGGCGCAACAACCCCTGCTGTTTCGCAATCTCGCGAACGGTAAATTCGAGCGCGTCGGCGCCGCGGCGGGGTCAGCCCTTGCGCAAGCCTATCAAGGGCGCGGCTTGGCTACCGGCGATTTGGATGGCGACGGCCGGTTGGATGCGGTGATTAATTGTGTCGATTCGCATCCGGCAATCTTAAAGAACGTCACGAAAAATTCCGGTCATTGGATTGCCTTCAAACTGCTTGGCGACGCCGCCCAGAAAACGCCGAAAGATGCGACGGGTTCGATTGCCTATCTCACCACCGGCACCCTGCGCCAACGTCAGGATGTATTGAGCGGCGCAAGCTTCGCTTCAACGAATGACCAACGCCTGCATTTTGGATTGAACCAGGCAACCAAGGTGGACAAGTTGGAAATCAAGTGGGCGAATGGCAAATCCGAAGTTGTGCAGATTGAAGGCTGCGATAAGGTTTTCACCATTGTTCAAGGCAAAGGCGTCGTCAATAAATAAGCTTCAGGGCAAAACCTAATCAGATAGATCGGCCGCCGCTTTTCGTCTCACGTACAAAGCCCGACGGTGGCTTGACGCCTTTACGTCCCCTCGAAATAAGCTCGCGATTAATCTCTAGAAAATTCCATTTTTTGTTTTATACTCATCTCGCCTGTAAGAGATTGTCCTCCGCTTCCAAACAATCCCCTTTTCTATTGTCGCTATTCCCTTACGGTTTATTGGGCAAAGGCAAAAATGAATTGGCACTATCATCATTATTCCCTGCTGTATTTCTCATCTGCAGCCATTTCGGCCTGGCTTTTTCTTCATGGCTGGCGCCGCCGCCAGCAAAGGAGCGTTTCTCCGTATCTCACCTTTACCCTGGGCATATTCATCTGGGCCTTTACCAAAGGCGTTGAAGTAATCAGTCTGACGATTGCAGAAAAAGTTTTCTGGGCCAATATGCAATATTTTGGCGCCGTGGTTATTCCCGTAGCCTGGTTAATTTTTACTTTTCAATACACTGGTCGCGCCAACTACATCAATAAAAAGACGGTGCTGCTGCTCAGTCTCCTGCCGTTCCTGACGGTGGTTTTGGCCTGGACCAATGAACTTCACGGTTTCATCCGGAGAGATATCTCGCTGCTTTCCGACGGTCTGTTTCCGCAACTTGGCCGGACTTTCGGCTTTTGGTTTCACATCCAATTGGTTTATTCCTACATCCTCACCGGCATTGGCGTGCTTTTAATCTTCAATTTGTTTATCAAATCAAACAAACTTTATCGCCGACAAGCAACCGTCTTATTGCTGGGAGCCATAACGCCCTGGGTTACCAACATCCTCTATTTTTTGCGGGTGAGCCCCTTTAATCTCATGGACTTTACGCCGACAGCGTTCACGATTACCGGAATCGCCATGGCGCTCGGGGTATTTCGCTTTCATCTTCTGGATGTTATCCCTGTAGCTCACGAAACGGTGATTGAAGAATTGCGCGACGGCATTATTGTCCTCGATAAAGAAGAGCGTTTGGTCGATGTGAATCCCGCCGCGCAAAAAATTATTGGCAAGCCGGCCTCTGAAATCATCGGCTTGCCGCTCACGCAGTATCTTGATCTTGATATCAGCCCGAATACGCAACAGCTTGAATTTGCGTGGGCGGAAAAAATCTATGATGTGAAAAACACTCTCCTTTTTGATAAACGCGGCAAGGTGAGCGGCCGGCTGATTGTGCTTCGCGACATCACCGAACGTAAAGAAATCGAAAAGCAATTCGCTCAAGTTGAAAAGCTTGCGGCGGTTGGGCGGTTTCTTTCCGGCACCGCTCACGAACTCAATAATCCGCTGTCCTCTATCCTCGGTTTTGCACAACTCCTGCTTACCAGGGGCAATCTCGATGCCAGCACCCGCAAACAGATCGAAATTATCAACCAAGAGGCTGATCGCAGCCGCACCATCGTACAAAATTTGTTCGCTTTTGTCGGTCAAGCCAAGATGGTCATCTCTCTGGTAAACGTAAATAGGTTGCTCGCTGTCACTGTGGAATCGCGTCAAGAGGATTTACAAAACGAAGGGATAGAGATTGATTTCGAAGCCGCAGCTATTCCCGAAATCAGAGCCGACGCGCAACAATTGCAACGCGCTTTTTTGAACGTCATCATCAATGCCGAACAAGTCTTACAAACCAGCAAGGGCACCAGACGGATTGCTATCAAGACCCGTCTTAGCAATAAACAAGGCGCCCCCTGGGTCGAAGTCTCCATTGCCGATAACGGGGCTGGCATTCCCGTTGAAAATTTAAATAAGATATTTGAACCGTTTTTTACCACCAGACCGGTGGGTAAAGGGATGGGATTGGGTTTATCAATCAGCTACGGCATCGTCTCAAAACATGGTGGCCATATCTTCGTTGAAAGCCAGCCCGACCGAGGCACTAAATTTATTTTCGCACTGCCCATCAACGCAGAGGCGCCGGTTGTTTCAACGAACCACGTTCTCAATTGAGAAAGATTTTAGGCTCTGGTGATTCATTATGAGGCCCACCTCGCCGGCAATTTTCTATTGAACCTGCAAACCGGCATTCACAAACTGAATTTAAAAATCAAGAAGCGCGTATGCAATCCAGCATACGCGCTTCTTGGGTTGAACCGTATTCAAAATAGCGTTACCGGCGCGGGCGACGGTCACGGTTGCCACCGCCACTCGGACGATTCGGGCGAGGACCGCGGTCTTTATTATCCCGACGCGGCGGGCGGTTTTCATCGCGGTTGCCGACATCATCGCCGGGCTCATCCGAAGCTCTTTCTGGGGCCTGCCCACCGCCGCCACCTTCCTCTTCCAAGACGGCGCGCCGCGACAGGCGAATCTTTCCGGTCGGTTCAACGTTGATGACCTTAACCAGCAATTGCTGCCCTTCGCTCAGTTCATCGCGCACGTCGCGAACCCGATAATCGGCAATTTCCGAAACGTGCAGCAAGCCATCCGTGCCCGGCAGGATTTCAACGAAGGCGCCGAAATCGGCGATGCGTTGGACCGTTCCCAGATAAGTTTTACCAACTTCGGGAACCGCGGTTAAGCCTTGAATGATGGCTAAAGCTTCCTGAGCTTTGCTCTCGTTAGCCGAGGCAATATTGACCGTTCCGTCATCGGCCACATCAATCTTACAACCGGTTTTATCAACGATGCTGCGAATGACTTTGCCGCCCGTGCCGATGACATCACGAATCTTGTCTACCGGGATTTTAATCGTCAAAATACGCGGCGCGTATTTGCTGATTTCGGCGCGCGGCTCGGCAATCACGGCATCCATCTTATCGAGGATATACATTCTTCCGGCCTTGGCCTGATCCAACGCATAGGCGAGAATTTGCGCGTTCAGTCCCGTGACTTTAATGTCCATCTGCAAAGCGGTGATGCCATTACGGGTTCCGCAGACTTTGAAGTCCATATCGCCGTAGTGGTCTTCGGCGCCGGCAATGTCCGTAAGGATAGCGTATTTATTGCCTTCCATCACCAGGCCCATCGCCACCCCGGCAACCGCCGCTTTCATCGGCACCCCGGCATCCATTAGCGAGAGCGTACCGCCGCACACCGAAGCCATCGAGCTTGAGCCGTTCGACTCGGTGATGTCGGAGACGATGCGTATGACGTAGGGAAAATCCTTCTCTTCGGGAAGCATCGGCTCCAGCGCCCGTCGCGCCAGCGCGCCATGACCGACTTCGCGGCGACCCGGCGACCCGAACCGCCCGGTTTCGCCTACTGAATAAGGCGGGAAATTGTAAGCCAGCAGAAAGCGGCGTTTAATCTCGCCTTTTTCCAAATCGTCCAGGTATTGAATGTCTTCGCTGGTTCCCAAGGTTGTCGTCACAATGGCTTGCGTTTCGCCGCGTGTAAAGAGCGCCGAGCCATGAGCGCGCGGCACCCAACCGACTTCAATTGAGATCGGGCGAATCTCCGAAAAGCGCCGTCCGTCCGGGCGATGCTTGTGGTTGAGAATATCGTCGCGGAAAACGCGCTCTTTGAGTTCAGTAAATATCTGCCCGGCCATTTTCCGTTTTTCGGGTTCTTCTTCCGGGTAGCCCGATACGACGCGCTCTTTCAAGGCATCAACCAGGGCATAGCTTTCAATCTTTCCGTGTTTACTGGTGTCGAGCGCATCGCGCAGTTCTTCGCTGAGGCTTTCGGCAATCGAACTGACCATCTCCGGGTCTTGTTCCACTTTTACCGCTTCGCGTTTGGTGATGTTGAGTTTCTCGTACATCTCGCGTTGCAGTCGGCAAAGCTTTTTAATTTCGTTATGGCCGAAAAGCAGGGCCTCGACCATCACCTCTTCGGAAACCTCTTTCGCTCCCGCTTCAACCATCACGATGGCTTCTTCGGAACCGGCGACCGTCAAATTCAGAGACGATTCGCGAGTCTGGTCATAAGTGGGGTTGACGACGAAACGGTCGCCTAAAAGGCCAACGCGAACGCCGGCGACCGGCGTTTCAAAAGGAATGTCAGAAAGGTAAAGCGCCGCTGAGGCGCCGGTAATTGAAAGCACATCGGCATCATAGAGTTCATCCGCCGAAATCACCGAAGCGACAATTTGCGTGTCGCTGCGATAGCCTTCGTTAAATAAGGGGCGAAGCGGACGGTCAATGAGTCGAGAAACTAAGGTTTCGCGTTCCGAAGGTCGTCCTTCGCGTTTGAAATAATTGCCGGGAATGCGTCCGGCAGCATATCCATATTCTCTGTATTCAACAGTGAGCGGGAAAAAATCTACATTCTCTCTCGGGCTTGACCCGACCGCGGCGACTAAAACCATGGTGTCGCCATAGCGGACGATAACCGCGCCATCCGCCTGTTTAGCAATTTTGCCGGTTTCCAGTGAAAATTCTACTCCTCCAAGTTGCACTGATTCTTTCAAAAACATATCTATTTTCCTTCCCTATCCGCTGCGCGCGAATCGATTGCAATCTTCGATTCCAAGGTAAATCATCACCTGACGCGCTCTTAGGTTTCATGTGTGGTATTCCAATAATGCAGTAAGTAGTGGGCTTTTTCAGATGAAAGGCTTGGCATCAAAAAGAAAAAGTCACGTCGAGCGGTGTGATTCTCTATTCGCCCCCGTGACCTTCGTTATGCAAAATGATATTGATTGAACCTTTTGCGATTGTCTTAAGCCATTGCCGAAACGCGACCATAGACACACCTTCGCGTTGGTCAAGAACTTTACTGAAATGCACCGCAGAAAACGGACAAGAGGTCGCGCCTGAGCAAACTTGTGTGACTGGCGCTGACCTCTTGATGATTCCCTCTCTTATTTTCTTATGCCCAGACGACCGATGAGTTGTCTGTAACGCTCTACGTCTTTGCGTCGCAAATAATCAAGCAAGCGACGACGTTGGCTAACCAACTTCAATAATCCGCGTCGTGAATGATTGTCTTTGACGTGGGTTTTGAAATGTTCGGTCAATTCATTGATCCGTTGCGTCAACAAGGCTACTTGCACTTCCGGCGAGCCTGTGTCCACATCATGGGTTTTGTAATTGCCAATGATGTCTAATTTAGCTTCCTTAGCTAAAGCCACTATTACTACTCTCCTTAACAAATTTTTGTTCTCTTGAACCCAGAGAAATTAACATACGGATTTAACGACTGTAAAGGCAAATAAAGGAATCTCTTCTACTGCTGGCGGATGCCGCCAATCTCTGCGGAAAACTGTTTCCACTCTTCTTCCGATTTAATGACCCGGTTTGACCCCAGCGTCAGCACCAAATCGTTATCCGGGCGC
>JBIOWC010000277.1:0-2390 GCA_044868105.1 Blastocatellia bacterium
TGCCAGGACAAGCCGGAAGAAATTTGACCTACGAGAGGATGCGGGCCGAAAGAGAGCGCGAGCATCAAGAATTACTAGCGGCGAAGGCGGCCGAAGAGGAAAAACGCAAAAGGAAAAATGACGAAGCCAGGGCTCGTTATCAACAACGACTTGCTGATGAAAAACGCGCACGCGATGAACGCCACGAAGCCGAACTCGAAGCGCAGCTTGCACCAATCAAAGCCATCAAGCAGCGCGAATGGCTCGCTAACAATCCGGATAAGAATGCTGAATACTTCGATACACATATTTGGAAACAACTCTTGCGCCCGAATGTCATTGAAGAAATGAATAGGAAATCCTTTGAAGCGCAAAAACAGCGCCTGCGTCAATCAGGTATGTATAACCTTTAATCCGGACCGTGCGCGCGACGGTCGCGCTGGCTAAGCCTTCGACTTTTGACCGTTAGACCAGGGTTTGATATGTCTGGCGGTCAAAAGTCCCTTAAAAAGCGATTCCTGCAAATTTCACTTCTATGACGATGAAATTATTTTAATCAACTTGCCAATTCGTTCACTCAGGCTTATATTTGCGCCACCTTTTTACAGAAGTACCAGTCAGAAGCAATCGAATCTTTGGCGAATTCATTCTATATTTGCCAGCTAGTCTTTCAGAGTGGGAGGTGTTTATGGACCCAAATCAGCAAATGCTAATCTGCCCCGAATGCAGCAAGTCTAATCCTCCGGATGCTCGATTCTGTAATAACTGCGCAAAACCTTTGCATGACCTTGAACAATATTCAACGAACACTTTAGCCCAACAAGGTACAAATCAAGAACACTGGGCTTACCGAGCCGGGACACAATACGCAGCGGTTTCCAGCAAAGGGTTTTTCAAAAGAATCCAAGGATTGATTCCCGTTGCTTTAATATTTGGAGGAATACTTTTTCTTATCATTTTAGGTTATATGTTTGACACAAAACCAGCCGGAATGCGCGAAACGGTTGATAGTTTTATATCGAATCTAAAAGATACTGCCGGATTGCCTAATAACTCATCTCCTACAAAAAGCAAATCTTCGAGTAATTCAGAAAAACAAGCAAGGATGATGAAAATTTCAAAGCAGATGTTAGGTGATGAATACCCCTTCACCGTCAGTGAAGGAATCTTGTCATGCAATGATGAGCCGAATGCTGTTTTGTTCGTCGTCGGCTCGACAATATATGCGGTAAATGGAACCGCTAAATCATTAAAAAATAGTTCTGGTGAAAAACGCTATAAACCCATAGACGAAATTTGGGCTGATAATCCCAAAATCAAAGGCACGAAAGTAGACGTCGGAAAAGTTATCGAATTAGGATTAGAGCTTTGTCAAAAATAATCAATCAATTGGCTACTACAGAACAAATCTTATGCTGAAGCATAGGTGATTTTGTCTGTGCTTCCAGGTTGCCGATATCGCATAGACGTTTTCAGCTATTGGATCCAAGGACCTGATAGCTGTTTATGTCTATGGGCGCCGGCGCGTCGGCCGCAATAGTCGAAAGCATCTATGTCGGCAGCCGTTCGACGATAAAGATGGAATTGACTATTCGATTCAAATTCAGCCCAGCCAGTGATGCCGGGCTGAATGCTTCGCTGCGTTTATATGATATTTAGGTGTAAATCAGCTTGATGAGCGCAAATCAATTAATCCGTTTGTTCTTTTCGCTCTGGTTCTCCTTCACTCAGAGAAAGTTGCTGAATTGCCTGTTTGATTGTCGCCGGTGTTGCGTGTGAATACCGGTTCAGCATCACCCTTGAAGAATGCCCCGTGATCGCCATCACGGTTGTTTGGGGGATGCCTTCGTTAATCAGGTGCGTCACTGCACTATGTCTGATGGTATGAAAGACAACGCCGCCTGTGTTCAATCCATACCGAATACCAAGACGTTCACACGCCGCTTTCATGGCACGTCGGACATCATTACAGGATGATCTCATATGAGACCCCTCGTCTCTGAATACGAACCTACCCCTTCTGGTTTCTATATGCCGCTTTATAATCGCGGCAATCTCAGCTGTCATCGGAATAGTTTTCAACTTCCTGCTCTTAGCATTCTTTACGACCAAGTATCCGAAGTCGTATCCCATAGCTCGATCAAACCGAACCTGTGATTTTTCGAGATTAAGAATCTCTGAAATTCTCATTGCCGTTTCGGCACCGACAGCAACCACATCAGCAGCCAACGCTCTGCGTCGGCGGTCCGTCTTAGTGATATTGTCTTGCGATTCACTGAGGTCGGCAATCAACTTTCTCAGTTCATCACGTTCAAGTATGACCTCGCGACCATCATGCAGGCGAGGCAAACCTTCTATCTTTGGCGGTGTCCATTCAAAAGTAGGAAAAAATAGTTTTGCTGAGCGCATTA
>JBIOWC010000278.1:0-2316 GCA_044868105.1 Blastocatellia bacterium
GGTGCTCTTAATGGGGCCGTCGGGAAGCGGGAAAACGACGCTGCTTTCAGTGATGGGGTGTATTCTCAGACCAACCTCGGGGCGCATACGCATACACGGGAAAGATGTCACAGATTTTAGCGAACGGAAAATTCCGGGCATTCGGCTCAACCACATCGGGTTCATCTTTCAAGGCTTCAATCTGTTTCCGACTTTAACGGCCGGAGAAAACGTTGAACTCGCGCTCGATTTACATGGGGTTCGCGGCCGAAAAGCTAAATTTCGAGCCGCAGAACTAATGGAACAGGTTGGGCTGGCTGATAAATATACCGCCTTTCCGGCGGATTTGAGTGGCGGGCAAAAGCAACGAGTCGCCATCGCGCGAGCTCTGGCCGGCGAACCGGAAATTATATTGGCCGATGAGCCAACCGCAGCCCTTGATTCGACCAGCGGACGCGTGGTCATGACGATGTTGAAACGGCTGGCGCACGAACGCGGGCGCGCAGTGGTTATCGTCACCCATGATAACCGCGTGCTCGATTACGGCGACCGCATTGCGCATATCGAAGATGGGAAGATTGCTGAAACCGATGCTCAACTTCTGGCGGGGTTGATGCAACCGGTAAACGAGCCTCCGCTCCATCAAACGGCGTAAGGCGGTTGGATTAAACCAGTGAAAAAGTTCTCATTCCAGGTAATTAAGGATAAGCGATGAAACGCTCAAGCATAGTTTTTATAGCCATTTTTGCAACTGTCGGCGTGGTCGCTACACTGTTTACATTGAATAGCGTGCGAGGTTCGCGCAGTGCAACCGAAGTGAGAACTGCGTCGATCACAAGTCAACATTTAATTGCCGCGCCGGGTCGCGTTGAACCGATTTCTGAAGAGATAAAGGTCAGTTCGGAGATTCGCGGTAAATTGAAAGCGGTTCGAGTTGAAGAAGGCGAGGTTGTGAAGCGCGGACAAATCATTGCCGTCATCGTTAACGATGATTACCAGGCGCAGGTGGCTTCGGCAAAAGCCCAAAGACAGGAGAAGGAGGCTGAATTGCGTCGCGTCATCAATGGGGCGCGAAAGCAGGAACGCCAGGAAGCCTGGCAGGGCGTCGAAGAAACCAGAGCGCAAATGGAAAACGCGCAGGCTGAAATGAATCGTCGAAAGACATTGGTTGAAAAAGGTGTAATCGCCAGAGAAGAAGCCGACCGCGCCGAGCGCGAATTCAAGGTTGCGAAAGCCCGTTTTGATGCGGCTTCCGAACGCCATTCGTTTGTTGATGATGCAGCGCGAGAAGAAGACCGCGCCAAGGCTGAAGCTGATGTCGCGCTCGCTCACGCGCAGCTTGATGAAGCCGAAGCGCGACTGGAAAAAACTTTCGTTCGCGCCCCGATGGATGGCGTGATTTTGCGCAAGCATATGAAGAGTGGGGAGAGCGTTTCGGAAATGCGTGAAACCCCCATCGTTACGATGGCTGATATCTCCAAGCTTCGCGTCCGCATGGATGTTGATGAAGCAGATGTCGGCAAACTGCAAGTTGGACAGCGCGCCTATATCACGGCCGAAGCCTTTGCCGGAGAAAAATTTTACGGGCGTGTGGTTCGCATTGGGCAAATTCTGGGTAAGAAAAATGTCCGCACGGACGAACCGAGCGAACGTGTGGACACCAAAATATTGGAGACCTTAATTGAACTCGAAGATGGGCGAAAGCTGGCTCCGGGTCTCAGAGTAGATGCCTATATTATCCCGTCGGCGGATTAGCGGATTCGCTGAACAATCGGTGCGCGACTTGCTGCTGAATTGTCCAAACAATCCAAGTCGTTGCCGAATAAAAATAAAATAGAGGAAAAAGGAGTTTCATCATGAAAAAAACAATTTCTGCATTAGTTGCGAGTTTCGCTTTAGTTCTTAGCTTATCTGTATCACACGTCGCTGCTGACGTGACCAAATCATTTACCCTCACAAGAGACAGCAAGATTAACGGGCAAGCAGTAAAACAAGGAGAGTATTCGGTCAAATTTGCCGATGATAAAGACGGCGAATTGGTGTTGCTCAAGGGCAAAAAAGAGATTGTGAAGTCGGCCTACAAGCTTGTTCAAGTGAGCGTTGCGCCTACGGATGACAAAGTTACCTATTCGGTTGATGACGACGGCTCGTTCCACGTTAAACGCCTGGAGTTTAAGGGCTCGAAGACCGTCATCAGCTTTGAATAACTAAAAGATTAACAGGGATGACTGAACAGGGTTTTTCAGAACTTTTTACCCTGATACGCTGGACATCCCTGTTATATATTTCGACGAGAGCGATGCGGAAACGAACACCAAGTGTTCATTTCCGGTCGCT
>JBIOWC010000279.1:0-19615 GCA_044868105.1 Blastocatellia bacterium
AATCTTATAGAATTCTTGTTGTTCTTTACCCGCTTTGCGGCAAGTCAACACCGCTTTCTTAATGTGTTCACCGGTCGCGCAAGCTAAGGCCAATTTCGGGGCGGCTTTGTTGGTCTTCATAACGAAATGGAAATCCTGCATTGAAACTTTGCCAGCACCACCACCGCCGCCCGCGCCGTGCGTACCCATTTGGGTTTCACCCCAAGACCAAGACTCAACGTCTATTTCACCTTTATGCTTCGAATCGTGGCTTTCACCATCAATACCATCTAACTTCAGAAAGAAATCAACTGCCATTGTATTTTCTCCTTTGCAAAATTTTTAACACTTGAGGCAGGCTAAAAAACCTACCCTAACCATTTGTTTCCGCCGAGCCGGTCTCTCGCGAAGATTAGCCCGCTGCGGGTTTCGGAAGTTCAGCGACTAACCGCAGCGAAACAGTCAATTCGTCTAATTGGAAATGCGGTCTCATAAACGCTACGGCTTTATAGACACCGGGTTTGCCCGGCACTTCAGTTACATCAACTCGCGCTTCACGTAACGGGAACTGCGCTTTGATAGTCGGCGATGCCGTATCATCCGGCGTTACGTAATTGTTAATCCACTGGTTGAGAAAACGCTCGCAATCCGTGCGCGACATAAAACTGCCAATCTTGTCGCGCATCATTGCTTTCAGATAGTGAGCGAAGCGGCTTACCGCAAACATATATTGCAATTGCGTTGAGAGTCTGGCGTTGGCATTCGCCGCTTCGCTGTCATATTTGGGGGCTTTGTTGCAAGATTGTGCGCCGAAAAATGCCGCATAGTCTTGATTCTTGCAATGCACCAGCGGAATGAAGCCCGAATCCGACAGCTCTTTTTCACGTCGGTCGGTAATCGCCAGTTCCGTCGGGCATTTGAGCGCCAGCTCGCCTTCGTCGGTTCTGAAGGTATGCGTCGGCAGACCTTGAACCAAGCCGCCGCCTTCAACACCGCGAATCGCGACGCACCAGTTATAAAGCGCAAAGGCTTCGGTCAGGCGGGTGCCGAACGAATAAGCGGCATTGCCCCAGAGATACTTGCTGTGGTCTGTGCCATCCACGTCTTCTTCAAAATTGAAAGAATCGGTGGGCTTGGTATCTCGACCATAAGGCTCGCGCATCAAGGTGCACGGCAAGGTCAAGCCGACATAGCGGGAATCTTCTGACTCGCGGAAGGAGCGCCATTTCATATATTCAATGCGGTCAAATATCTTGGCGATGTCGCGCACTTCAGCCATTTCGGTCATGCTGTCCCAACCAAAGAGTTGCGGGGCGGCGGATGAAATAAACGGCGCGTGAGCGGCCGCGGCGACCTGCGAAACTTTCTGCAAGAGCAGCATATCTTCCGGGTGATTGCTGAAATAATAATCCCCAATCATTGCGCCAAAGGGGGCGCCGCCGAAAGTGCCATACTCTTCTTCATATATCTTTTTAAAGAGCGCCGACTGATCAAATTCAATCGCTTTTTCGAGGTCTTTCAAAAGCTCGCGCTTCTTGACATTCATCACCCGAATTTTAAGCATCGGGCTGGTTTCGGTTTCAAAGACCAGGTGATGGAGCCCGCGCCAGGAAGCTTCCAATCTCTGAAACTCTTCGTGGTGCATAATTTCGTTAACCTGCGCCGAAAGCAGGCGGTCAATCTCGGCAATGCGAGCATTGATGGTCGCTTCCATATCTTTCGACAAGGTGAGCGTGCCTTGCATCACCTGCTCAACGAAACTGGCAATCATATCTTGACCGCGTTTTGTCTGCGCATCATCGCGGACGCGGAGTCCTTCATTGAGAATTTGTGAGAGTAAACCGCCTTCTTGCTGTTGCTCAGTTACCACTGCTTCGCCTTCGGTTTTTGTCTGCTTAGCCATTATTTACCCTCCTTATCAGGCGCTTCTACTCCTAAAGCAGAGCCGAGTTGTTTTTGCGTGTCGGCATTTTCCAAAACATTTTGTAACAAATCACTGAGTTTATCGTTACCGTCCATTTTGGAGAGCAAATCCGATAGGTTCTGTCGGGCTTCAACCAATTTCCTGAGCGGCTCAACCTGTTGCACCAGATTGTCTGGTTCAAAGTCATCCATCTTCTTGAACTTGAGTTCAACGCTCATTTTGCTGCCGTCGTCTTGCAAGCGGTTTTTCACGCCCAAAACCAGACGGGGGTTCATGCCGGACAGCACCTGGTCGAAGTTGTCGCGGTCAATCTCAACAAATTTACGATCTCTGACGCGCCCCAGCGGTTCTTCGGGTTTGCCCGAATAATCGCCCAAGACTCCAACCACAAAGGGCAACTCTTTTAATTCAATCGCGCCGCCGGTCTCTACCTCATAAGTGATGTGAACCCTTGGGGGGCGCACGCGCGATAATTTTTGCTGAACACTCTCTTTTCTAGGCATAATCTGGACTCCTTTTCAATTAATCAGCTTTCGGTTTAAGTGAGTTGCCTTTTTTCCGGCTCAACTGATAACGCAAGAATAAAAAACAATCTCCCTCAAATCCGAAAAAATATTTTTTAATAACGGTTATCGGTTTAGGAGATACAACGTTCAATCTGTCAAGAGTAAGGAAAAGCGGAAACAGACTGACGTCTGCCTCGCACAAAAGCGAGAACCGTTGAACTACAAGATAAGTGCTGGTCCTCCATTCGCCTGGGTTAAAGGATGAATCGAGAACCGACCAAGATTCCTAAGGCTCGGTGAGGCGACGACCGGCTCCAATTGATAGAGTCGCCGTTTTTTCAGTCGCCGATTTTACCAATCGCTGCTTTCGCTTTCACTGGAAGAACTTTCAGATGAATAGGCGTCGGATGAGTAGGCGTCTGAACCTCCACCGATTCCAAGCGTTTCCAAAATCGCACCCAATGTTCCCGCGTCTTTTATCACGTCTTTTAGCCATACCTCAAGGGGCATGTTGCCCCATTTGACGGCGCGTTGAACCAGATACGAAACCGGACTATGGGGCTCGGTCTTACGGAAAAAGTCCGCCAACTCGTGTAATCTTCTTAAAGCTTCCTGTCTTGAACCGATGGGGCCGCTGGTTGCGCTACCACGCGCGCCGCCGGCTTGGCCATCTGTCGCGTCCTCGGATTCGCCGGTATATTCCACTTCGTCGGCCGGGTCGGGTTCGAGAATGCGCTTCTCTTTAACAATTAATTCAACGAAGGAGCGAATCGCATCAAGCGACTTTTTCAACTCTCCAAGTCCGGGAGTTTGCCGCCCGAACTTATCATCCATGACGGAATCGAGCAGCTTGAACTCCTCCCAGCATTCCCCTAAGAGTTGGAAGGTCGCTTCGTAATACGCCCGATTGCTGGCGTTTTTAGCATTTCGCCAATCTTCAGTGGTGATCTTGCCTTCGGCGGCGGCTTGCGCTTTGGCTTGACTCGCGCGTTCCGCCCCATCGCCTTCCAGCGATTCCCAATTTTCCGGCACGTCAAAACTTTTCGACTCTTCGTATTTGAAATACGAGTAGGCGCCTTTTGATGAGTGGGTTATCGGAACTTCTTTAAGCGCCAGGGCCGCCGCGCGGTCAAGCCAGGAGAGCGCATTGGCGCGCGCTTCCAGGTCGCCTTCATCCTCTTCTGGGTAGACCGTATCCCAAAATTCTTCGTGCAAGCGGCGCGTCAGCGTTAGGCCATCGCGCAGCCCGTTAAAGCCATGCATTTTGATTATCGCTTCGGTAAGCCAGGCGCCGATCTGTAGGTCTTTGGTCTTGGTGGCCAGCGCTTCGGTCGTCAGACGCAAAACCTCGCGCCAGTTGGCGGATTTGAGTTCACGTTTCCAATCGCCTTGCACCAACTCTTCATCGGCGCGGCGCGCTTCGCGGATTTCGTCGTACAAGCCGGTGTATTGTTGATTTTCACCCGCCGGGCGGTCATCGGAAATCGGATTCAGTAACGATTCAAGATCAATGACCGGCGGGGAAGCGTAATCTGATGACATGGCAAATTTCCTCTTTGTCCAAATTCACGGCGCTTAACCAACGACTCAATTTAACGGCTCGGCTTCGGCGGCGGGCGCCTCTTCTTCCGCGTCTTCTGCAGGCGCCGCGGCTTGCTCAGGCTCCGGGTGGTCGAATTCAATCAACTTTAAATCAAAAAGCGCTTTATCTTCGTCATCAATCAGGAAGGCGCGTAGTCCCGACCCGGTGTAGAAGCCCTCTTCAACCTCTTGCCAATCGGTCATGCGTCCGAGTTTCACTAAATCGTTCTCGTGTTCGCTGGAGCCGCAATAGAGCGCATGAATGTAAACTTCACCGACGGTTCCGTCAATGGATTCAACCGTCACCGGCGTCCATAACAGATCGCGCAGGGTTTTCGGCGCATGAATCTCGATGCTGCGGACGTGTTCAACGGGCAACCAGACATATTGATTTTTGACGATTAACTCAAAAACCGGCGCCACGAAATCATTGTAATCGCGGAAGTCGGCAAAAGCCTGGCCGTCAGCCGTGCCCTTAAAGGCCGGGCGCGCTTCTTCGGCGCGGTCAAGCAGTTCCCTCGCCGCTTGCAAATTTCCCAGCCGAAAATTATTGATGGCGCTTAATTGCCAATCTACATATTCGGGCGGTTCGGTAAGAAAAGCCGGTTGCACTCCTTGCTTGAATAAGTGCAGGCGTTCGCGTTCGGCTTTCAAATTGTTGCGATAGACCATCGTGCCCATTTCGGTTTTAACATCCTGATGGCCAATCGCTTCAAGCTGTTTTTCGGCGCGCTCAAACTCCCCGGCAAAACTGAGCAGTTCAAATAAAAAGGTTCGCGAATTGCCGTTGGTCGGGTTGTTCTTCACCTCGCGCGTCACTTCTTCAATTGCAGCTTTCAATTCACCGGCTCTCAATAAATCATTGGCTTTGGTCATGGTTTCTCCTTTCGTTTACGGTTTCACCGCATACATTTCTAATTTCACATCTGGAAATTCATCCGGCACATAAACGGAAATGGTTTTTGAACCGCTGATGTCGGCCCAATAAGGCCCGATACTATCGAGCCCAAAATAATGAAATCCGACTCGCGACGGAATGGGCGCGGGCGGCGGCGAAGCGTGCTTCATCACCACGCCGGGAAGCGCCGCGCCAACCACGGCATCAATCACATCGCGCGCCGCAATTTTCACCACATAGGGCACACGCTCAATCAGGCGGCTTTCCGGCACTTGCGCTTTGACACCCAGGAAAAATCCGGCTTCTTTGAGCAAGCGGTCATCTTCGACTCGTCCGATATAGAGGGTTTCGCGGATCTTTTCGAGCGGAATCGGCACGCAGCGCGTCGGAATGACGGTTTCGAGCAGATCGCGGATGTCTCCGGCGAGCAGGCTGAAGGTCAAATACAGGTCATCGTGGTCATAGGGCACAATGTCTTTCGGATGGCGGTCGGTGGTAAAGGTCATCAGCGACCCGGCAAGGGTTGCCAGTTCGTTATAAAGTTTTTCCGGGTGCCCGGGTCGGGTCTTAAACAGATGCATGAGGTTGGGAATCGCCGTATTGACGGTGTGCAATAACCAGAATGAAGCGACTTCCGAGGTCGTAAAGTCAGCCACCGATTGGGCGCGTTGGCGACGCTGTTCGCCAAGCGTGCTGCTCTTGGTGACCAGAATTTCGACGATTTGCCGGTGCAAGTCAATCAACCAGTTCGACGAAGCGGCATTTAAGGTCGGCGGGATATATTTTTCCGACAGCGTCAGTTGTCCGGTGGCCGTGCGTTCAAGTTTGGCAATCTTCATCCAGCTATAGCCATCGCGATTTTCACCGCCAAATAAGATCTTCAAATTGCCGCGCGCAAAGGCGATCTGTTGTTCATTGTCGCCGGTAGTCTCATCAACCACTTTGCCTGAGTATTGAATGTAACGCGCCAGGCTGCGCGTGTCGCTGCCGCCTAAACTGTAATTTGCCACCCCCGGACGGCGTGCCGGAATGCCCAGAAAAACATCGAGCGTTTCTGACGTCGTCGAGTCAAAGAAGCCTTCGACGGGGCGCGGGTCGGGCGCAATGTCGGTGTTCGGAATATTCAACAATAAGCCATCCGGCATCACGGCGCGACAACGCACGACCTCGAAATTGCCATTGGCGATAGATTCTCGATTCACCTGCATATCGAGTACGCCCCAGTAGTAAGGCACCAGCGAAGTAAGGCGCGAATTGAGCAATTCTTCGTGATAGTTGTCCGCTTGTTGAAAATGGTGGGGGGTCAGTAACATCCCCTCATTCCAGACGATTTTTCTGTATCTGCTCATAAATGCGTTGATTCTGTTTCCTGGTCTATGACGGAGTCAAACGATTTTCAGGTCGTCATTTCGACTGCGTTCAACTTAAATAAAACCGGTAATTCTCAATTTATGAAGCACACAGCTTGAAATAAAGCCGGTTAAAACGCAAGCGGCTCGGTGTTGATTCCAAAAAATCTGGGGTTTTCCGCAAGGATGCCGAGCGCAATAAACTTCAACACAAAATTGTACTGCTCATCGCTGATAAATTTATGTTCATGCAAATACCAGACGTTTCTCTGGGTTTGCGGATTAATCTTCCCTCTAATGCGGCCCAGAAGCGGATGCGATTTCTTGGTGCCTACCCCTTCTTTATACGCGGCCAGCGAAACCATGGCGTTTTCCGCCGTCCCCGCGCCTATCGTTGTTGAGACAAAAGCCAATTCATCCAATATGGCGGCGTCCGAGTTACCGCCGCGATTTTCGGACTCTGCCAAAATGGTATAGACCGCAAAGCCGTTTTCAAGGTTCAGCCTTTTTGCGATCTCAGCAATGGCGTTTTTTCGCTGCCTCACGGAGCCAATTAAAGATGCCATGCTGCTTGAACTTTTCAGCCGTTCAATCATCTGATTAAGGTCACGAAGCGCACTTTCCCTGAAGATATATTTCTGTTTGTCTTTGCTGATTCGAGCCAAAATTTTCGCGCCGAGTTCTTCAACCATTTTGCTTGCCGGCGGGGGAGGCTGCTCAGGCGGGGGCGAGACGATATTTTTATTGTCTTCCGGTTTAGGGGTTTCATTGCCTTTCGGGTCGATGGATTGGATGATGGGGTCAGTATTCTTCTGCGAATTTTTAATCGGGTCGCTGTTGAGGTTATTAAAGACGACAACCAACCCTCCGGCAATGAAGAGAATTCCAAGGATTGAGCCGATGGCCATCATCAAAACTTTATTTGAGCCCGCCTTCTGGTTTGTGGATGAGCGGGTGCCGTTATGGGTTCGCCCAACTACCGAGTCGGGCGATTGCGACCAGGCGTAAGAATTTGCCGCTTGGCGAATCTGGACGCGAATATCACAGGCATAACCGATGAGAATTGCATCGCCGTCTTTTAGGAGAGTGGACCCATTGACGGGCTGGCGATTCACGATGGTGCCATTTTGCGAGCCGCAATCTGTGAGCTGAACGGCGTCCTCAAAAACATCAATCAAGACATGGCGACGCGACAGTCCCTTATCATCTAAAGATAAATCATTATCTGTGCCGCGCCCGATGGAAAAACGCTTTGAGGTGACAGGAATCTCTCTCACCTGTCCAGTGCCCTCATAGATGGTCAATTTCACCTCAAACCTCATCGTTGATTAAAGATTAATTTATTTTGCATCGGTGTAAGTTGAAAGCGGTTTGGTCAACGGAAGGTTGAATGCTTTTGGATTTTCGCCAACAATCGCCGCCGCATAAAATTTCGGTGGGTATTTGATGTTTTCGCCTTGAAACCAATGGTCGAGCATCCCTTTCTTGGCTATCAAAGCCCAAAAACTTCTATCACGTTCTGCGCCAGGACTGTTCTCAAAAACCGTATGCAGGTCGCGGCGGACGCTGTCCGGGCTACGGTTGTATCCGGCAATTGCCAGAGCGACGGCCGTGGCATCGCCGCCAAATTCCGAGAGCCGCTCTCTCATGTATTTCGCACAGGCGGGGGCGGTCTTGGTCACGTCCCAAATTTCATCGCCGTGAACTCCATAGGCGGCCGCCGTACTCGGCATAAATTGAAACATGCCTTTACAGTTGGCTGGACTGGTTAGCGTGTTGCGGTATTCGGTTTCAATCATCGGAATGTACAGCCCGACAACCGGGTTGACGTTCTCTTTGTTAAACCCCGCGATAATCAGCGGCGCAAAGGTGCTGGCTCTTTGATAAATGGTTTGGGTGTCTTCGCCCCACAGCCGGGTTGATTTATTGCCTGAGCGTTTAGCATAACCGTCAACATAGGTCTTAATCATTTGCAACACTTCGGGAGTGAATTCACAGGGACGACTGCCAATCATGGTGGAAATCCGTTTGGCTGAAAAAGTGACAAATTGCATGCGCTCCGTGTCGCTCATTTGCAAATAGCTTTTTACCGGAATATTGGGGATTAAATTGCCTTCGGTGGGTGGCGCAATCACCGACTCCGAGGAGGTGTTTGCATTCGATAAATTGGTGTTTGCCTGCGATTGATTTTGATTGGTTGTCGAGGTTGTTTCATTGAGATTCTGCTCTTTGAAAAGGTCGGCGTTATTTACTCGGCGATTGCCCGCCTCCTCCCCCTTACCTATTAAACGCGAGCCCAAGGCCACGGCTAAAACCAAAAAAATCACAATCGGCACGAGCGAGACCCACATCAAGGGCGAACTCATTTCAATCTTTGTGGGTTTCGTTGCCGCGCTTGCCGCTTGCGACATATTCACCCAGATGGTCGTGTAATCGCCGATGGTGATTTTGTCGCCATTTTTTAACACCCGCCCGTCACGCGGCACCGGCGCGCCATTGACATAACTACAACTGAGCAAATCTTCATCTAAAATCCAAACCCGCTGGGCATCGCGATAAATAGTGGCACGGTGATTGGCCAGCCCCGGGTCGTCAACCAGCAAATCCGCATTGCTTTGCCCGATTCCCAGCCGTTCCGTGCTGAGCGCCAGTTTCTCGGTTCGGCCGTTGGGAAAATGAATGGTTAAGGTCACATCAAGCATGGTCATCTCAAAACGGGTTCAGCGGATTTCTCGACAGATTAAAGCGCTTGGGATTTTCGCCGACAATTCCTGCGGCAAAAAATCTTGCGACATTTTCCGACGCTTTTGCCGGCACTGGCAATTGCCGCGAATTGATAATCTTCCAAAAATTCTGGCGCGCGCGCGCATCGGCAAATCCTTCATTTAATCTGGTCGTGATATCGCCGACCTGGCTGATATTTGCGCCATAACAGGCAACCGCAAAAGCAAAGTCATCTTTGCCGAACAGGAATTTGTCAACGACATCTTTCAAGTAATCAATGCCGATTTCAGTGGCGCGTCCCGGTTTGCTCAACTCTTCTTCGTTGGCCGCATAGCCTTTGGCGATGGCTTGCGGCAGCCGCAATAAGCCGACAGATGAATCTTCGCCATTTACCGGATTTTTATTCTCATTGAATTTGCTGCGTTGCATGGCAAGCGTCAAGCCAAGCGTCACCGGGATGTTTTTATCGTTGCAGTAAACCCCGATATTGCGACAGGCTCGTTCGTCCACGCGAACATCAAGGTAGTCATGGGTCAAACGGTCAACCAGCATCAAAAATTCGCGGTCAAACGTGTAATCGCTTTTTCCCGAAATTTTTGTCGCCAGTTGTTGACACATGGTTTGAATTTCACCGAGGCTCACCGATGAAGTCGCATCGGCAGTCGTGTTGGTCGAGATGATGGTCGTCGTCGTAGAGTTACTATTGGATGTAGGATTTGCATTATTGCCTTCGTCTGAACCTGCGCCATCTCTTCCAGCAATCGGGTCAACCCTTTGATTTGCCAGTTGTCCGTTTCCCAATTGACCATTCTGCCCCTGACCATTGGGTCCAGGACCATTGGCGTTCTTAGGATCTGAGTTGGCGAATATCAAGGCGCCAACTGAGGCAATTAACAAAACGGGGACGGCAATAAAGAGAAGCATCAACCCCGGCGAGCGCCGCGCCGGTGGGGCCGGTGCCGCTGGTTGTTTGGATTCGGGAAGGGTGGTTTCAAGCGACTGATTGGCGGCCTGCGCGTCGGGTTGAGCCGTGGCCGCGGGCGACGGCGCATCCAGTTGTCCGCTTTGCGGGTGGTCGGCGTGAAATTCAATCCGGCCGACGCCGCCCACCATAATCACTTCGCCATCTTTGAGCTTGCGGTTGGAGGCGATTTTTTCACTGCCGATCATCGTTCCGTTGATGCTGCCTAAATCGCTCAGGTAATACCCGTCGCCTTGCTTTTCGATGATGGCTTGATAGCGGGAAACTTTTTTATCCTGAATACAGAGGATATTGTCAAAGGCGCGACCTATCGAGACTAAGCTATTAATCTCGATCTCTTTTTTATCTTTCCCTTCTAAAAGTAAAACCAATCGCGCCATAAGATTTTATCGGTACTCGCTTCGCAAAAAATTTCAGATTCATTCTACCACTTATTAGTTTATGAAGTCTTTTTAAGTTCTATTACAATCGGCTCTTGTTTTGGAGAGATTTGAATCTCTCTGGTATAAAGCTCAAAGCCCAGCGCTTTGACCCGTAATTTATATTTACCAACCGCGACCGGACGATTCAACTCAAATCGGCCTTCGGCGTTCGAGCTGCCCCAGCTGAGCAGACTTTGTGCGGTTATCTCTTCGCTATCAACGGAAACCAACCCGACGCGCGCCCCGGCAATCAACGTCCCGTCGGCAGAAGATTTAATGATCCCTTTAATATTAATAAATTGCGGCGCTTCGTTTGCCGTATTATCGCCGTTGCCAGAGGCCATCGTTGGCGGTTTGGATTCCCGATAACGCAAGGTTTCCAGCATTTTTGCGATTAGATTCGACGGGCGCAGATAACCAATGGCATAGACCTGTTCAATCTCCTTTGAATAGATATTGGGGGTTCGCTTAACCAGCGGGCGGTCAACTTCGACCTTGGTCGGTATGCCGATTAATTTGCCCTTATCATCAATCGCCGCGCCGCCGCTGTTGCCGTGCAACAGCCGGGCATCGGTCTTAATCCAGTTTTCAATCAAATCCTTGCCCTGCACGACTCCGGCGTTGGTGGTTACCGTGAGTCCGCCGGTCGCCGGAAAGCCGACGATAACCAGGTTGTCCATCAATTCCACTTTGGAGGAATCGCCAAGTTCAACCGCTTGAAAGGTGACGCTCTTATCAATGGCTTTGCCCGTCTGGTCAGCCGTCACGCGCAAGAGCACCAAATCATTATCCTTGCTCTTTTGTACCACCTGAACCATAAAGCGTTTTGCCGAAACCGCAGTTGCCGGCATGCCAACTTCGGGCAAACTGAAAATAATCTCGTCAAATAACCGGTCCTGATTATCTTCGTGAACGACGTGATAATTGGTGGCGATAATTCCATCTGGCGAAATGAGAACCCCAGAGCCGCGCGGCACAGCCATTTCGTCCGCTTTGTTGCGCACCATAATCAAACCGACACAATTGAGCGCTTGTTTGAGTAGGGGTAAGGGAACGCTGAGTTTCTGCTCCGGTATCTTGGGATTAGTTTTCGGGTCTGTCAGCTTCGGATCAACGGTTTGTAGCCCGGGCTTCACTTCATTGGTCTGTGTGGCCGGTTTCGTATCCGTCGGTTGTTGCGTCCGGGTATCTTCAGGATTCTGGGTTGGGGTTTTGTTCGACGGGGTCGCACGCTTGGGGCCGGGCGTTTTTACCGGAGGCCTGGCTTTTTCAGGGCGACCCGTAGCCGATTGCGCAAACCCGACGCCTGGCAGGCAAACAAAAAAAAGCAAAGCGATGATGGCGAAAAATAATTGAGGCGCCTGGCAACTGCGCTGGCCTCGCTTTTCGATTTTAAACACAGCGCTATCCAAAGACCGTGGACTGGCTATTTCAACTGAAGCTTTTCGTTCAATCATCTCAGTTGTGCTGTAAACGAATCTCAAAAACAACCGGCTGATCATTCATTTTGCCATCTGAAACTTTGTCTTTGGGAATCGCTATGACGGCCTCTTTCGTAGTTTTATCAGGCGGCGCCAGGTCAATCTTTCGCGCCAGAATTTTCCCTTTCATTGGCGCAGGAATCAGGACTTTCTCGCGGGTGACGATGCCCCTGGTATTGCCTTTACCGCTCTCCTTTTCGGTTTCCGGTATTTTGCCCTCCTTCCAGGTTTTGTAGCCCTCTTCGTAAAACCCGATTGGATTTTTGGAAACGATGACGCGTAGGGTTTCAATTCCCTTGGTCCCGTCAAAAATCAAAGGGTCTTGCGGAGGCATCCAAAGGGTATTTCCGGGGGTCACGCGATTATTGTTGTCTTGCGCTTCCCGGCTCGGAAATGAGAGGTACTTATTGCCGTCGGGCGCGATATTCACCAGATAGATATAGCCCTCGAAATTACTTTCGAGCGATACTCTTATGCGGTCGCCCTCTTTAAAAACATCACTGGGTGAAACCAGTCGCGGGTTCTGGTCATTCAAGCTATCTACCTGATGAACGCCGATGACCAGCCCGTCAACTTTATTCTTCTCGACCTCTTTGCGAATTCTGATTGAGCGAGATTGTAAGCCCTCGGCCACCAACGCCGGGCTTTTTGCGCCGGGTTTTGCAGAACCGGCTTTTACGCCGCCGGCATAGCTTGCGCCCGGTAACCCGGCCCAGACGGCGGCCAGTAAGATAGCGCTCCTGAATGTTGCTTGCCTGATGTGAAACATAAACTCTCTCGCCCTTGGCGCTTGGCATAAAACAAGAGGCTAAACGCCGAATCATTTACTCAGCGTTTAGCCTGGTCGGTCACGGTTTTAGTTATGCTGTAAGCGAACCTCGAAGGCAATGGGTTGTTCACCGGTGAATTTGCCATCCGACTTTTTAGGATCCTGAGGAATAGCGACAACGGCATCCTTGTTGTTTTTGTCAGGCGGCGCCAGGTCAATCTTTCGCGCCAGAATTTTACCGCCCATCGGTCTCGGGATAGCGACATTTTCGGATTTTACAACCCCGCCACGGGTCCCGAGGTTTCCGGCAAGCTCTTTGGCCGCAGCCTCTTTGGTGTCGGGCATTTCGCCGTCTTTCCAAGTCTTATAGCCCTCTTCGTAATACGGAATTCGTTCTTTGGAAACAAAGACCTGCAACACTTCCGTGCCTTTGACATTATCGAATTCAAAGACGTCGAACGGCGGAATAATTAACGGCTGACCGGCTTTCACCTCATTGTTGTTATTTTTTGCCGTTTGACTGGGAAAAGAGAGATAGTTCTTTCCGCTGGGGTCAATATTGACGACATAGACATAACCGTTGAAATTGCTGGTCAACGAGATGCGCAATTTATCACCGGCTTTGAAAACATCTCGCGGGTCAACGAGTTGTGGCGACTGGTCACTGACGCTTTGCACTTTATAGACCCCGACACTTAACCCATCAACTTTATTGTCGCTGACATCCTGGCGAATTTTGATGCCGCGTGTGCTGACGCCGTCCGTATCCTTGAACTTCTTGCCTTGTCCGAAAATCGGCAGCGTCAATAATCCGACAATTGCGAGTAATGAGATTGAAATCTTGAATTTGTTATTCATTGGAGGTGCTCCTTTCCACACTTACTTGTCCTCATGATTTAAGGAAATTTTTGCAATCAATTGGTCATTATCTATTTTATTGAAATTCGTTACCCAGATCGCGTACCCGCCAGCCCCGCCGCCTTTTTCCTGGGCAATTCCCGGGCGGCTCGTTTCATTCACCCTTTGTTTTGAATCCACAATCATCCGCTGAATGATGGCTTGGCTGACAAAGCCGCGATTTTCATTGGCAATTTTGGGAATATCGGCAACGGCATCGCGGCTGAAGATGAGAAAGAAGGTTTCTTTGCCGGCCGGCGGATTGACCTGCAGCCAACAATTCTTCTCATATTTTGTCGGGTCACAATATCCCGGAATAACATACTCTTTATTCTTCACCACAAAATTTTGCCCGTTGTTGATGCGCGAATCCGGGAAGATCATCTGCTGATCTTCGCCTTCGTTGTTCGCCAGAATGTAGAGATAGCCTTCCTGGTTGGGCTTGATGCGAATCTGTATTTGATCTCCTGTGTAAAAGGTGGAATACGGATTCACTTCATGAGCCGCCCCATTTTCCCCGCGTTTGAGAATTTTGAACTCCAGGGTCAGCAAAGGCTTGAGCACAACTTTCGGACGCGGCGGCCTGGGTTTAGGCTTGCCAGGTCTCGGAGGTGGTGGCGTCGCGGGTTTCACTTTGACCTGCGCCTGTGGGTTGGTCCACACATTCGCTGAGCCCTTCCCTTGCGCTCCAAAAGCGGCGCCTTGCAAAGTCAACAGGGCTATGGCGCTCAATACTGCCAGATATTGTTGGGCTTTTTTATGCATTACACATACTCCTAATTTCCCCTGCGATATAAAACGCAGGATTTCACCTACGATTCCCTCATATTTTTAAGTTTGAACCGGTGCTTACGGCTAACCTATTTACTCTTTGCGCGGATTACATCCTGAATGCCAGGGTCAGTTACCGATATGGCGCATCGGAAACCAATGGCTGTAGAATGCGTCTCCTTCTCATTCTGATAGGGCACTTCATTCGGATTTTTGGCAATTCTACAGGTTGTTCGCGCCAAATTGATCTCATCGGCAACGCTCCCGCCACGGGTTATTTTTTTCGACTCATCAAAGCTTTCAGATGTATTATTCTTGGCATAAGGTTTAAAGCTATCCTCAACCCATTCGGCAGCATTTCCAGCCAGATTATAAACCCCATAAGCGCTTATCCCATTCGCAAAACTGTCAATTGGCGTTAAGGCTCGGGTATTAAATTTTCCCCGATTCGTGTCACTGACATCCCCCCAAGGAAATATTCGTTTGGTCTTGGTTTGGGGGTCCCAGGATGCGGCTTTTTCCCATTCCTCTTCGGTGGGCAGGCGAAGGCCGCGCCATTCAGCATATTTTTTCGCATCTAACCAGGAAACCCCGACGACCGGGAAAGTCGGATTTTTTTCAAATAAATCCTTATAGAACTGGAAGGGTGTGGGAGGCGCATAGCCGGTGCTGTCACAAAATTCTTTATACTTTTGATTACTCACTTCATATTTATCGATATAAAAATCGGGCAAGGTTACTTTGTGCGCCGGTCTTTCATCCGGTTCACCGCTATCGCTGCCCATGGTGAATTCACCGGCGCAAACTAGTACCATCAAGTGCCCTTTGTAAGTAATCTCCTTCTGAAACGTACACTCGCCTTTACTCATCGACACCGGCACAATCTTCTCTTCCCCGTCTCGGCCTTCTGTCGACACCGTAAAATCGGTATAGCCGCTACAGCGCACCAGGATTTTATGAACCCCCGGAACCAGATAACCGATGCGAAAGTTACCTCCTTCAACGGGGATGCCGCGCCGAATCTCGTTGCGCGCGTCAACGATATAGACATCGCTTCCGGCGGGCGCGCCGGTAATAATAAAGGTCAGTCCGGGGTTTTTATTTAATAGAAATAGAATCACCGCAATCACGATAACGGCAGCTAATCCGCCGGCGCTTAACAGCAACCAGAAAGGGATGCCTTTTTTGTTATCGGTAGTCGAAGCCGGCGGAGCAACCGGCGGCGGCGGTTGCATCTGCCAGTTTGGCGGCGGTTGTCCAACCGGGGGCGGCGGCACGTTCGGTTGCTGATAATAGCCCTGGTTCGGCGCATTGCCATAATTTTGCTGAGGATATTGTTGCGCCGGATATTGCGGATATTGCGGCGCATTGGGAGACATCGGTTGATTCGGTTTAGCGCCACCACCATGAATGTGAATATGTTCGGTCGCGTCATCATCCGGTTTATCGGCATGGTGACGCGCATCGCTTGCGTGCAACCATCCGGCTAGATCGCGTTTCGCTTCGCTACTGTTTTTATATCTGTGGTTCACGTCTTTTGCCATCATTCGCTCAACCACATTGGCGAGCGGGTTAGGAATATTCGGGTTTAACTCATTTAAGTGCCGCACACCGCGCGCGAGTCCGGTGTGCCAGTTTAACCAACGCTTTAATTCATCGCCAGCCTTCGCATTATAGATGTCCGGAAAGGCTCTGCGAAAGTCTTCCTCGCCGAGCAGCATTTCATAAGCCAGATAGCCGACGGCATAAAGGTCAAGCTGTTCAGGATTGCCACCTCGACCAAGCCCCGCATCAATCAATTCCGGCGCCGCATATTTCGGATTGAAGACGCCTTTGCTATCGCCCCGCCCAAAGACGCGCTCGGTTATACTAATATCGCTCACCATTGCCGTGCCTTCACTGCTTAAAAGCACATTATTCGGTTTCAAATTGTTATGAATGAAGCCGCGTGTATGAATGGCTTCAAGCCCGGAAAGTATTTGCATCACCAGATAGGCGGTTTGTGACGGCGCCAACCTGCCGCTTTGCAGGACGCCGGCGAGCGCGCCGCCATCAATATAATCCATCACTAGATAAAGCCGGTTATTGAATACCAGCCCATCGCGCACCGCCACGACATTCGCATGCGCAGGGATCTGCATCAGGTTTGCCGTTTCCTGTGTAAACCGCGCCTTCACACTTTCATTGCTCGCAAGGTCAGTGTGGATTTCTTTAATGGCCACATATTTTTGAAAATCGGGATGCAAAGCCCGATAGACATTGCCCAATCTGCCACGACCAATTTGATCTATCACATCATATCTATCAATTTTGAGCATAAAAATTCGCGCAATTAAAAATTTGGACGACTACCTGTTTTCGTGTAGGAGCAATCATTCGTCCTGCAAAAAATTATGTCAAGGTTGGGTTGAAGGAGAGTTCGGTATTCGGGTTTATGCGGACGCTGAGGCAAATAAAAATCAGGCCCGGGGTGTGCCAAAAACTTTGCTTTATGATAAAACCTCAGCCAATGAAAGGATGCGAAAATAACCGTGCGAAAGAGTGAATATCAATGAAAATCTGCAATCAAAACGAGAAAAGAAAAATCACCCGCCGCCAGGTCTTGCGCACCGCAAGCGGTGTGCTGGGCGCGGTCGCTTTGAACCATGCGCCTTTTGCACCGGTTGAGAATGCGTTTACGGAATCGCAATCGGCAATCGCCTCAACCTTAAAAGACACATCGCAAAGTGTCGCAGCGGCCTGGGCAGCGGCGATAAATAAAATTCGTTATGAAGACCTGGCGCCCGAAATTGTTAAACGCATCAAGCTTTGTTTGCTCGATAACCTCGCCGTCCTGGCGCACACCTCAAAGCTCGCGGATAGCCGCACCTATCTGGCAAGAGGGCTAGCCGTTGGCGGCGCGCGTGAAGCCCTGGTCTGGGGATTTAATGTTAAATTGCCGCTTGAGACGGCCACCGCCTGCAATGCGTTTTTAATTCACGGCAATGAAATTGACGACAGTGACTTTCGCAGCAACTATCGCCCATCGTGCGTCTCTGTCGCGCCCGCGCTCACGGTTGCGGATTACACACAGGCAACGGGTCGCGATTTGATTTTAGCGACAGCGATTGCCTATACCGTCAACGGATTGCTCGCCGCGAAATTAGACCGTTTGCAAGGCCTGGGATTTATGCCTTCATCGGTGGTCGGCCCCGGCGGCGCTGCTGTTGCGACCGCCAAGTTGATGAAGTTCGATCTGGCAAAGACCGAAGCCGCCTTAAGTTTAGGCATCGCCAGCGGCGGCGGACTTTTTCAATATTATTTCGACCAGACCGAAGAGAAAAAATTGCACGTCGCCCGCGCCGCGCGCACCGGCATTGAATGCGCGTTGATTGCCGCACGAGGTTGGGCAGGGCCAACTCATGCAATCGAAGGCGCAGCAGGGATGATGCAGAGCTACCTGCGCGGCACCGGTCGCACGGTTGATTACGAAGCGATGAAAGGTGAGCTTGCTAAATTTGACGGAGCCATGTTCGTTTATCCAAAATTCACCTCCTGTTCGGCGTCGATTACCCCTTTTATTGATGCGCTCGAACCCATTTATAAACGCGAGCAGATTAAGCCCGCGGAGGTCGAGCGATTTATTGTGGTCAATGATTGGCCATCTGATAGCCCCTTCGTGCAGAAGATTCTGAATTTCGAGCCGCCACCGACCATCGTCGGCGCACAGTTGAATATGAATTTTTCGCTTTCATTATTTATCCATCGAGGCTCCGCTTCGGTTTACGATTTCGTCGAAGCGAGTTTAACGGATAGAGCCGTTTTGGATTTGGCAGCGCACGCCGGTCACGAATATGCCCCGCCCGGAAAAGCTTGGGAAGTCCGTTTAATTTTGCGCGATGGCCGGGTGATTCGCGCCCCCTTTCAGCGCAGTCACGGTGAAACTTATGAGCCGGAAATGCTCGAGCGCCGGTTGGAAAAATTCGCAACCCTCACACGCGATAGGCTCAGCGACGCAACCCGCAAACAGGTAAGTGATTTGGTCGAAGGCGTAGACCGGGTAAAGGATGTCGCCAGGTGGACCCGACAGATTCATAAATTGTTCACTGCGACCAAATTATGAATCGCCTGGCAACCCGAACCTATCACTTTTTGACTCTAACAAAGACGGCATAAAAATTGCCGATTAATGTAAGGAATCTCTTTTTTATAAGTTTTTGTGTATTTCTTTAGTGCAAAAGTAGACAAAATCGAATTGATTTAGAACGCTGCCTCAGAAGCGCTGTATTTCTTTCGATATTTCTGTGTCTGAACCGGAGGAATTTGAGAACTATGCAAGCAAAAAAAGCTTTGACCAAAACCCGTGATAAAAATCGTGCCCCCGAAGAAATCCTGCTGACCAATCCCATTAAAAGTAATGATGATGAGAATGCTGATCTCAAGCTCTTATTACAAGGCTTGCTGGCAATCAAGCGTGGCAATTTTTCAGTCCGCTTGCCGGATACGTGGACAGGTATCAATGGCAAAATTGCTGATACCTTTAACGAAGTCGTAGAGATGAACCACTTGATGGCGACGGAGCTAGAGCGCGTCGGCCGGGTCGTTGGTAAAGAAGGAAAAATTACCCAACGCGCTCGGTTTAAATTAGTGGGCGGCTCCTGGACAGGGATGCTCGATTCAATCAATGGCATGATTGATGACCTGGTTCGTCCGACCAGCGAAATGACCCGCGTTATTGGGGCAGTCGCCAAAGGCGATTTGTCGCAAAGCATGACGGTTGAATTCGATGGCCGAATCTTGCAAGGTGAATTTTTGCGAACCAGTAAAATCGTCAACTCGATGGTTGAACAGCTCGGTTCATTTTCAGCAGAGGTGACGCGCGTGGCGCGCGAAGTCGGTACTGAAGGCAAACTCGGCGGGCAAGCCCAAGTCAAAGGCTTATCAGGAACCTGGAAAGATTTGACCGATAGCGTCAACTCGATGGCAAATAACCTGACGGCACAGGTGCGTAATATTGCAGACGTGACGCTCGCCGTGGCAAACGGCGACCTCTCGAAGAAAATCACCGTGGACGTGCGCGGCGAAATCCTCCAACTCAAAGACACCATCAACACGCTGGTTGATCAGCTTCGTTCGTTCTCGTCCGAAGTGACACGCGTCGCCCGCGAAGTCGGTACCGACGGCAAACTCGGCGGGCAGGCGGTCGTCCCCGGTGTCGCAGGCGTTTGGAAAGACTTAACCGACAATGTCAATTTCATGGCGTCGAACCTCACCTCTCAAGTCCGCAACATCGCACAGGTCGCCACCGCCATCGCCAGCGGCGACCTTTCGAAGAAAATCACGGTGGACGTGA
>JBIOWC010000280.1:0-2859 GCA_044868105.1 Blastocatellia bacterium
AGGTCGCTTAAAATACCATCAGAAGAAAACCTTGCAAAGCAGCGATACAATTTTTGAAGAGGGTCATCATATCATCTTTCAGGCTGATTGCAAGATAGTCGCAAAGAAGCGCGAAGCGCCAGCCAAAGTTCTCTGAATAGGCGTTTACCGTTTAATTAACGAAGGAATAGTGAAGGATTTCAAGCTTCTTATAAGCCTTATAGGGGTTCGGCAATCGGCAACTTAGAAGATTTAATCAACAAACAATTCGTCATCGCTTTAATGCGCAAAAAGAAAATAAGTAAGACCATTTGAGCCATAACTCATCTTCCCTCGCATTGGTTGCGCCCTCAATGGCGCAACCAAACGAATCAGGATACCCGGACGGATAAAATGCCAGATTTGAAATTTTGAATTTCAGATTTGAAATTTTGAATTTCAGATTTGAAATTGCGCTTACAAAGCTAAGCTATTCCGCAATGGTCACTTTGTTTATCTTATCGCCTTTGCGAATTTGACCGACGGTATCCAGGCCTTCGGTTACGCGACCGAAGACCGCATAGTTCATATCCAGAAAGGGAGTCGGCGCCAGGGTGATATAGAATTGGCTGGAAGCGCTATCGGGATTCGATGAGCGAGCCATGGCGACGGCGCCCGCCGCGCCGTGTTTCAGTTCGGGAGAAACTTCCAATTTGATGCGGCGTTCGCTTCCCCGTTCATCAACATAGCCGCCGGTTCCCGTGCCATGTGGGCAGCCGCCTTGAATGACGAAATTCGGTTCGACGCGATGAAAATTTAATCCGTCATAAAACCCTTTCTGCGCCAGGTCAATAAAATTACCTGCGGTAATCGGCGCCAGGTCTTCGTAAAGCTCAAATTTAATGGTGCCTTTGTCAGTCTCAATAATTGCTGTTCGATTTGCCATGAATTTGTCCTTTCAAACGTGTTGTGAACTTATTGCATTTTATGCGCGTGAGGCATGATAAATTGCTGCGCTTAATGAATCGCAGTGAAGAACAGCCGGTAGGACTCGAAATCCTCTTTATGGGCTTACCACCACTGAGATTTAATAAGGTCTATAATAAAGCTCTCCGAACTTTAACACCGCCTGATTATGATCTTCTTTGGTCAGGCGGTTTACAAAAACAGTCTATTGATAATGAATTTGCAACGCAATGAATTTGTTATCTTAATGATGAATTTATGCACTTCCAGCACCAGGACGCCTTTTCATGGCGCATCTCTATCTCATATGAAATTCCACAGCAATCATCACCCAATAGGCGACGGGCTTGCCATCTTTAAGAGCGGGTTTAAACTTCAGTTGATAGAGCGCCAGTACGGCTTGGTGATTCAGGTTGTAAGGAAGTCCCCTTACAATTTTTGTTAGAACCACATCACCGTTCGCATTAACCAGAACTCTGCACATCACCATTCCCTCTACGGCTTTCGCTCTGGCTTCGGCCGTATAATTCGGGCGCGGGCTGTTAAGAGCGATGGGCTTAGAGGTTACCCCTTTTTGAAGTTCAGAATTATTGTCCGCCGCATAGGCCAATTTCCCCAGAGTAGAAATAAAATCTTCCCCGCCTTGCTCCTTGATTAAACTTTCAACTGCGGTCTTCCAACTTCTATTGTAGGGATCCAGGCTTAAGGCGTTTTTAAACTCTACTTCGGCCTCCATAAGCCTTTGCTGCTGTGAGAGAAAGGCTCCAAGATTGCCATGTAAAATGGCTTCTTCAGGATTTATTTTAACAGCTTCTTTATACTCTTTTTCAGCCTCATTGAACTTTTGCTGACGATGTAGAGCATAACCTAAATTCGTATGCAGGTAGGGGTTTTGCGGGTCATCTGCCAGAGCGATTTTAATTTCACTCTCAGCCTCTTTCCACTTTTCTTGTCTTAACAGAGCATAGCCGAGTTTGCCATGCGATTTGGTTTGACCGGGCTCCGACTTCAACGCTTTTCGATACTCTGATTCAGCCTCTCTCCACTTCTTTTCACTCAACATCTTATCCCCGGCTTTCAGATACGTTTCTCCATTCATAGAGGACAAAGATTCTGATGGGTTGTTGGGCGGGCTATTTTCTACTTTATCCCTGATCGTTGGCGCGTTGGTTTTAGCAGCCGCATTATCAATGTTTGAGTTCTCTTTGGAGGTTGATTTGGCGGCTTTCTCATATTGTTTGATGCGGTTTCGCGCTACTCCTGAAAAAGTGCCGTTCGGATATTTTTCCAGGTAAGCGCGATAGTCTTCCGGGTCTTTGCTATCTTTTACAGAATCCCACAACTTCATCTCAATCGCTATGGGGTCAATGGTCACCACTGGAGTATTCACAATTGCTTTGGCGGTTATCGCTATCACCAACTCATCGGCTTTATAACCTTTCACTTCCGCAAAGGGTTTCTGATTCTTATCGCGTCCCCAATCAGCGATGATACGTCGCGGCACTTGCTCCTGCACGTAGCGCACCAAATCGGCGAGTGTCACTTCGCCACTGGCATTTGCCGCCGCCCCCTTTAGCCCTTCAACAATCGCATACGTGAAATAGCCTTGCTGTTTTTCTTTATCTTCATAAGCGAGTTGCCCGACGCTGGTTGAATAGAGCTTCACGAAGGCTTCAATCTCTTTGTTGCGCTCTTCAAAATTGAAGCCTCGCGTATATGCCGAAGTCAATTTATTGGCGGTCTTCTCATTCGCCTCAACTCCTTTGCCCTCCGGGTTATTTCGACAGGCGTCAAGAATCATCATCACTTGTTTAATTCCACTTCGACGTATGCGTTCGCTCACGGCTTCGACATTAATTGAAGTCTCTTCCACCAGGCTGATATCGCCGCCGATTTGCGCATCCGACGGCAATAAATAGGCTCTGCCATCGCGCT
>JBIOWC010000281.1:0-12443 GCA_044868105.1 Blastocatellia bacterium
GAAAACCAAACCCGAACCTAATCCCGCCATTGCCGGCGAACAGGCGAATATACGTGCCGCCGAACAGAAGTTAAGTAAAAAGCTCGCCGCCCCCGTGAAGATAAAATTTTCCGAAAAAGGCGGCGCCATCGAAATCAAATTTATCTCGATGGATGACCTCATGCGGGTCTACGATTTGTTGGATGAGTCGGCAAAACAGGGCTCAGCGATGTGACGGCTTAGTTCGGCAAAAGAGTCCCCGAATGATTAAGTCACAGACGGCTCTAAAAAAAATTGAGCGACGACCTGGTCAAATAAATTCCCTGGCGTTGTACAGGTTGCGTTTCAGTAGCGAAAAATCCAGGGCGGAGGGTATATGCGCAAGGCAAACATAGACCGATTAATGGTTGTTGGAATGTTTGTCTTATGCAGCGCCTTACCCAAAACGGCGTTATTATCGGCCTGGCCCAGGATGAATAAACCGCCCGCCGCGCAAGCGGAAGCCCAGTTGATGGGCACCTGGAAGGGCGATTCTATCTGTCAGGTGAAAAGCTCGCCCTGTCATGATGAACAGGCTATCTATCTACTTTCCAAATCCACAGCCGCCGGTAAAGTGACCATTGATCTGGGGAAGATTGTCGAAGGCAAACCGGAATCCATGACGGTACTCGATTTCACCTATGACCCGGCAAAACATACGCTCATCTGTGAACAGAAATACGGGGTTTGGGAACTCCACATTAAAGGCGATAAGATGGAAGGCACCTTAACCACTCCTGACCGGGTCATCTATCGGCGAATGTCACTCAAGAAAGCCGAGTGAGAAACTTTAAGACCAGCAAATGTATCTTCATCAGCCAGCGACTGGTCATCCGCGTTTGGTGACCAGGCCAGCCCGGGCGCTAAACCAACACCGGCGCTAAACCAACAGGCGCGCGAAATCCTCTGCGCAACAATGCAGAACAGGTTGGTGGTTATCATAAAGGCAATTGGTTAGAATCAGGTGTATGGAAACCACAGCCAACACCGATGTCCTCATTATCGGAGCGGGCCCTACGGGGCTTTCACTCGCCTGCCAATTAATTCGCTATAACATTGATTTCATCCTCGTTGATAAAAATGCCGGGGTGACCCCGTTTTCAAAAGCCCTCGGTGTGCATGCCCGGACGCTTGAAATTTATGAGCAACTCGGAGTTGCCCAGACCGCCGTCGAACGCGGCGCGATTGCTGGAAAGGTGCGCTTTTTAGAAGGCGGCGAAATCCGCGGCGAAGCCAATCTTTCAGACATCGGACAGGGCATGAGCCCTTACCCCTACCTGCTCATTTTAGAGCAGAGCAAAAACGAACAACTGCTTTATGAATACCTGCAAGCGCATCAAAAAGAGGTTCTCTGGAACGCCGCGCTGGAAAATTTTTCGCAAAACGACAACGGCGTAACCGCGCGCCTCAACCGTTCGACCGGCGAGTCCCAACTCATCGAAGCCAAATTTTTAGTCGGTTGTGATGGTGCCAAAAGCCAGGTGCGGCAGCAGCTCGGACTCACCTTTGAAGGCAGCACCTTTGAACGCACCTTTTATGTCGCCGATGTGCAGATAGATTGGCAACTCAGTCACGACGCGCTGCACATCTGTTTTGCGCGAGAAACCTTTGTGCTCTTTTTCCCCATGCAGGGCGAGAAGCGTTATCGCATTGTCGGGGTCTTCCCGGAAGGCGCGGAAAAAGAAGAAGGCGAGGTGTTATATGAAGACATTGAACGCCACGTCAAACAGGATACCGAACTGGGGCTCGACATTTCCGACGTCAACTGGTTTTCCACTTATAAAGTTCATACGCGTCGCGTCAATCAATTTTCTCTCGGCCGCTGTTTTGTCGCCGGTGACGCCGCGCACATTCATTCGCCGGCCGGCGCCCAAGGCATGAACACCGGCATTCAAGACGCTTACAATCTCGCCTGGAAACTGGCTTTTGTTTTGCAGGGCTATATGGGCGCAAATCTGTTAGACACCTATAACGAAGAGCGCCTTGAAAACGCGCAACGGTTACTGGAAACCACCGACCGGGCTTTTCAAATCGGCGCCGGAAAAGATTGGTTATTTGGCTTTATTCGGACACGGGTTTTTCCGCCACTGGCGAATTTCATTCTCAGTTTTGATGCGGTCAAAAAAACGATCTTTCCGCTGGTTTCGCAAATCGGCATTCAGTACCGCGATTGCAAATTGAGCGACCACCGCAGCGACAGCGCCTTTGAAGTGAAAGCCGGTGACCGCCTGCCCTATTTTCTGGTAGACGGCAAAAATATTTACGACTTACTCCACGAAGCGAAATTTCATCTGTTGATTTTTTCCGATGGGCAAAGCGATTACCAGACCATGGAAGCCGAAATTGCCAGCGATTATGCGGAGATGATGGATGTCCAAATCCTGCCGCTTCGCCCGGAAATCGCTGAAATCTTTGAAGCCGATAAATCTTTTATGACGCTCGTCAGACCCGATAATTACATCGGCCTGCTGTCGCCGGAAATTTCCTTGAGCGAACTCAGGGATTATTTCAACGAGTTCATCGAACACGCCTAAACCGCACTCAAAGGACCCGATACTTATGTCGAATCGCACAGAGAATAAAACCGACCCGGAGACCAAGCCGGCGAACCCCTCTTCAAACATGCTGAAATCGCCACAACGGCAAGCGCGCAAGAATGTCGAAGCCATCACCAAGTTGGAAGAACAAGCCATTCATAACCGCACCCCCATTGAACACGCGGCGGATGTAATTACCCGGTCTGCCGGCAGCACGCCGTTTATCATTTTTCACCTGCTCTGGTTCGGCGCCTGGATTTCAATCAATACCGGGTTGCTTCCGGCCATCAAGCCCTTTGACCCGTTTCCGTTTAGCTTTCTTACCCTGGTCGTCTCGCTTGAAGCCATCTTTCTTTCCCTGCTGGTCTTGATGGCGCAGAACCGCATGACGAAAGAAGCCGATAAGCGCGCCCATCTGGATTTACAAATCAACCTGCTCGCCGAACAGGAGGGCACCGTGATGCTCAAACTCCTGCAGAAGATTTGCGAGCATCTGGGGATTGAAGCCGAAGGCGATGAGGCGCTACAAGAAATGATCGAAGAGACCGACGTGCACCAGCTGGCCGAAGAGTTGGAAGAGAAGTTGCCAAATCAAAAGTAACGGTCAACCCGGGAGCCTGCTTAAGGGGCGGGCGTGGCCACTCACGGCCGCTTCGGCAGGTGGCGCACGGTTCGGCAGATGGCGCACGGCTCGCGCTGGCAGTAAAAAATATTCTCCGATAATCGCTTTTGATAAGCCGAAGATAAGTTGGTAGATTAATCACACCTCATCGCTTGAGATGAAGGACTGAAAGTGGTTCCCCGAGTCATCAGCCTATTTAATATCCTTTAGAAAATTAGCAGTCCTTAGGCTCATCAGGCTTGGGAAGAAATGGTAAGTCGTATGGTCAAGCATCTCGTTTCCACATCACTGTATCGCTATGGGGTCGCCCTGCTGACGGTTGTCGTTGCCGCGTTGCTGCGCCTGGCGCTACAGCCGATATTTGGCGGGCAGGGGCCCTTTGTGTTTTTTGTGCTGGCGGTCATCGTTGCCGCCTGGTTTGGCGGTCGCGGTCCCGGTCTATTTGCCACCGCGCTTGGCGCAATCGCCGGCGCTTACCTCTTTCTCGAGCCGGTTAATTCTTTCGCAATCAGCAAACCCGGCGATAAAGGGACAGCGGCGCTCTATATTCTCATTGGGATTTTTGTCTCGGTGTTTGTCGGCGCTTTGCAAACCGCCAAACAGCGTGCCGAAATAGCCGTCAAGCAAGCTCAACACGAGATTCAAATTCGCCAGGAGCGCGAACAGGCTTTGCGCGACAGTGAAAAACGCTTTCGCGAGTTGGCCGATTCTATGCCGCAACTCGTGTGGACAGTTAATGCAGATGGGGTTGTAGATTATTACAACTCACGGGTCAGCGAATACAGTGGCGCCACCCATCCGGAAGACAGCGGCTGGAAATGGGAACCGATGCTGCACCCTGATGATATTGAACCGACGCGCGCCGCCTGGCAGATTGCCGCCGCCCAGGAACAACCCTATAGCTTTGAGCATCGCATGCGAATGGTTGATGGTTCGTACCGCTGGCATTTGAGTCGCGCCATACCGGTTCGCGGCGAAGCGGGCGGCATCACAAAATGGTTCGGCACGGCGACCGACATTCACGATTTACGCGAAACCCAGGAAGCCTTCGGCGAAAGCCAGGAGATGTTGAAGCTGGCGATGCGCAGCAGTCGTATGGGCGCCTGGTCGCGCGACATTACCACCAATGAGGTCTGGTGGAGCGCTGAACTTGAAGAGATTTTCGGCCTCCCGACGAATGGCTTTGCCGGAACCGAAGCCGGTTTTTACGACTTCATTCATCCGGATGATCGCGGGCGTCTGGCCGAGGCCGTAAACGGCGCCATCGCTGAACACACGGACTACGTTACGGAGTTCCGCTTTCGCTCTGCAGATGGCCGCATCCGCTGGATGGAAGGGCGCGGGCGAGCCATCTACGGCGCCGACGGAACGCCGCTCAGACTGTATGGCATCGGCATAGACATCACGGAGCGCAAGCAGGTCGAAGAAAAAATCATCGCCGGACAGACCCGTTTAAGGACGGCGCTCGAAGCCGGACGCATGGGGTCTTGGGATTTGGATTTGCGCACCGGTGTGCTCACGACAACCGATACCTGCAAGGCCATCTATGGGCGCACACCGCAAGATAGTTTTAGCTATAAGGAATTGATGAACTGCATTCACCAGGACGACCTGGACCATTGGCAGAGCGTTGTCGAAACCGCCGTTTCTCAGGTCTCGGACTTCGAGGTTGAATACCGCAATCACTGGCTCGATGATTCTCTGCATTGGGTGCTGGTGCGCGGCACCTGCACGGCTGATGAAAGCGGGAAAGCGGTAGCCGTGGCCGGCGTTTCGGTTGACATCACCGAGCGTAAACAGATCGAAGAAGAACGGGAACGCCTGCTTGAACGCGAACAACAGGCGCGCGCCGCTGCCGAACAGGCCAACCGGCTTAAGGATGAATTCCTGGCCACGGTTTCGCATGAATTGCGCACCCCGTTAAATGCCATGATGGGGTGGGCGGTGATGTTGCGCAGCGGCAAACTGGATGAAAAGACCGCAGCACGCGCTTTGGAAACCATCGAGCGCAACACCCGCTCGCAATCGAAACTGATTGAAGATTTGCTCGATGTCTCGCGCATTATTTCCGGCAAACTTCGCCTCGATATTCAGGACATCGAACTCATCCCGATTCTTCACGCCGCCGTAGATGTCATTCGTCCTGCGGCCGAGGCGAAAGAGATTGATCTTCAGGTCATGCTCGATCCGAGCGTCAGCCGCATCGCGGGCGATTCCAGCCGCATTCAACAAATCATTTGGAACCTCTTATCAAATGCCGTGAAGTTCACGCCGCAAAAAGGGCGGGTCGAGATTCAGTTGAAACAGACCGGTTCGCAGGTTGAAATTTTAGTGAGCGACACCGGCAAAGGCATCAGCGCGGAATTTTTGCCGCAGGTATTTGATCGCTTCCGCCAGGCTGATAATTCGACTTCAAGGTTATATTCCGGGTTGGGATTAGGGCTAGCCATCGTCCGCCACCTGGTTGAATCGCATGGCGGAAGGGTTTGCGCCGAAAGTCTGGGCGACGGATTGGGCGCTACCTTCAGGGTGAAACTGCCGGCGCTCGTTGACGCTGCTCAGACGACCGGCGCCGGCGATAGCTCAGTGTCTATCTACCCGGCGACCCAGAGCTGGCCTTCAGGCCAGCACCCGCCGTCCTTACAGGGGCTACGGGTGCTGGTGGTGGATGATGAAATAGACGGGCGCGAAATGCTCAGGAAAGTTTTAATTGATTGCCAGGCACAGGTCACGACCTGCGCCTCGGCCAGCGAAGCGTTTGACTTGTTGAAATCTTATAAACCTGATGTGCTGGTCTCTGACATCGGGATGCCGGGAGAAGACGGGTATACCTTGATTAAACGAGTTCGCGCCTTAGAGCCGGAATTCGGCGGTCAAATCCCGGCAATTGCGCTCACCGCCTACACCCGAATGGAAGACCGCTTGCAGGCGCTCGCCGCAGGCTTTCAAATTCATGCCAGTAAACCAATTGAGCCAGCCGATTTGATTGTCGCCGTGGCCACCTTAACCGGGCGAACCGATGCGGTTAAAGTCGTTCAATAAGTGAATTCTCTATCTGTAAGTTCTCCCTGTCTGTGGCGCTCATCCGGACGCCAGATGGCCGAGTTCATCTATAAATCGCAAAGCCTCATCGAGGGTCGGCGCATCGAACCAGGGAATCAGGCGATGCACGCCAAGGTCGGCATACTGTTGCACGTCTTCTCTGGTTAGGGAACGAGGCGGCGTAATGGATATTTCAAGTTCGCCTAAGTCAGCCGGACGCTCGCCACTGGCAATATAACTTTGAATCCAGTCCAGACAGCCTCTGGTTGCCTCAAGGTTGGTGAAAAATCCGTACCACCCTTGACCGTAACGAACCGCCCGCCGCGTCCCGTGACGGCTGACGCCGCCCACGACAATGGGCGGATGCGGTTTTTGTACCGGGCGCGGTTGCGCATCAATGCCTGCGAAAGAAAAGAATTGCCCCGCATACGCGGGTTTTTCCATCGTCCAAAGCGCTTTGAGGACATCAATCGCTTCATCGCTTACCGCGCCGCGCTGCGCAAAGGGAGCCCCAAGCGCGCGGAATTCCGGTTCAAGATAACCTGCTCCCAAGCCGAAGATGAGCCGCCCTTTCGACACGACATCAAGCGAGGCGAGTGCTTTTGCGAGAACCAGCGGGTTGCGTTGTGGCAGAATAATAATCCCCGTGCCGAGCCGCAAGGTGTTCGTGTGCGCCGCGATATGACTGAGCGCAACGAGGGGGTCTAAAAACGGGGTTTGCGGTTCGGAAGGCGATGGGGCAACACGCGGGTCAGGCAAGACGACATGTTCGCCGGTCCAGACCGATTCAAGCCCGGCCGCTTCGGCGGCTTGCGCAAGACGAATCATCCGGTCGCCATCACCGGCAATCCCGAAGTTAATGCCAAAAAAACCGATTTTCATAACCGTACCTCTGATGGGCGGATACCCCTGAATCACTCCAGGCAAAAAAACGAGAAATAATCTGGCTGAAGACTCAGGGGCTCGATGAATGACTTTCCGCCTCTTTAGCGCTAAGCAGGGCGAGCGCCGCAATATCTTTATCTCCGTAGCCCTGTTCGAGGCCCTTCAGTAAGCGTTCGCGAACCAGCGAGGCCACCGGCATTGACATATCCAATGACTCGGCAGCCGCAATCGCCAGCCCCACATCTTTTAATCCCAGCGCGAGGCGAAAGCCCGGCTCGTACTGTTGCTGTAACATCAACGCCGAATAATTTTTATAAACCGGCGCGGCAAATAACGTGCTGGTTAAAACATCCATACAGCTTTGCGCATCAATCCCTGATTTGTTTAGCAGGGTAATGGCTTCAGCCAAACTTTCTATCGCTGAGGCCAACAGAAAATTGCCCACCAGTTTAACCATCCCCGCGGCCAGCGGATTTTCGCCAACCGCAAAAGTCCGTTGCCCCATCGCCTCAAAAAGCGGCTGACACTGGCTTAAAGCCTCCTGGTCTCCGGCCGCGACAATTAAGAGTTTCGCCGCCGCCGCCGCGTCCGGGCGACCAAAGACCGGCGCGGCAATAAACCGCTCATTGGCCTGGCGGTGAGCTTGAGCGAGCCGCTCAAGCATGGCCAGAGAGAGCGTGCTCATCGAAATGTGAATGCAACCGGCGGCGAGCGCGCCGGCAAGCCCCGCCTGGCCAAAGACCAGGGTTTCAACTGCGCTATCATCCGCAAGACAGGTGATGACCGCTTCACCCTGGCAAGCCTCGGCCGGCGTTTTGGCAATCACCGCGCCATCGTCTTGCAAGGCTTTGGCGCGACTCGGCGTGCGGTTATAAACCGTGACCGGGTGACCCGCGCGGAGCAGATTTCGCGCCATCGCTTGCCCCATCTTTCCCAAACCGATAAATCCGATATTCATCATTCTCCTTTTTAACAGGTTAATCGTTGACCACGGCAATGGCTTCGACTTCGATTAAATATTCTTCGCGAACCAATCGTTTGACAACGACCAGTGTGCTCGCCGGCGGAGAGTCAGTATTGATGTAGCGGTTGCGCACTTCGCGCACCGGCAATAAATCGCTTGCCTCGGTGAGGTAGTAATTGAGCTTCACAACATCTTTGAATGTCGCATGGCCTTCGGCAAGTCGCGCCTTGAGGTTCGCGAAGACCTGTTCGACCTGGGCGCGAAAATCGCCGGCGCCAACCAGATTGCCATCCGCGTCGAGCGCCAGTTGACCGGCAATATAAAGCGTGCGTCCGCCACGCACCTCGACGACCTGCGAATATCCGAGCGGCGCGCGGTTAATGAAACGAACCTGAGGTTGTTGTTCTGGCATAGGTTTTCTCCTTTTGATTTTAATATGAAAATTGTTAAGACCTGGCATCCTAAAAAATCTCGAACTCTTCCGAGACCCAGAAGGGCGAGTTCTCACGATCCAGAAAATCTTCTTCATCTTTGCGTAACGTTTCGAGCGCCCGCTTTGACCGTTCATCTGTGCCGAGCGAGCGCAAATCATCCATTGAATTGAACCAGGATTCGGCGAGGCCATCATACATTGGCGGCGCCCCGCGCGAACTTCGGATGCGCGCGCTGACCTCATTGTCTATGGAATGCGATTGGACATAGCGGACGATTTTTAAATCCTCTTTTAATTTTTTGATTAACTCGCCATGGCGGTATCGCCAAAAATCGAGAAATTCCTCGCGGCTCACCTGCGGCTTTCGCCGGATACAGATTATGGTTTTAACCATTTTTACACTCCTTCCAGACAGAACCCTGCTGCGACGACCATCGGCATATGGTCGCCGACGGAAGCTTCCGGTTGATTAAATTTGAGGTTGATGGCCGGGCCGCTTAATCGTCTGTTTTGGTAGGCGACGGAGGTTTAAGAATCGGGTATTGAATTTCCGTGACTCCGAAACCGTTCGTCGGCGCGATGCCACCTTGCCAATAGATTTCGCGATTTGCGCCGTTAATCCGGTAGCCCTGTTCTATTATCCAGGACCGCGCGGCCAGGTAAGCCTCAGGGACGGTCTCCTCGTTGCCTTGATGAATGACGCAAGCGTTAACGCTGGGCGCCAGCTCATAAACCTGTATGCGCTGGCTGGCCGGCACCGCAGCGTTAAGAAAAATCAGCGCTTCGCAATCTATGGTTTTTCCCTGACCGGCACAGGTGTGCCAGATGGCCCCTGGTTGCCCGGTGGTCTTGTGCTTTTTCAGATGAATTTCCAGCTCGGCAAAAAGCTCTACGGCGTCGTCGTAAGAACTGAGTGTCTCGCGCACCGAGGCGACGAGTTGCGGAGCGACTTGTTTGAGGATAATTTCATAATTCGGAATCTGGCCCTGGCGTTCGATTTGTGTAAGCCAGGTTTCAACCTGCATGAGGCGCGCCTGCTCTTGGATGATGCGCCGCGCCAGTTCCGCGCGTTTGCTTTCGAGCGCTTCGCGCACCTGATTGATTGGCCGGTCTTCTTCCAGGAGCAGGGCAATCTCTTCAAGGGAAAATCCCAATTCCTTAAAGACCAGAATGCGGTTGAGACGCGACAACAAACTTGGCGCGTAATAACGATAACCGGTAAAGCGGTCTACATGAGTTGGTTTGAGCAGTCCAATTTCATCATAAAAACGCAGCGCTTTTACGGACACCTGACTGAGCTTGGAAAAATCGCCAATTCTGAGCATCTCAATTTCCCCTTCCAACAAATATCTCATCTGATTCTTGCAAAGATAGTTTACGGTTTCCAGTTACGGGAGAGTCAATAAAAATTTGTGCGGCGGCGCGGTTTTCGAAGCCGGCGCAGGCGCGCCTGGAAAAATTGTCTTCAACTGGGGCGGAGAGAACGGCTGAGGACCGGTAAAAATTTTTCCGCCACCGCTAACCTTTTCCAATCTCGAAAGTCTCTATAAAGTTGTAAGGCGAAATTTCGCAAAACAAAAAGTTCTCAATCACCGGGTCATATTGAACAGGCGGGCTGCTGTTCAGATAGAAAGCGGGGTAATTTGAGACGCAGACAAGAGATAGTCCGTGCGCAACCGGACGGCGAAAAAGCAGGCTTGGATAAGAAAAAAGACCGCGGGTCGCCGCGCGATTTGTTGCGGCTGCTGGCTTATTTAAAACCTTATCGCTGGCGCATTGTCCTGGCGCTTGCCGCCTTAATTATCGGCAACCTGTTGGGGTTGGCTTTTCCGCAACTGGTGCGCGTACTCATAGACGCGGCGTTTATCGAGCGCAACCTTTCAAAATTAAATCAAACGCTGCTCATCATCATCGTGCTCTTTGGCATCCAGGCGCTGTTTGGTTTCGTGCGCGCTTATTTGTTGGCTTTTGCGGGAGAGCGCGTCGTCGCAGACCTGCGCGTGCAACTTTACACTCATCTCATTCATTTACCGTTGACGTTTTTCGATAATCGCCGCACCGGTGAACTCACCTCGCGGCTGGCTTCGGATGTTACGGTCATTCAAACGGCAACGACTTCGAGTTTCACGGAACTGCTCAGGCAAGGATTAATTCTGGTCGGCGGGGTGACGATAATATTGATTACCAACACGCGATTGACCTTGATTATGCTGGCCATCGTGCCGCTCATTGTTATCGCAACCGTCTTTTATGGTCGCTATGTGCGCCGCATCAGCACCAAAGTTCAAGATAAAATCGCCGACTCGAATTCGGTTCTCGAACAAAGCCTGTCGGCGATTCGCATCGTTCAATCGTTTGCCCGAGAAGCCTTTGAAATAGGGCGTTACCGCAAGGCCATCAACGAGGCCTTACAGACCGCCATGCGCCGCGCCATTGCCATGGGCGGGTTTATTGCTTATATCGTTTTCGTCGTCTATAGCGGCATCAGTCTGGTTTTGTGGTTCGGCGGTCGTATGGTCGCCGAAGGCGCGATGACCGCCGGCGAACTCACGGCCTTCGTGCTTTACACTTTTACCGTCGCGTTTACGATTGGCGGCATGGCTGAACTCTATGGCCAATTTAATAATGCTATTGGCGCCACGCGGCGGGTTTTTGAACTCTTAGATACCCAACCGGCAATCACTGACAAAGCCGAGGCCCGTCCGCTCCCCAGTCCCGAAGGTCGCGTGACGCTGCGAGACGTGCGCTTCACCTACACGGATGAGCGGAATATCGAGATCTTAAAAGGGGTGACGATTGAGGCGCGCGCCGGCGAGATTATCGCCCTCGTTGGTCCATCGGGGGCCGGCAAATCTACGCTGGTGTCGTTGATTCCGAGATTTTACGAAGTTACGTCGGGCGCCTTGCTCGTGGATTCGATTGATGTGCGCGATTTGAAGATAAAAGATTTGCGCGAGGCGATTGGCATGGTTCCGCAAGAGACGGTTCTCTTTAGCGGCACGGTCAAAGAGAACATTGCTTACGGCAAGCTGGAGGCGACGGATGAAGAGATTGAACAGGCGGCGCGCGCCGCGCACGCCCATGAATTTGTGATGGACTTTCCCGACGGTTACGCAACCATCGTGGGCGAACGCGGCGTGAAACTATCGGGCGGGCAGCGTCAACGCATCGCCATTGCGCGGGCGCTACTTAAGAATCCGGCAATTTTAATTCTGGATGAAGCGACGAGTTCCCTGGATTCCGAATCCGAACGCCTGGTGCAAGACGCGCTGGAACATTTGATGCAAGGGCGCACCACCTTTGTGATTGCCCATCGCCTGTCAACGGTGCGCCGCGCCGATCGGATTATTGTCTTGAATGCCGGTCGCATCGTCGAAGAAGGCACGCACGAAGCCTTGCTGGCAAACGGCGGGTTGTACCAACAACTCCACGATATTCAATTCAAAGAATTTCCTTCACTGATAGAAACCGCGTCGGAAATTTAGGCGGCCTTCAGTAGCGAGTTCAAGGGGTTCGCTCTGGAAAACAACTCTTAAGACAGCGTATGTATTACAAATCATAGAACCGTCACTTCATTGCCTGTGCTGCAACGCCTTGCCAGTTTTTCGTTTTGATATGTTACTACCTCTAACACGCCGGGCTATATCGAGTATGTTCGTGGGGGGATATTTAAAATCCTTTTGAAGAATGTCGTTGGTAAGACGCGCTTCCTTTGCCGCGATGATAAGAGCGAGTATTAATCCATTTTGCGTGGTGTCTATCTCTTCAACCTGATAATTGTAATGTTGTGCCAGGTCAGCAAACACTTCCGGGAGGAACTTTTTTCCCCAACTACGCGCACTGTTTAGAATGTCCTTAATATCTTGAAGGTGTTTCAAATCACAAAACTGAATTAATCCAACCATCGTCGAGAGATTTCTCCAAGAATCTATTGGCTGTTCA
>JBIOWC010000282.1:0-2740 GCA_044868105.1 Blastocatellia bacterium
TCAGGATTGGTCTTCAACTCAGCTTTTGATTTCAGATTCAATACCTTTTGCCAGACCGGATTGTCGCCCCCCATATCGCCTTCAAAACCCAGACAACATGGGCTTAAGGCATAAACCGCCCCGAAAACCTCCGGGTGCTTCATGCCTAAAACAATCGAACCGAACCCGCCCATCGAATGCCCGGCGATGCCGCGACTCTCACTGCGCGCCAGCGTGCGATAGGTTTTATCAACATAAGCGACCAGGTCTTTCGCAATGAAGTCTTCCCAGTTTCCGGTAACCTGAGAGTTCGTATAAAAACTGCCTTGGTAGGCATTGCTGCCGTTGGGCACGACGACAATCATCTCGCGTATTACGCCGCTTTTGATGAAACTATCCATCATCGCTCGCAGGTTCATGCCCTGATAGCCATTGTTGGTCCAGTGGTTGGGTTTTCCGCCAAACCCGTGCAACAGGTAGATTGCCGGATAGCGTTTTTGCGGCGCGGCATCATAGTCGGGCGGCAAGTAAATGGCTACGTTCTGTTCTAAGGGGTCGTTTAACAAATTGCCTTTGAGAGCAGGAGCCGGAACTTTCCCCTCAATCAATCGGCCTTGGCGCTCTGCTGTTTGTGTAAATGCCGAACCCATCAAGACCGCAACCAACATGAGGCTAATCAGTCCGCTAGTAAAGCGTTGGCGCTGTAGGATTGAATGCAAAAATGGCAACGTTATCTCCTCAGATAGAGATTTGAAAAGTCGGTTGTCCGAACGGCATTTGGCTTTTCAGCTATTGTACGGCTCGCAAAATATCCGCGTAAAGAAAATCTACCGGCTGGGCAAAAGTTGATGAAGTATTGCCGGTGACGACGACCACCATATCATATTTCGGAATAATAAAAATCCACTGGTCGCGTGCCCCCGCTGCGGTGTAAATGTCTTCACCCGGCGCAGGGCCTTGGCCATCGAGCGGCAAGAGCCACCACAGATAACCATAATCCACCGGATGCGAGCCGAAGGTGCGCGGGTTTCTCACGTGATGCTCGAAAGACTGAGCCAGCCAGCTTTCAGAGACGATTTGCCGGTCTTGCCAGCGACCTTGGCGCAAAACCAGATAGCCAATCTTCGCCATATCTTTGGCGCGCATATTCAAACCGCCGCCGGTGTGCGGTAACCCGGCGGGCAAACCCTGATACCACCAGGTTCGGCCAATGCCTAAGGGCTGAAAGAGATTCTGTTCGGCGAACTGATCAACCGAAGTGCCGGACGCTTTGCGTAGAATGCCGCCAAGCAAAATGACGCCGCCGCTGTTGTATTCAAATCTCTGGCCCGGCATTTCACGCATTTGCCAATCGAGAACAAATCGCAGCCAATCGCAATTGCATTCATTGAGTTGTTTGAGCGGCGAGATATTATAATTTGATTCGCTCCAATCAAACCCGGTTCGCATGGTGAGCAAATCCTCAAGCGTGAGCGCCGCTTTATACTCGTCAAACTTTTTGACCGGCGCATATTCGGGGAAATAGTCGAGGGCTTTGTCTCTGACGCTTTGAATCCTGCCTTGCTGCAAAGCGATGCCCACCAGCAGGGAAGTGATGCTCTTGGAATCCGATTGCAAAGTATGAACATCTTCGGCATTTGAACCATTGAAATATTCTTCGACGACGAGATAGCCATTACGCACAATAAGCAGGCTGTTGAGGTCGCGGATTTGACCGTTGCGCAGGCGTTTGATTAACGATTTGGTAATGCTTTTATTGAGTCCCTGCTTTTTTGCCTGCGTCGTTCGCCATTCACCAGTCGGATAATAATCGTTGGCGGTTTGCGCGACGATTGAATTCGTGAGCGCCAGGGTTATTAACATGACCCTCATCAAAGCGATGATTTTTTTGCTGCGCGTTTTCGATAGGGTTATCACCTGCGCCTCCTTCCGAGCTTTAAGCGGAGCCTGAGTTAAAATCTATTATCTGTGTTACAGCTGTCGGGCTGGGTTGAAAGCCGGCGTGGGCTAAAGCATACAACGAAGCGCGGAAAGTGCCAAGCAGTTCAAAGCCGAGGCGCAGGGTGAAGGATTGAGAACCTTGAAACGTGGGCGATTCAATTGTCCTTAAGCGCAGCGCGCGACACTTGCAAGGGAGTGTGCGCGCTTTCGTAAAGCGGCTCGTTGAAATTCACATGGCAGAGCACGCAACTGCGGTTGAAGAGAGCCACCGAGGGTTGATAAACCCAGGCCTTGCCCACACGTTTGATTAAAGAATTGTCAGCCCGTCCGAAGCCGCCCAGCCCGACAATAGCGAGCAGCGTAACCAGCGCAATGACGCATTTCGTTTTTCTAATGTTCATATAGTTTCTCCTGATTTTTGAATCAATAATTTTCTTTTTTATATAGGGTAAAATGAGCGACTCCAGCGGCGAGCCGGGACTCGCATCGCGGTCGTTAAAATTAAAATTGTTGTTTGCTTCAATCACTCGCCTGAATTGTTCGCCGACAGCGGGTCAGGCGCCAATCCTGGAATCGTACCCCCAATCATTGACCGAGTTCTTCTTGTCAGACTCGGGAGTTTCCAGATAAACGCCTTGAAAATTTATACCGATTGTATCCATGCCCCCGCTGGTCGTGACGGCGGTCAGCACAATGGACGCTAATTTGAAAACCTGCGAACGCAGCAGACCTCCGGATGGAGAAATCTTTTCGACGGTCAAGGCACCGTTGGTGAAGATTCGTGAATCACCGGCCGCGAGTTTTAAAACCGCCGTGGTAC
>JBIOWC010000283.1:0-4818 GCA_044868105.1 Blastocatellia bacterium
CCCCAGGCGCAACCCTATCAACAACCGCCGCGACCGTTCCCGGTTCATCAACCGGTTAACCACCCCATCAATCAACCAACGGCTTTGCCGCCGGGTGAAGCTTATGGCGTAAGGAATTTTAATCAGCCCATCAATACAGCGGAGATGGTTAACCCGCCAAGTGTGACCGAAAGCACTACGCAATTATTTGATAAAGAACATTCCTAAAGTCCCGCGACCAACAGAGCTATGGGATTTTTTATTCTAAAAGCCGTCATCTCAGGTTTGCTTGTCGCGCTGGTTTCGGCAATCGGTAAAAAGTATCCGGTCGCCGGAGGGATGCTTGGCGCCTTGCCGTTGATTTCGATGCTGTCGCTCAGTTTTCTTTATGTTGAAACCAAAGGCAACACCGAACAGATTGCCAGGCTGTCGACCAGTATCGGTTGGTTTGTCTTGTCGGCAGGGGTCTTTTTGATGTTGTTGCCGGTCTTGCTCAAACGACAAATCGCTTTTGCCAAAGCGATGCTGATTTGCACAGTGGTTTTGCTGGTGATTGACGCGCTGATTATCCTCGCTCTGAAGCGCTTCGATTCATAACCACACGATTTTCCTCAGGCTCAGGCTCAGGCTCGTTTTCATCAAAAAATTTTGTCGTGCCTTCGGTTATGCTCACCGGCGGCGCCGTCACACTCTCAAAAACCGGCGAGGTCGTTTGCGGCGCGGTGTTTCTTGAATACCCATTGTCGATTTGCTGAACGGTTGCCGGTGGCGCAAATCTTTCCGCCAGGGTTTTAATGGATTCGGCAAAAAATGTGGCGTAGATAAGTTGCCCCAGACCTTTTAAAACCGGAATAGCGGCAATTAACCAGATGACCTTCAAGCCGAATTCGAGTCCGACAACCGGGTGTTGCTGCGCGGCATCTTCAATCTGTTGCACGAGTCCACTCTCCAGCGCCATCTTGCTCGCATAATATAAAAAGAGTCCAAACCCGCCGCCGCCAAGCAAGGTGACCAATCCATGTTTTAAATTATGCTGGCGCGAATAAGCGAGCCACTCTTTGGGCTTGGGCATTTGCGGCATCGCGCGCTCTGCCTTGCGCGCTTCATGTCTTTGGAGTCGCGCTTCGCGGCGGGTTTCTTTCAACTTTTCGACATCCGCCTTCCAGTTCTCCCATTTCTCCTTGTCCGCTTGTTTGCGTATGACCCATTCGGCTTGCCTTTGCGCGCGGCGCGGATTTTTATTGATGACGACACCGTCAACGCTGTCTTTTATGGTATCCGCGATGGTGCTGGCGACATCCAAGGCTACGGATTTGAAATCCTTATTGCCTTCTTGTTTGGTGTCGCCTTTTTCCAGAACTTCATTGACAACCTGTAAATTGGTGCCGCAGCTTTTACAAAACCGCTGGTCGCTCTCTAAAGCTCGGGTTCCACATTTCGGACAAAACAAGTTATTCATATCGCCCTCAAATCTCCCTCAATCATCAAACCCTTTGTTGAACTTTTGCTTTTGATACGTTAAATCTATCGTGAGAGTTTACAAATGGCCTAATCTTTTTTTCAACAACATGGGTAAGAAAGCCTGTATCGTTCATGCGTTTTCAAAAAGCGTTCTTCTGGCGCTGCTCTGTTGGGCGGTTATTATTGTCGCAAATTGCCGCAGAACCGAACAACCTAATCCGGCAAGCCCCTTGCCACCCGCTGTTGACCTCTTCAAAGAAGCCATCAACAAGCTTGAAGAACCGCGCGGCGAACCGGTCGGTCGCAAAGCTCAGGTTACGGTTCCTAAAGAGCTGCAACACTATGCCGACCGCCGCCGTTTTCTGGCGATTCAGCAAGCCGCCTGGCGTGAACGCAATTTTGAAAGACCGCAAGGTTATCTGGAACTGTTGAACCTCATCGAAAAAGGCGGGCTCGTTGAGATGGAACCTTTAGGGAAAGACCATATTCTTTATGGTGCGGGCGAAATGGCCGATACCGAAGCCTTCACTTTTTTTGATGTGATTTCGGGAAAGAACGTGAAGCTATTTGCTGATAACGATGAGTGGCAAAAGGGCCGCGCCGAAATGGAGAATTCAATCAATGACCTGCAATCGAAAAGTCTGGCGCTGCAAAATCTCTATGCTTTAACCGCCGATCGCGCCGCCCGCGCCGATATTAGTAAACAAATCACCGAGCATGATAAATCGTTAACCGAGCTGAGTGAAAAACGTGACCTGCTCGATTTTTTTTACAACGACCCGGTGCGCAAAGAGATGTTGTTTGCGCGGTTTCGCTGGCTGGTTGCAAGCGCCGCAAACTTCAAAGGGAAAGCTTATGATTTAAATAACCCGACGGAGCGCCGCGAATTTAAGATGAAAATGCTCAGCTTCATTCGCCCCGAAGCGCGCGCCAGCATTTTACAAATCGCCGCAGCTTATAAAGAAAAATTTAACAGGTCTCTGCCCATTACTTCGCTCATCCGCACACAGGAATATCAACAGCGCTTGCGCGAAGTAAACCCCAATGCCACCGGCAAAGAGATTCCGCCACACACCACAGGGCTGGCATTTGATATTTATGACGGGTGGATGGGCGCCGAGGAACAGACCTTTTTAATGAACCTGATTGCCAGCCTTGAGGCGGCGGGTCGCGTTGAAGCGCTGCGAGAAAACCGCAATCACATACACGTATTTGCTTTGCCAAACGGTCGCTTGCCCAGCGAGCAGCAGATTGCCCAGGCCTTGAAATGAAAAAAGAACGTGCCGACAAACTGGTATTCGAGCGCGGTTTGGCCGAGAGCCGCACGCAAGCGCAAGCTTTGATTCTTGCAGGGCAAGTCCTGGTCAATGACCAACGCATTGATAAACCTGGTCAACTGGTTGGTGCAGATTCGGAGATACGCATCAAAGGCGCAAGGCCTCGCTATGTGAGTCGCGGCGGGTTGAAACTCGAAGCCGCGCTCGGCGAATTTAAGATTGATGTAAGGGGTAAAGATTGTCTTGATGTCGGCGCCTCAACCGGCGGGTTTACCGATTGCCTGTTGCAACGTGGCGCGGCGCACGTCTGGGCAACGGACACAGGGCATAATCAATTCGCCTGGAAACTCCGGCAGGACGCGAGGGTGACGCTCGTTGAAGGTCTGAATGCGCGTTACCTGCAACCGTTTCAATTTTCCGTCTGGTTCGACCTGGCGGTCATTGACGTCTCATTTATTTCGCTCACCAAAATTCTTTCTGCGGTCGCCGGCGCCCTCAAAACGCCGGCCGATTGTGTTGCCTTAATCAAACCGCAGTTTGAAGTCGGCAAAGGTGAAGTCGGCAAAGGCGGCATCGTCAGCGACCCGGCAAAACACCGGCGCGTGTTGAATGAAATCATCGCCTTCGCTTCAACGATAAATTTATTCCCGCAGAATTTAATCAACTCGCCCATCCTCGGCGCCGAAGGCAACCGCGAATTTCTCATTCATTTGAGTAAGCGTCCAGAGTCTGGGGGCTGGAGTCAGGAGGCCGCGCTACAAAAAGTCGGCGTCGCTCAATGATTCCTTAATTCGGGTTACCGGTAATTCAGCTATTGCACATTCTTTGACTCTAGCCCCCGAACTTTGGACTACCGGCCTCTGGGGTTCCGATTATTTTTCTTGTCCGCCAAGCGTTCAATGCTTTAGATTAACTCGTGGTTCAAATCTTGTTGAGGTTTCGCTTTTCTGAATGATTGCTACGTTTACGCATCTGACCGGTTCGCGGCGAGGAAAGTGCGAACAGTTTACAGATGAACTCATCACCATCGGGCGCGCCACCGACAACCGGCTTTCGTTTGGAGACAGCGAACGCCGCGTCTCTTCACACCACGCGCAAATCACCCGCCACGGCGACAACTTTCTGCTGCGCGATTTAGGCTCGACCAACGGCACGCTGATTAACGGTCGCCGCATCATCATCAGCGAACTCGGTAAAGATGATTTAATCGAATTTGGCGCCGGCGGGCCGCTGGTTCGTTTCGGCATTGTTCTACCGGTCAACCATCACGAAACGCCAGTCGCAGACCGTCGTCAACCAAACGCGCTGTTACACGCCAAAACCACGGTTCAAGAAAAAATGCCGACTCGCCGCGATGAAATCACCAATGCCTTCAAGCGGTTTTTGCAACAACGGAAAAATAATGTGCGGCTGACTTCGGCAATCGTCATTTCGCTGGTCTTTGGTGGGGTGCTGGGCATCTGGCTATCAAGCAGATTCACCTCACCCGAAAGCGTGCGCTTGAGTTTTGCGGCAATCGCCGAACGCAACCGGGGCGCGGTGGTTTTCATTCAAAGCGAATTTGAACTGCTTGACGCAACCGGCAACATCGAGAGGGTTGAATCACGAACCGGTTCGGGATTTGTCATCTCAAAAGACGGGTTGATTGTGACCAACCGCCACCTGATTCGCGCCTGGGAATACGAAGATACGCCGGCCGGGCTGACGGGGCGCACAAAAAAGGTCTCGATTATTTTTCAAGGTCGAACCCGCCAGGAAGCTATCCTGGCGAGCATCGCGCATTTATCTTCGGATAAAGACACCGATATTGCTATACTACGGATTACGCCCCCGTCGGATATGACCATTGTTTACGGCTTGGAAAAAGATTTGAGCCACATCAACCAAGGCGATGAGGTTGCGGCGATTGGTTATCCCCTCGGTATGGATTTGCTTTTGCAAACCACGGATGAGCGAATTGAAACCTCGCTTTCAACCGGGGTTGTCAGCCGCGTTGGCGAAAATAAAATTCAGCTTGATTTGCACGCCTATCATGGGAACAGCGGTTGTCCGGTACTCAATCGCCGGGGCGAAGTCATTGGTATTGTCACCGGCAAGGTGC
>JBIOWC010000284.1:0-7406 GCA_044868105.1 Blastocatellia bacterium
GTCCGCCGGCGCCGGCGGCCGCAATTTGATATAGATTGACATTGCGGATAACACCCGTCGAATCTTTATAGGTGTAGATGCCGGCGCGCGCGCTGTCAGTTAGCACGGTGCGCGTCGGCGAATCATAAGTCTGCGGCAAACGGAACTCTTCCATGTTCACAAAGAAGAAGGCCTTGTCTTTGCCTTTGAAAACTTTCGGAATCCAGATCGGGCCGCCGACATTGCCGCCATATTGATTCAAAATCAGATGGTCGCGCGGCAAGCCGTTGATGTTGTTGAAGAAGTAATTCGAGTTTAACGCCGTGTTGCGGTGCTGCCAGAAGAGCGCGCCGCGATAATTGTTCGAGCCGGATTTGGTGACGAATTTAATCTGCACAGCGCCTTCGCCGGAGCTTTCGGCGCCGGGTGTAGCCGTTGAAACCGTAACCTCTTCAACGGCATCCGATTTCGCTTGTGTGCTGGTGAAAAAACCGTCCGATGATTTCAACAAATTGTCTTGGATATTGGCGCCGTCAAGGGTGATATTGAGCGAACTCTTCGGCAATCCGTTGACCGAAGAGGCGCGCGGCACGCCGGGCGTTTGAATGCCTGGAAGCGTCAACACCAGTTGCATCGCGTCGCGCGTTGCCCACGGGAGTTCGCTGATTTGCCGACCGGTGATTGTCGAAGAGACATTGGCGCTTTCGGATTGAATGACACTGCCGCCCGAGGTCACCACCACTTGTTCGGAAGTGCCGCCCACTTCAAGCGAGGCATTGGCGGTGGCGGTGGTGCTGGTTTCGACAGCGACGTTTTGAATCACCGTTGATTTGAAACCTTGAGCCGTAATGGTGACGGTGTAGGTTCCGTTGGGAACGGAGGGAATAGTCCAACCCCCATCATCATTGGCTTTGGTCTTGAATTCGGCCTGGGTTTGATTATGTTTTGCCGTGATTTGTGCTCCACCGACCAGCGCGCCTTGCGTATCGGTTACGGTTCCCGTCAGGCGACCTGTGGTGGTTGATTGTGCCGGAATAGTATTTGCCAGAAGCGACAATACCACCAGGAGCAATACACTTTGGCTGAGTGAACGAAACCTCATAGTATCCTCCTCATCCGCTTTGCGCGGAGTTGATTTGTGTTAAGTGAGCGGTTAAAGAGTTAGACCAATGCGCGAGTCTTATCTCTTTATCCTGATAAAGAGATAGAACCATTGCACGAGTCTTCTCTCTTTATCCTGAAAGTTAGATTTACGAAAACAAGAGATGCGAGTCTTTAAGTCCCTCTTGATGCGTGGCAATTTACTCTTTTCAACCTGTAATTTCAAGTTGAAATCACGGCCGCTTTGGCGCCACTTGAGTTGGCAAGGTTAGGGCGAAGGATAATGAAATGCTTGATAAGCGGTAATCGCTGCTCAAGGTCTTTTGAACGAACGGACAACCCGCGCCAGGGTCAACACGTTCACTTGTGTTGCGCCTGCATCAATCAAAGTTTGCGCCGCGGCGCTCAGGGTCTGTCCAGTCGTAAAGACATCGTCAACCAACAGTATCGAGCGGTTTTTCAGCAAATCAGGCGTGACAACTTTGAAAGCTCGCGCGACAGATTTAGCGCGGTCAACTTCATCCATGCCGGCACGATGGCGTTCAGTATTTTTTGCTCGTACCAGTGAATCCGCGCAACGTTTGATATGAAAATCCGCGCCGATCACTTGCGCAATGAGGTCGGCTTGATTAAAGCCGCGTTCCTGTTGGCGCGCTGCATGCAAAGGGACGGGCATCACAAAATCGCTTTCGAGAACCGGGAGGTTGGCCGCGTAAGTTTGCGCGACCACCTGACGCAAGCGATGACAAAGATGCGGCTCGGATTTTAAAAAGAGCACATTGGCTTCGAGCGAACCGGCGTATTCCCCGCAAGCTCTGGCATAAGCAAACGGCATCGCGTCGCAACGCCCGCAAGGCCTGAGGGGGAAGGTTGCCGACGCCTGAGAGGAATTCGTTGTAGAATCAACTGGCGCGCTAGGCGCAAATTGTTGCCGGGGCGGCAAGGGGATGCCGCATTTGGGGCAAGCATCCCGGTTGGTAAAAAGCTTGGTTAGTTGAGGGTTGTGCCAGCAAGCCGAACAGACGACGCCATCGTTCCAAGATTCGACACTGCCGGAACAGAGGCGACAGGCTTGCGGATAGGCAAGCGTGAGCAGCCCGTCTCTTAAATTTTGGAGCGCGTGCAAAAACACGCTTTGCCTCCATATGGAAAGTTTTCAAGGAAGCCGATTTTGTGAGCGCCCTGCGGCTCACCCTTTCCGAGTGAGCCGGATACTTATTCTCGATCTTCTTTATCGCCTAACAAACCCTGCTCAACAAGCTCCTGACAATCTCTGCAATACGGCGCCCAGGGAATCGCATCAAGGCGTTTGGGCTGAATCTCCTTGCCGCAATTTAAGCAATCGCCATAATCGCCGTCTTCGACCCGCGCGATGGCTTCTTCAATTAGCTTCAAGGTATTTCGTTCGTTGGTACTTTGCGAAAATAATAGCTCTTTCGTATATGAATTGGATGCTTTATCAGCAGGGTCCTGGCTGACTTCGCGGTCAGCTTCGCGTCCATAATCTTCCGTGCGCTCGACCATGCCGAGCAGCGCGTTTCTATTCTCTATCAGCTTTGCTTCATATTGTTTTAGTCTTTTCTTATCCATTCAAAAACCTCTAGCTCTGATTTCTGCTTAATCTAACGCTGAGACAGTTAAAATCGCTCCCCTTCTTCCACGCTATCTTATTTTTGATAAGGGGAACCGTGAAGTATAGCAAATGCACGATAGACTTGCTCAAGTAAAAATATGCGTGCCAACTCATGCGTCAAAGTCATGCGCGAAAGCGCCAGGGTTAAATTGGCGCGTTGCCTGACTTTTTCGGCAAGTCCCGCGTGTCCGCCGATGACAAATATTACTTGCTTGGTTCCCGCCAGCCGGTGCTTTTCCAGGAAGTCCGCAAACTCATAGGAATTCCATTGCTGTCCGCGCTCATCCAGCGCAATCAGAAAAACGCCGGCTCCAACGTGTTGTAAAATCTCTTCTCCCTCTTTTTCAATAAGCCTTTGTTTATCGTTGCCGGCGTCTTCGCGGTCGCGCAGTTCAAGCATTTCTGCACGCGAATACTTTTTGATGCGCCCAAGAAAATCGTCCGCCAAGGCTTTGATTGATGAATTTTTGGTTTTGCCTATCCAGATGAATTGCAACTTCATAAGTTTTGCAGTGTGAGTTCGCGGGGCTGGCCAATTAATCGGCTTTGCCCATGCCAATATTGTAGCGCCGCATTTTTTCGTAAAGGTTTTTGCGACTGATGCCGAGAATGTCAGCTGCGCGGGTCTTATTGCCGCGCACATATTCGAGAATCTCTCTGATGTAGACGGCTTCAAGTTCAGCCAGCGACGGCTTGCGCGAGCGCGATTGCATGAGGCGCGCTGCCGAACGCAAATATTCAGGCAAATGTTCAACCTCAATGAGCTCGCGGTAGGTGCCGGATACGGCATGTTCAATGATATTTCTGAGTTCGCGAATATTACCCGGAAAATCATACTCTCGCAGCAGGGCGAACGCCTCGTTTGAGAAGTGTAAATTATGGCGTCCGTTGCGTAAGGCGAATTGTTGAATAAACTGTTCGGCGAGCGGCGTGATGTCTTCGGCGCGGTCTACCAGGCGCGGCAATTCGATGGTCAGCACGGCCAGGCGATAATACAGGTCTTGGCGAAAGGCTTGCGCCCGCACCGCCTCTTTCATATCCACATTGGCAACCGCGATAATGCGCACATCAAGCTTGATGGTCTGTTTGCCGCCGAGCCGCTCAAAACTGCGTTCTTCGATGACCCGTAAAAGTTTGGCTTGCGCCGACAGGCTGAGATTGGCAATTTCATCGAGCACGAGGGTGCCGCCGTCGGCCATTTCAAAGCGTCCGGGTTTGGCTTCGCTGGCTCCGGTAAACGCCCCTTTTTCATACCCGAAAACTTCGGATTCAAATAAATCTTCCGGAAGCGCCGCCCCGTCTACTTTGACAAACGGTTTATTACGTCTCGGGCTGAGGTCGTGAAGGCGGCGCGCCAGCGCATCTTTGCCGGTTCCCGATTCCCCAAGTATCAAGACACTGGTATCGGTTTGCGCGACTCGTTCGACGAGTTCGACAATTCTTTGCATCGGGGGTGAGGTGGCTATTAATTTACTCATGCTCTTTGCAAAATCGTTGCGCCGTAAATCCCACTGCGGACTATCCGGTTTAGTTATCGCTCATCTTGACCAATTATGAAATACTTACTTGCACACGCTTGGCATCGCGCCACAATCGTTCAAGGTCGTAAAAACGCCGCGCGGCGTCGGCAAAGACATGAACGATGAAATCGCCGTAGTCTAGCAAAATCCATTCGGCGTTGCTATAGCCTTCAATATGCAACGGACGCTTGCCGGCTTCGCGCAATTGCTCTTCGATAGCGTTGGAGATGGCTTGCACCTGACGTTGATTATTGCCGTTGCAAATGACGAAGTATTCGGTAAACGACGCCAGTTCGCGCAGGTCGAGAACGACCAGGTCTTGAGCTTTTTTATCGCTCGCCGCCTCGGCGGCAAGCTTTACGGCCTCTTCTATCTCCAAAACGTTAGGCGTATTGGTTTCTTTCGGATTTCTACTCATAAAAATTTACCTGTAAAGTTTGTGCCTCTCTATGTAATCAACCACCTCAGGGGTCGTCAATCCGTCAAGGCTCTCTCCGTTTTGCGCCCGCCGGCGGATTTCCGTAGACGAAACCTCCCGATTTACAAAATCAGTCAGATAAATAAAACCCCCGTTGGCCGGTTCAACAGCTTTTGCTTTGCCGGTTGCGGACTGGCGCAAATCAATCACCTGGGCTTGAAATTCTTTATCAAGATGGGACCAGGATAGCGGATTGCCCGGTCGGGTAACGACAATCAGATTGGTAGTTGCCAACAATCGCCGGTAATCGCGCCACAACGTTATCTCCGCAAAAGAGTCCGCGCCCATTACAAAAAATAGTTGGGTGTGCTCGCCGTACTCGGCTTTCAACCTTTCCATGGTTTGTATTGTATAAGGTCTTTCCGGCGATTCAATCTCCATTTTTGAAACCTGGATGCGCGGTTCAGATTTAAGCGCGAGCGCTGCCATGGCATAACGATGATGCGCTTCAGAAATGTGATTCAGCGGTTTATGCGGCGGCCTGTAGGCCGGAATAAGTAAGAGTTCATCGAGCCCAAACTGACGAACAACGGCGCGCGCAATTTCAATATGCCCAAGGTGTATGGGGTCAAAGGTCCCGCCGTAAACGCCGATTCGTTTTTCACTCACAATGCCGCAGCCTTTTCTGCTTGCTGAATCTCTTCCACCTTGGTGCCCAGCGCATAAATCAATTCTTTAATACCCAGCCCGGTGGCCGAGGAAATTTCCAACAATTCAAGCCCCCGCGCCTCGCAAAACTTGCGCAGACTTTCAACTCGCGATGGCTCATCCAGCGCGTCCATCTTTGAAGCGACAACCAGTTGCGGTTTTTCAAGCAACTCCGATTTATATGAGCCCAGCTCGCGTTCGATGATTTGAAAATCTTCAACCGGGTCACGACCCGTCGAAGAAACATCAACGACGTGTACCAACATTTTCGTGCGCTCCACGTGGCGCAGAAAATCGAGTCCGAGACCAATGCCTTCGTGCGCGCCTTCAATCAAACCGGGAATATCGGCGACTACAAAGGTTTTAAAATCGCCGTAAGCGACCACTCCCAGATGGGGCTCAAGCGTCGTAAAGGGATAATCGGCGATTTTCGGTTTGGCGGCCGAGATACGCGAAATGAGCGTTGATTTTCCAGCATTCGGAAAACCGACCAGCCCAACATCGGCGATTAACTTCAATTCGAGTTGCAGCGCCCGCACCCCGCCCGGCTGTCCGTCTTCGTGATAACGCGGCGCGCGATTGGTCGAAGTCGCAAATTGCGCATTGCCGCGACCGCCGCGACCCCCCGGAGCGACGACGATGCGTTCGCCGATTTCCGTGAAATCGTAAACCCGTTCATCGGTATCCGCATCGGTGACCAGCGTGCCGACCGGCACCAGAACCGTTACATCTTCGCCATCACGTCCATGTTTATTGGAGCCTTCGCCGTGACCGCCGCGACCGCCGCGAAATTCTGGATTGAAACGAAATTGCAGGAGGGTGTTGAGTTGGTCAGTGGATTCTAAGAAGACCGAACCGCCGCGACCACCATCACCGCCGGAAGGACCGCCACGGGGCACAAACTTTTCGCGTCGAAAAGCCGTCACCCCGTTGCCGCCATCGCCACCTTTTACTGTTATCTTGGCTCGGTCTAAAAACTGCATCTTGGATCAGTAGCCGGTAGTCAGTAGCCGGCAGCCGGTTCGTTTTCTTTACCGACCACCGACGACCGGCTACCGACTACTGCTGTGGGTAGACGCTGATGAACTTGCCTTTGCGTCCTTTTTCCTCGAATTTGACGACGCCTGAAACCAAAGCAAACAGCGTGTCATCGGAACCGCGTCCGACATTGTTGCCGGGTTTCCAACGGGTGCCGCGTTGACGAACCAGAATCTCGCCGCCATTAACCGCCTGCCCGCCGAAGCGTTTAACGCCCAGACGTTGGGCATTGGAATCGCGCCCATTACGTGAACTGCCTACACCTTTCTTATGTGCCATAAAAAACCTCTAATCGCGGCGTATAAATGCCGACTGTTGAATAACAATTTTGAAAATTATCCTAATGATTCAATCTTCACGGCCGTGTAGTTTTGCCGATGCCCGTGAGTCTTCTTGTACTGTTTGCGGCGTTTCATCTTAAAGACGATAATTTTTTTGCCGCGTCCGTGTTCGACGACCGTGCCGGAAACCCGCCCGTCGAGCACCGGCGCGCCGACTTCAATGGTGTCGTCGTTGCTGTGAACGAGGGTGTCGAAGTCAACCGAAGCGCCGACTTCGGCCGTAAGCGATGGAACACGAACGACCTCGCCTTCACTGACGCGGAACTGTTTGCCGCCTGATTGAATGATCGCGTATGACATGGTTATCTCTCTCCAAAATTTGACTTGAAACGAAAGTTCAAGATTATACTGACCGCATTTAGACACTGTCAACGGTATGTTTCTTAAAAATTCGCGGGACGGCTTTTCTTCCACGCAATTTGAAAAGCCCGGATTCGTTCATCACAATAGTATTTTCAATTTGGAGTTAAGCCCTTATGTCTTTACATCGTTCAATCGCGAGAAACAATATCTTCGGCCTTTTCGCCGCGCTGCTCTTACTCTTTGTCATTTCATCAGCGGCTCAAGATAAACCCCATCAACAACCGGACACGCTTAAACTGAACACCACGTTGATACAGGTGCCGGCCATCGTCGCCGACCGCAATGGGAAATTTGTTGCCGATTTA
>JBIOWC010000285.1:0-15852 GCA_044868105.1 Blastocatellia bacterium
AGATGCTCAAAGAAAATCAGCGACCGGCGGCGGCTTTGCGGTGGGCGCAGGTCGAGATGTGGCGGCAGAGAGAGTGGCAATCGCCCTACTACTGGGCGGCGTTCATAATGCAGGGCGAGTGGCGATAAGCAAGAGTTGAGGGGCTAATGGCGCAGGCTTCTGCATTGCCAATCCCCACTGAACCAAAGAGTATCCTCAATCAACTGGTCGAACGCTTTCAAATCAAGCGAGTCTGGGTTCGGGATCTGTGGCCTTTGTCGAGGCGGATTTTGAGAAAGGTGTTGTCGCATATAGCAGCAGGGGTCGTCAATTGAGCCGAGAGAAATCCTCCCCTGCGTGGGGTTGAACTGTTATCCCATTAATTTACACATCGCGTTTGTAGCTATTCAATAATTGTCGTGCTTAATGGGTACTAAAATGGGCAGCAACCTCAGAGAGTTACCTCTGAGGTTGCTGCCCATTAGCGAGAATCGGCTGGGTGAGTGGTAGCGATTAGAACGTAAACCGCATACTCGTTGTGACAATGTTCGCGCGGTAGTCGGGTATGTTATTGCCGATCACCGTGCCCACCCCGTTCACGGTTGAACTGGAGGTATAGCTCTTGAAGAAGTTGATATTGAACTTCTCGTTATAGCTGTAGTGCCGATAGCTGACGTTGGCCGTCACATGGTTGTTGAAACGATAGGCCAGTCGCGCTTCGGGGTTATGCCGCGTCAAAGGAAGCGAGGCGATGAAATCATTGAGCGCTGGCGGCGGGAAGAACGAAACCCCGTCGGGTGCGCCCAGGTCGCGGATGTAACGATAGACCATGAACAGATCCAGGCGGTTGGTTACGCCGATCCGCGAATCCAAAAAGACGAGGTGTTGTCGCGAGTAATAGCGTGACCGGCCGGTGTTCAACGTCGAGCCGAGGAAGTAGGCGATGTTGGCGGTTGAATTGACGTAGTCATAGTTGTACCCGCCGTTCACCCACACCCGCGCCTTGGGCTCCCACATCAAGGTGGTGGCAAAGCCCCGGAAATCGGAATCATTCTGCACCTGCGGCGTCGGGTTGGTTCGGTCGGTCGCCGTAAACGAGGTGTTAAATGACAGGGAACTCGTCAATCCGATGTTGGCTCGCGCCCGGAAGCGTTGAAAGTCTGTCGGATTGACGCGGATGAAGACGTTATCGTTTGACCCCTTCTCGAAATCGAAGAAGAAATTGGCGCGCTCGGACGGCCGGATTCGCAGGCCGCCGATAAAGGTGTTGGTGTTTTCTCTATCGGTCTCATTCTCATTCGAAATGGTCGTCGTCGTGCCACTGGTTGCCGCGTTGGTGCCGAATATCTTGACATCCCGGAAAGTATAACGCCATCCGAGATTGCCGGAAAAACTTCGGCCACGGCCGAACTGCACCTGTAAAGTGTTCCAGTACGAAGTAACATCGGTCGTATGTCGGAACACGGTCGACGATAAGGTGTTGGTGACCACACCGGCTGGCGTCCGTGTCGTCTGCGCCGTCGAGGAGCCTAAATTTCCAGGGATGCGATAGCGGTAATACCTTCCTGTGTTGCTGATCGTGACATTCTCATGAGCGTCGAGTGAAATCAAGGCATCGGCCGAGGTGCTCGGCCGCTTGACATCGCCGGTGACCAAAAACAGCCGCGTGATTGCCGCGTTCGCGGTGGTGGTGCCCTTTATCAATTCATACTGATTGACCTTGGCATCTTCGTCATTGTGCATTCCCTGCAACAGCACATGCAGGCGGTTGGTGAGGTTGCCGCTAATGGCGCCGCGCACGATGGTGGCGTTTGAGCGGACTGGCGTGTCACGGTCAAAGAAGGTCAGTGCCGAGGTATCGGTGATGATGTTGCCGGGATTGCTCGCGGCATTTTGAAATTGCTCGGTGTCGTTACGGAAACCGCGAAACATATATTCGCCGAAGAGGTTCCAGCTGTTGATCGAGGCATCGAACCCGGCGCGATAATCGTTGGCTTCCCAGCGCGCATTGCCGTTTACCGTCGATTGGTCGCTGTTGGTGTTAAAGGTCGTCAGGTACGGCCCCGTGCCCATGCTGCGGCCGTAACCGAGGTTGATTTTAAAAGCTCTTTGCGGCAAGAGTTTCAGGTTGAAATCTGACACCTGTTGCCGGTAGTCAAAACTGTGCTGATTGTTGGCGATGTTGGCCAGATTGCGATAGTAGTAGAACCGGCGCACCTGGGCATCGAATTTGTAATAGCGGGTCTTGTCCATGCGCAGCGAAAATCGTTGCGTCTGGTCGCCGCCAGCGTTGGAAACGTCGGCGCGCAGGAAGTCGAACAACGCGCCGCTCGGGTTGATCGAACGCATGTCTAAGGAAAAATCCAGCACCCGGAAGCCGTCGCGGATATTTAAATCCGAGCGATAGCGCTCGGCGTTGCCGCCGATGCCGACCCATCGGTAACCCACCTCGATTGATGAATTGATGGTGTAGTTGCCGACCACGCGCCCGCTGTTGGGTTGCTCCGATTTATCGGTGGCTTTGACGACCGCAGCGCGCGCCAGTTTCAACTCTTCTTCGGGTTTTTTCGCCTGCTGCGTGGTGTCAAGCTTTTCGACGCTGCTCTGCGCCAGGACTCTTAACTCTCCGATCATCAATAAAGATAAGGAGAGCGTGAAGACCATCGCAACTTGAGCAATCCATCTTCGATTGTTTGATAAAGTGATGTTCATGGTTTCTCTCCTTTCCTTATGGCCTGAAATAGAGCGAGTGGCTGTTGGAGCCGTGAATCGCCATATGGCATACCGTACAGTTCTGGTATCGCGCCGTCGTTAGACTGTGCGGCACCTGTACGCTGCCCTCGGTGTCGGGAATGCCCGGCGTATTGGAATGGCACTCGAGGCAGAGGAACTTGACCTCGTTGCGCTTCAACATTCGCGGGTTGGTCGAGCCGTGCGGCGTGTGGCAAGACTGACAGCCTTCGACCTTCACCGGCGCATGTTCGTAAACAAACGGCCCGGCCTTGTCGGCGTGGCATTTCACACAGCCGGTTTCGCCGCCGCCCTGCCAGCCGCGCAACTGTTTCGCCTGGAAACTGCCGTGCTGGTTGTGGCAATCGGAACACTTCATGCCGCCTTCGGGAACTTTGTGATGGAAGGGGCGCGCAAATGAAGCTTTCTGGTCGGCGTGACATTTATAGCAGCCTTCCGGCTCGTCTTCCTTGAGTAAAAATTCGGTCTTCTTCGGGGAATGCGACGAGTGGCAATCCTGACAGGCAACCCCGTGACGACCATGCTCACTACGGCGATAGTTAAACCGCTCTTCGCTCTTGCCCTGCTGGTTTTCATGACATTGCAAACAAACCTTGGTCGCTTCTGTGGGTGAGAGTTGGCTGAAGGAGCGCATCTTTGCAGCACTAGCCTTTGCCTCGTCCGCCATCAAGGCCTGCGATTCAGCGTCCTTGCCTTCGGCAATTAAGGTTTGAACGGTTTTCTGGTATTCAACGTGTTTCTTGGCGCCGCCGTGACAGGCCTCGCAGCCCTGCTTTTCTACGGGCGCGCTTTTGTTGGCCAATTTACGGTGCGCGGTGCTGGCGAGGTGCGTCGCCTGGTCCCCATGACAATCCGAGCAAGCCTCACTACCAATAAAGTCGCTGGGGTCAGGTGGCGCTGTGCCGGGTTCCGGTTGACTGCTCATCGCCAGGGCCTCTTTGGGCCCGGATATCTTTGATGAAAGAATCGGCGTTAGAGCAAGCAAACAGAACGCAAACGCTACAACGATTTTGAGAGTCCGCATAAGATGCCTCCTGTTAATAGACGGAATGAAATGTTCAAGCAAACGATAAGGGGCCGTTGATTCAACTTTATTGCTGCCTTCATAAATCAAATAATCCAACTTAGCACTTGGCTACGTGAATAAAATTCCCCTTACGGAGTGCGTGATTTTTCCCAGAAATGGAAGCCAGGAACTACCCACTTCTGAAAAGTAAAGCTAAATTCTTAACTTAGCGGGTGAATGTCAGCAGCAATGGCTTCATATTCCGTAAGCTAATCAAGAGAATGGCTCAATTTCTTATTGAGTGTTTTTCCTCAATTGCTTACCGAAACTCTAAAGGAGCAATTTGTGTACCTTTTGCTAATGGGAATAAATCCGCAACGCACACTTTAGTTAATCAGCTTTAGTTAATCAGCGGATAGGCCTCTGGGGTGGATGGGTTGATGCAATAAAGCGGCAAATCAGGTCGCCGGGTTAGCTGACCTGATTCGCCCGAATCGCGTGGGGTAACGAGCAGAATATAGATTGAAGCAGTTATCTGGCGTAGAAAACCTGGCGCCTCAATCGCGGTTTTCAATCGCTACATAATCGCGCTCGCCGCTGCCGAGATAGATCTGTCGCGGACGGGCAATCTTTTGGTCCGGGTCAAGCAACATCTCTTCCCACTGGGCAATCCATCCGGCGGTGCGCGGAATGGCAAACAACACGGCGAACATATCAACCGGGAAACCCATCGCCTGATAAATAATGCCGGAATAGAAATCCACATTCGGATAGAGTTTGCGCTTCACAAAATAGTCGTCTTCAAGCGCGATGCGCTCCAGTTCGAGCGCAATATCGAGCAGCCGATTGCGGCCGGTGACTTCAAAGACGTCGTAGGCCAGCTTCTTGATAATTTTGGCGCGCGGGTCAAAATTTTTATAGACCCGATGTCCGAAACCCATCAACCGAATCTCTCCGGCTTTGGCTTTCTTGATGTATTCGGGAATGCGGTCGGTGGTGCCGATTTCATTGAGCATTCTCAACACCGCTTCATTGGCGCCGCCATGCAGCGGGCCGTAAAGCGCCGCCGCGGCTCCGGCGGTTGCCGAAAAGGGTTCCGCATGCGAACTGCCAATGCTGCGCATGGCATTGGTGCTACAGTTTTGTTCATGGTCGGCATGTAAAATAAACAGCACATCAAGGGCGCGTTCAATAACCGGATTGGGTTGATACTTCAACTCCGTCGTCTTGAACATCATATTGAGGAAATTGCCGGTGTAGCTCAACTCATTATCCGGGTAAGCATACGGCAGCCCCATGCGATGACGATAGGCAAAGCCCGCGATGGTTGCGACTTTGGCAATTAACCGATAAATCTGTTTGCGTCGGGTCTCGGCATCAAAAATATTTTTCGCGTCCGGGTAAAAGGTCGAAAGCGCACCCACCGTGCCAATTAACATGCCCATCGGGTGCGCGTCATAATGAAAAGCATCAATACATTTTTTTATGTTTTCGTGAATGAAGGTGTGATGCGTGATATTCCAAACCCAATCTTTGAGCTGCGCTTCGGTCGGTAGTTCGCCGTGCAGAATCAGATAAGCGGTTTCCAGGTAGGTGCTCTTTTCCGCAAGCTGTTCGATAGGATAACCGCGATAGCGCAGAATGCCTTTATCGCCATCAATCAAGGTGATGCGACTTTTGCACGACGCGGTATTGGTAAATGCCGGGTCGTAAGTCATGAGACCGAAGTCATCATCTGAGGCTTTGATTTGCCGCAAATCCATGGCTTTTATAGTTCCATTTTCAATGGGGATCTCGTACTGCTTGCCGGTTCGGTTATCGGTGATTGTTAGTGTTTCTGCACCCATCTTTCGCCTCCTTGAATGGTTCTTGATCATTGGCCTCTCGGTTACGGGTGAGAGGGTTTGTAGCTGTGGAGCGCGCGCACATATTGAGCGCGTTCAAAATCGCTCGGGTTGGCGCAGTGCTTTTGGCTTAAACTGCCTTGCAGTTGGCGCACCGATTCATATTCATGTTCGGTCAACCACTCAATCAAATCGCGTTCGAGGATTTTGATGTGGCCTATGCCGCGCCGAAAAAGCACTGAACAGAGTTGTGTGACACTGGCTCCGACCATCAACATTTTTAACACATCTTGCGCCGTATGCACACCGCTTGTTGCAGCCAATGACCCATGGATGCGCCCATAAAGCAGGGCAATCCAGCGCATCGGCAAGCGCAAGGCCTGCGGCGTGCTCAAAATAATATTCGGCGCAACTTCCAGGGATTCAAGATTAATATCGGGTTGATAGAAGCGATTAAAGAGCACGAGGCCATCGGCGCCTTCGGCATCCAGACGCTTGGCCATATTCGCCAGATTGCTGAAGAACGGACTGAGTTTGACGGCCACCGGAATCTTAATGTGGGGCTTGACCATCTCAAGGATGTCTAAATAGGTATGCTCAATTTCGATGCCAGGAATATCCGGGTCGGTCGGAATGTAGTAAATGTTCAACTCGATGGCATCGGCTCCGGCCTGCTCCATCTCTTTGGCATAATCGGTCCACCCGCCAAGCGTTGTGCCATTCAAGCTGGCAATGATCGGAATGCTGACCGCGGCTTTCGCCTGGCGAATATGATTTAAATAGCCTTCCGGTCCGAGATGAAAATCAACCGGTTCGGGAAAGAAGGTCTGGGCTTCGGCGAAACTGTCCGTGCTATAGCTCAAATGATAATCGAGTTCAAAGCGGTCGCGGGTGAGTTGTTCTTCAAATAACGAATGGAGAACAACGGCCGCCGCGCCCGCATCTTCCATGCGTTTGATATTGTCTAACTCTTCCGAAAGCGGTGATGCCGAAACCACCAGCGGCGTTCGCAATTGCATTCCCAGATAAGTCGTGCCGAGATTCATAAATGTGCCTTTCAGATTTTGACCAGGTGATTCAATTGTTAACTTTTGACTGGGAGCGCAAACGTCCAGGTCCGCGGTTTTGGCAATATATTAATTAAGGCAACAGATAAGTCATCGTTAATCTGCCTTGAGGTAGCGGACGCCCGCGCCCGCGCTCCCAGTGTTGAAAATCGCTTTTGCCCGTTTAGTTCATATTCAATGCAACTTCGCTAACTCTTTCCCCTCTTTATCACCGTTGCCGTTGGCCGGTTCCGGCTTGCGCGAGGCGAAATATTCATAAAAATGCCAGCGATTGAAAACATCCTCTTGCGCCTCTTGGAGCATTCTCTTGGCCTCTTGCGGGTGGCTCTTGGTGAGCATCTTGAACCGATTTTCACGATAGAGATATTGCTCAAGGGCAATCTTTGGCGCCCGCGAATCGAGTTGCAAAGGATTTTCGCCCTTCTCGGTTAACTCCGGATTGTAGCGATAGAGCAACCATTGACCTGAATCCACAGCCGCTTTCTGATTCTGCATCGCGGTCGCCATGTTAATGCCGTGCGCAATGCAATGACTGTAGGCAATAATCAACGACGGCCCGTCGTAGGCTTCGGCTTCCAGGAAGGCTTTGAGCGTATGTTCATCGCGCGCCCCCATAGCCACACGCGCCACGTAAACATTGCCGTAGGTCATGGCAATCAAACCCAAATCTTTTTTCGGCGCCGGCTTGCCGCCAGCGGCAAACTTGGCAACCGCACCGCGCGGCGTTGCTTTGGACATCTGCCCGCCGGTGTTTGAATAGACCTCGGTATCGAGCACCAGAATGTTGACGTTGCGACCGCTGGCAATGACGTGGTCGAGTCCGCCATAGCCAATGTCATAGGCCCAGCCATCGCCGCCGATAATCCACACGCTCTTTTTGACCAGATAATCGGCCAGGCTGAAAAGCTGTTTGGCTTCGACCGAATCGAGACCTTGCAATTTATCTTTTAACCCGACGATGCGTTCGCGCTGGTCGTAAATATCGGCTTCATCCTTTTGCTCGGCCTGTAAAATCGCTTGCGCCAGTTCTTCGCCGACCAGGGGCGCGAGTTTGGTTAGCAGTTGTTTGGCAAACGCGGTTTGCTGGTCAATTGAAAGCCTGAACCCTAAACCGAATTCGGCATTATCTTCAAAGAGCGAATTCGACCAGGCCGGGCCCCGACCATCGGCATTTTGCGTGTAAGGCGTGGTCGGCAGATTGCCGCCATAAATCGAAGAACACCCGGTCGCATTGGCAATCACCGTTCTATCGCCGAAGAGCTGGGTGACCAGTTTGATGTAAGGGGTTTCGCCGCAGCCGGCGCAGGCGCCCGAAAATTCAAACAACGGCTCTTGCACCTGTTGCTGGCGAATCGCTGAAGGTTTAATCAACCGCCGGTCAAATTCGGGTATCTGTAAATAGAAATCCCAATTCTTGCGCTCTTCGTCGCGCAGCGGCGGTTGCGGTTGCATATTGATGGCTTTCAGCCGGGTTTCGGTTTTGTTTTTTGCCGGGCAGACATCAACACAAATGGCGCATCCCGTACAATCTTCGGGCGCGACTTGAATGGTATATTTCAAGCTTTTCCACTCGCGGTCTTTGGCCTCGCATGACTTAAAGGTTGCCGGCGCGCCGGCGAGATATTTTTCGTCATAAGCTTTGATGCGAATGACGCTATGCGGGCAGACCATTGCGCATTTGCCGCATTGAATGCAGATTTCGGTGTCCCACACGGGAATTTCGAGCGCCAGATTACGCTTCTCCCATTTCGCCGTGGCGGTCGGATAAGTCCCATCACAGGGCAGAGCGCTAACCGGCAATTGGTCGCCGCGACAGGCAATCATCGCCCCTAAGACATCCTGCACAAAAGCCGGAGCCTCAGTGGATACGGCTGGCGGCATCAGTTTATTGCCGAGGTCGTCAGCCGGAATCGTCACTTCATAAAGATGCGCCAATGTCTGATCAACCGCTTTTAAGTTCAAGGCAACGATTTCATCGCCTTTCTTGCCGTAAGTTTTCTTGATTGAATCTTTGATTGCCGCGATCGCAGCTTCTTTGCTAAGCACGCCGGAAAGCGCGAAGAAACAGACTTGCATCACCGTATTAATGCGCGTTCCCATGCCGCTTTCGCGCGCCACGCGGGTGGCATCTATAACGAAAAATTTGGCGCGTTTTTCCAGGAGTTGGGCTTGCAACGGACGCGGCAAATCGTCCCAGATGGCCTCAGGCGCATGCGGCGTATTCAGTAAAAAGGTGCCGCCGGGCGCCAGCGAGTCGAGCATATCATAGCGTTCAAGAAAGACCGGTTGATGACAGGCGATGAAATTCGCCTTGGAAATCAAATAGGTCGAACGAATAGGTTGCGGGCCGAAACGCAAATGCGAAACCGTCACGGCGCCGGCTTTCTTGGAATCGTAAACGAAATAACCCTGGGCAAAATTGTCGGTGTTTTCGCCGATGATTTTAATCGAGTTTTTATTGGCGCCGACCGTGCCATCCGAACCCAGTCCATAAAACATGGCGCGCACCACGTTTGCCGGTTCGGTGGAAAAGTGGTTGTCGTATTCCAGACTCGTAAAGGTCACATCATCCTGAATGCCAATCGTGAAATGATTCTTGGGATGTTCATGGTTGAGATTATCGAAGACCGCTTGAATCATCGCCGGGGTGAACTCTTTCGATGATAGCCCGTAACGACCGCTGACGACCTTGGGCATCCGAGTCAGCGCGCCCGTGTCGCTCGCGATCATCTCATGCAAGGCGGTGATGCAATCCAGGTAGAGCGGTTCGCCGGCGCTTCCCGGTTCTTTCGAGCGGTCCAGCACGGCGATGGATTTGACGGTTGGCGGCAAAGCTGCGACGAAGCGTGCAGCGTCAAACGGACGATACAAACGCACCTTTAACACGCCAACCTTTTCGCCTTGCTGGGTTAAATAATCAACGGTTTCGTGAACCGCTTCGGCGCCTGACCCCATCAAGATAATCACCCGCTCGGCATCCTCGGCGCCGTGATACTCAAACAACCGATAAGCCCGTCCCGTCAGCCGCGCGAATTTATCCATGGCTTGTTGGGTGATGTCGGGACAAGCCAGGTAAAAAGGATTGACCGTTTCGCGGGCTTGAAAATAGACATCCGGGTTTTGCGCCGTGCCGCGCAGCACCGGATGATCCGGCGACAGGGCGCGGGCGCGATGCGCCAGCACCAAATTCAAATCAATCATCTGGCGCAAATCATCATTCGTTAATAGCTCGACTTTGGCGACTTCATGCGAGGTGCGAAAACCATCGAAGAAATGCAAAAAGGGAATGCGCGATTCGAGCGTCGCCGCTTGCGAGATGAGCGCAAAATCCATGGCTTCCTGCACCGAGTTGGAACAAAGCTGAGCAAAACCGGTTGCCCGGGTTGCCATCACGTCGCTGTGGTCGCCGAATATCGAAAGCCCTTGCGCGGCCAGCGAACGCGCCGCAACGTGTATGACCATCGGCGTCAGCTCGCCGGCAATCTTGTACATATTCGGGATCATCAAGAGCAAACCTTGTGAGGCCGTAAAGGTTGTCGTCAGTGAACCGGTTTGCAGCGCGCCGTGCACGGCGCCGGCGGCGCCGCCTTCGCTTTGCATTTCCACCACCGCCGGCACAATGCCCCAGATGTTCGGTTCGTGCGCCGCCGACCAGGCATCCGACCATTCGCCCATTGCTGATGAAGGTGTGATTGGATAAATCGCGATGACTTCGTTGATTCGATACGCTACATGCGCGACGGCTTCGTTGCCGTCTAAAGTGATTAATTGTCTGCTCATAAAATTCCTCTAAGCTTAGTGCAGTGCAAGAGCTATTCCAGCCGCCAAAAGGAGGTTTTAAACCAGGATTGCGGAAAAAATCCCAGCCCCATCTCCGCAGCCTTGCGATAAAGCCCAGAGCGCCAGCCGTCAGTTGAGAAATATTGCGCAATTGGCTCAAGAAAAGCGCCAGTCGTTTCGGGTATAGGTTTTGCACACCAACGAGGGTGTAGGGGAATTTTTATCATTCGGAGGAATTATGAGTTTTACAGTTACCAATACCATAAAAGAGATGGTCATTAAAATGCCCGGCGCGGATATGGTATTTGAAAGGTTTGGCATTGATTATTGTTGTGGGGGGATTCGGACGCTCATCGAAGCCTGTCAGATAGCTCAAGCGCCAATCGAAGAGGTGGTTAACGATTTGATTCAACTTAACCAGGGCCTGCTGCCGAAACCGGCGCACGATTGGCAGAAGGAGTCGCTTGGGGCGTTGGCCAATTATATTGTGCAAACCCATCACATCTTCACCAAACAAGAGTTGGTGCGTATCGGAAAACAGTTTGCCAAGGTCTGTGCTGTTCACGGGCAAAATCACCCTGAACTGTTGCGCTTGAGGGAACTGTTCGACATCTTAAAAAGCGATCTCACTCCGCACATGATAAAAGAAGAGAGTGTGCTTTTTCCCTATATTAAAGCCATCGAATCAGCCTTCGTTGCCCATCAAAAAATGCCCATGCCCTTTATTAACAATGTCAGAAACCCTATTCGTATGATGATGATGGAGCATGATAACGCCGGCGAATTGTTGCGCATTATGCGGACGATGACCAATAATTACACGGTGCCGCCGGACGGTTGCGCTAGCTTCCGGGCGCTCTATGAAGCCTTACAGGTTCTTGAAATGGATTTGCACCAACACATTCATCTTGAAAACAACCTCCTGTTTCCGCGCACGCTGGAGGTAGAAAATCGGGCTCAAGCAACCCTGTAGACCGCATAAGCAAGCGATGAAAAGGTCGTCGGTTGAGGGTCGGAATCGCTGTCGAAAGAGCAGGCATAGATGAAAAGAGAGAAAGTAAGAGCTATTTTGCGCGCCGTGATGGTTACGGTAGCCATGGCTTTACTCATCATTACGGGTTCGCGTAATCTGGCGCACTTTGACGCCGCTTTAGTCGGTTACACCTTCGCTACGCTTTTCGCCGCCTTCGGCATCACCTATCGTTATTCGATGTGGTTGCAACGACCGCCGACCCTGATGTACTGGAAACGCGGCTGGCAAGTCTTCCTCAAACCGCAATACCTGGCCCGCAATCTGCTGAACTGGTTCAAGCGACTCAGCGGCGAATTTGCGCTCAATCAGTTTATTTTTAATCGCGGCAAATCGCGTTGGGGGGCGCACTTCTTCATCATGTGGGGGTGTATTACAGCGTTTGCGATTACTTTCCCCCTGGTCTTTGGCTGGATCCATTTTGAAACCCTGCCCGAAGATTTGCACCATTATCAAACCTATGTCTTCGGTTTTGCGACCTTCACTTTTCACATCGAATCGTGGTTTGGCTTTTTCATTTTTCATGGGTTGGTCTGGTCAGCCTTTTTGACGATTGCCGGGGTGATGCTGGCGATGCGCAGACGCATGCGCGACCACGGCGCGGCGGCGCTGCAACAGTTCGGTGAAGATTTTCTGCCGTTGATTTTATTATTTGCCATTTCTATGACGGGACTCATGCTGACGGCGAGTTATACCTGGATGAAGGGCTACGCCTACGACTTTTTAGCAATTCTGCATGCGATTACCGTCATCATCACCTTGCTCTGGCTGCCCTTCGGAAAATTCTTTCACATCTTTCAACGCCCCGCGCAACTCGGGGTCAGTTTCTATAAAGACATCGGACAACTCGAAGAACAGGCAAAGTGTCGGCGTTGCGGTGACTCTTTTGCTTCGCGTATGCACGTCGAAGATTTAATCAAGGTCGAACAGCAACTCGGCTTTCAATTTGAAACCGACGACAGCACGACCGTTCATTATCAATGGATTTGTCCACCCTGTCGTCGCGCTCTGCTCGCCCTTGCCCAAGGCCGAGAGTGGCAACAAATGTAAAGTATGAACGCGGAACGATGAACAAAAGAAGGCTTGAGCGGTTCATCGTTCATCATTCCTACTTCATCGTTAAAAAATATGGCTACTCTACCTGACGAATTAATAGACATCACTTCGCGTTTTGGACCGCACCTCGCCTATAACGTCGGCGCGCGGCTCGAAACCGGCATTGAACCTGACCGGCTGGTAAAAACCCATTGCTGCTTTTGCGGTCAACAGTGCGGCATTCAACTCAAGGTCAAAGACAATCAGGTTATCGGCTTTGAGCCCTGGGAAGATTTTCCTTTCAATCAAGGCATGCTCTGTCCAAAAGGCGTGAAGCGTTATCTGCAAGGGGCGCACCCGGACCGTTTGCTTACCGCTTTAGAACGCGACCCGGCAAGCGGCGGCGGCTTTCGCTCGATGGCTTATGAAAAAGCCATTGAACGTGTCGCTTCTGAAATCACACGTATTCAGCAGCAATACGGTAACGATGCGTTCGCTATCCTGACGGGTGCAAGCCTGACCACGGAAAAAGCCTATTTGATGGGCAAATTCGCCCGCGTTGCGTTAAAGACCGCCAACATTGATTACAACGGCAGGCTCTGTATGGTGAGCGCCGCCGCCGGCAATAAAAAAGCCTTTGGCATTGACCGCGCCGCCAATCCTTGGGCCGATATGCTCGACTCTGAAGTCATCTTCATTGCCGGAGCCAACATTGCTGAATGCGCGCCGATTACCACGAGCTACGTTTGGCAGGCGCGCGAAAACGGCGCCAGGATAATTGTCGTTGATCCGCGCATCACGCCGATTGCGCGCACCTGCGATCTATTCCTGCCGGTCAAACCCGGACGCGATATTGCGCTATTTAATGGCCTCCTGCATTTAATGATTGAAAACGATTGGCTCGACCACCAGTTCATCAACGAGCACACCGTCGGGTTTGAGGCCGTCGCCGAACACGTTAAAGCGTGGACCCCGCGCAAGACTGCTGAAACCACCGGGATTACCGAAAAAGCCATTCGCCAGGCGGCGGAGATGTGGGGCACAGCAAAATCAAGTTTCCTGATGCACGCGCGCGGCATTGAACATCATTCGCACGGCGTGCAAAACGTCCTCGGCGCCATCAACATGGTGCTGGCTTCGGGAAGAATCGGGCGCTCGGGGTGCGGTTACGCGACCATCACCGGGCAAGGCAACGGACAGGGCGGACGCGAGCACGGGCAGAAATGCGACCAGTTGCCCGGCGCGCGTGACATCAGCAACCCTGAACATCGCGCCTATGTTGCAAAAGTGTGGGGCGTCAATCCCGATGAACTGCCGCAGGCGGGCGTTGATGCTTATGAAATTTTTCGCAAGATTGATCGCGGCGAAATCAAAGGCCTGCTGTCGCTCTGTTTCAATCCGAAAGTCTCTTTGCCGGATAACGCTTTTGTTACCCGGGCGCTCGAAAAGCTTGAATTCTATGTCGCGATAGATTTCTTCCTGAACGAAACCGCCCATCATGCGAACATCGTTTTACCCGGCTCGCTGCACGAAGAAGACGAAGGCATCGTCACCCAAATTGAAGGGCGCGTCATCAAAATCAATAAAGCCGTTGACCCGCCCGGCGAAGCGCGCGCCGATTGGCGCATCATTCAAGACCTGGCCAAAGCGATGCAGCGCGAGCGCGGCTTTACCTTCAATGAACCGCGTGAAATTCTCAACGAATTGCGCGAAGCTTCAAAGGGCGGCATCGCCGATTATTCGGGAATCACTTACGAAAAGATCGAAAAGCAGAATGGCGTGTTTTGGCCCTGCCCAAGCGAAGACCATCCGGGCACGGTTCGTCTATTTGAAAAAGATTCATGGAATCCCGTAGCCAAAGGGGCCGGGCCGTTCTATTTTGCCGATGGCAAAGCGCGATTCAATGTTGCCGCTTACACGCCGCCAACCGAAGACACCGACGCGGAGTACCCGTTGATGCTCACCACCGGTCGCGTGGTCAGCCAATTTCTTTCCGGCACTCAGACACGCCGCATTGGCCCGTTGGTTGATCAATACCCCGAACCGCGCATTGAAATGCACCCGCAACTGGCGACCAAACTGGGCATCAAGGATGGCGACTGGGCGACCGCAGAAACCCGCCGCGGTGCGGTCACCCTGCAAGCTCATGTGGTGACAACGATTCGCCCCGACACAATTTTTATTCCTTATCACTGGGCCGGTCGAAAGAGCGCCAATCAATTGACGATTGCCGCGCAAGACCCGATTTCAAAAATCCCGGAGTATAAGGTGTGCGCCGTGCGCGTGAGAAAAGCAGAAGAAGGGGAGAAGGGGTGAAGGGGAGAACGGGAGATTTCCTGTCTCCCCTTCACCCCTTCTCCCTTTCTCCCCTTCTCAAAAGTGGAGAGGAAGCGTTGAGGTAGATATGGCAGTTCCGGCGAACATGGAATTTTTCGTAGACCCGAATCGGTGCATCGGGTGTAAGTCGTGCGTGCAGGCGTGCAGCGAATGCGACACCCACAAAGGGCACACGATGATTCAACTCGATTATGTTGACCGCGCCAGCTCTGTGCAGACGGTTCCGGTTGTCTGCATGCATTGCGACACCCCGACCTGCGCGGAAGTCTGTCCGGCCGATGCCATCAAACGCACGGATGACGGGGTGGTTCAAACGGCGCGCAAGCCGCGTTGTATCGCCTGCAGCAATTGCGTGTTGGCGTGCCCGTTTGGCGTGCCGAATATGAAGACCGAATTTCAACTGATGATGAAATGCGATATGTGTTACGACCGCACTTCGGTTGGCAAAAAACCGATGTGCGCGACCGTTTGCCCGAGCGGCGCCTTGTTTTTTGGCACCTGCGATGAAGTCGAAGCGTTGCGCCAGCGTTCAACGCCGGTCAATCAATTCAAATTCGGCAATCAGGTGATTACCACGAAGGTCAGTATGATGCTGCCCAAATTCAGCCGCACGGAATATGTAGACGTCACCGCCGCGATGGACGAAGGCGCAATCGGCAAAAACATTTTGCTCAATGTTTTTAATGACGTGGTTATGGAAGAGGAATAAGCCATGAATTTGCCCTTCACCACCGAGCAGTTTTTAGAGGTTTTCGAAACCTACAATCGGGCGATATTCCCGGCGCAAATCCTGGCTTACCTGTTTGGCGGCTTGGTTGTGCTGTTGGGGTTTTCTAAATTTGCCTGGCGCGACCGGTTGATTTCTCTGGGGCTGGCGGCTTTCTGGATCTGGACAGGGGTTTTCTATCACCTGATGTATTTCAGTGCCATCAACCGCGCCGCTTATCTATTCGGCGCGCTGTTTATTTTACAAGGGCTGTGGCTCATCGGATTTGGGGTTGGTAAAAACCGCGTGGCGTTTCA
>JBIOWC010000286.1:0-6731 GCA_044868105.1 Blastocatellia bacterium
TCAGAGCAGGCCTGGGCTTGGTTTCCTGACCATTCACCAACCAAAGGTTTCCTTCGCCCTGACGGGACTGGTCTCCCAGGACATCATTGGGTCCGTGTTCCATCCACCTGGGCATCGGACGTTTACCCTGTAAGCATTTGATGACCGAGGCATGTGTGGCGCAAGCCACAGCATGCTGTCTGAATACCCAGATGTAGTACGGGTCAACTTCTATTCCGGTATAATCCCCCCATGGAGTTGGCACATAGCCACCCGTGTTTGAATGGTTAACGTAAAGTTCTGATGAAGCGCGCAGGGCGCCATAGATGATGGGATTATAGTGGTCGACACCTCCCAATAGTGAAGATCCCGGCGGCATTCCATCCTTGTCAGGATCATTGGGCAATGCTGCTGGAGGATGGATGACAGCGCGAACATTCATCACCCCGGATTTAGTAACAGGGCCCCAGTTCCCATCCTTAAATTGGTTTTTCTCGTCTAGTTCATACCCTTTCACAGAGCCGCTTGTTTCACCATCGGTTGCGACGTAAACGAAGGAGTCTCTCTTTTGACTCTTTTGAGCCTTGGAGGCCGGGAGCGCCCAGACGTCGGAAAACTTTTTGTCGGAGATCGGACCCTGACCAGAAATTCCTACAGGGGACGGGCTAACCCTTCCGTGCTCCAAGCCACCGCCTCCTGTTTGCCAGTGCTCACAAAAAAAGATGTGGTATTCTGGCGTAAGTGAACCCACGTCTTCCTTGGCAACGGTGAGTGAGAACCGGTGACCACGACCGCCATATCCGATTGACAGATTTTTCCACGAATCGGATTGAATAGACTTCCGCCCGGTGGCCGCGTACAAGTATTGATTGGTGCCAAGGTGGACAAACAGTCCCCGATCCTGCGCGACCGGCCTGATTCGTTCCAGAAATTGCTGCATCTTTTCGTTGCCATCTTCCCATAACTCGGGAAGTGCGTTTACTTTGATTAATAGTTTATCCAGCAAGGCGTTGATTTTCTTTAAAACGTCTTCGTGTTCATCGTAGTTAGGGTTACCACGCTTAGTGGTTTCTGCTAATCGTTGGTCCACCGATTGCCTGTCGACCAAAGAGGCTAATGCCATGTTGGCAAGTAGAGAATCAGAATACACCCTACAGAAAACGCCTAAGATTTCCGGCCATTTTTCAAGTTCCTGGTTGTCTTTGTCCATTAGCCATCTTGCCGTGACCCACTTGTTATACAACACGGAGATTTTGGAATAGCTTCCCTTAATTGCTTCATAATCTTTCCCGAGATCTATATGGAAGTCCTTGAGTTTCTCGGCGGTTTTTGGAAGAGGACTCTTCAGACGATTGGGCAATGACGAGGCTATTCTGTAGACCGTTTTCGTATATTCTTCGACGACGTCGCCATCCGCCTCGGCGAACTGGAGCGTCTTCTTTGCATCATGACGATCGAGTATGGCTTCGATCTGTTTTGTCAGAGAGGGTTGTTTCGGCCCAAAGTAGGTCAGGAGTTGACCGACAATGGAGAAGATTGCTCCGAACACCGCACCAAAAGGTCCGGCCGCCGCCGACAAACTGCCGATAAACTGCGCCCCGGAGGCACAGATGTCCATGATCGCGGCACTGCCGTTTATGTAATCGCCGGAATTAAAGGCCGAGGCCGCCGACAATGCAGCCTTGGTCATGTTAGGCAAGTTCTTGTTGATGGCGTCCGTGATGTCCTTCGCATATTTCTTTTCGGCTTCTGTTGCTTTTTCGTCCGCCAATTTGTCCATAGCCGCTTCATATCCCTTCACTATTCCATCTAACGTATTATCGTAGACTTGACGGGTCGTCTTATCGTGCGTCAGTAGGGCGACTTCCGAGATCAACTTAACCTGATCTTTGATTAGTTTGATATTTGGGTCCATATTGCACTCCTTTCAGGGCTCCTGAAGACAGAGCCGTTGTTAATTAAACCTAGTTATTGGGATTTATGAGGAAATAGATTCCAGGCTTTGTAAGCACAAAACCTGAGAAAACCTTGAGTTAACGGCGAACGGTCTTGACCTGCCTTTGATAAAAATCAAGCCCGTTTGCCATTAGCTCAAGCTTACCGGTTTCAAGCCTTCCGCTGTTTTAGTGAACCGAAATTCAGGAGTGACAGCGGAATTGATAAAAGCCGCAAAGATTTCGGCGTTTGCAGATAAGCATTCCTGCTTTTGCAACGGGTATAGAGCCGTTAACTGAGCTATCCAACTTCAAGCCTCAGCGCACTGGCTGGCCTTAGACGTCCATCTTCGCCGCATACCTGGCCATCTCTTTGCGCAGGATTCTCCAGGAAAGGTCCGAGTAGGTCGCAAAGGCCTGCTTCTCATGCGGCGCTCCCTCTTCGACAAACTCAAATTGATCGCGCGTATCTGGCTTCACGCTGGCCCTAACCATCGGCAGCTCCTCTTTATTCAAATAGACGTGAAAGGTCGCTGCGAAATTTCCTTCCGGCATCGGGCAGTAAACCTTATGAACCGGGAACTGCGTTTCAGATAGCCAGGCACACTGCCCTGGAGTGAGCGTCAGCAAGGCCAATTTCTTTGCATCCCAGTCCAGACCATCGTAAACCATCACTTCAATCTGTCCGGTCAGACAATAGATAATGCCGGTGGTCGTGCCGTGCGAATGGATTGGCGAATAATGCCCGGCGGGCCAGATTTCCAGAACCACCGGAGACCCGAAATCCCCTCGATGCGGATTCGCTTCTTCCACTTTGGCCAGTGCCGCGTCATATTTCATCGCAAAATCGTCGTAATCACCTTTGCCGGTGCAGGCGACACGAATATAAGCGGGGTGGGATTTATCTTTTTCGAACTTGTCGATTAATATCTCTTTGAGAATGCCGTCCTTGAGGCTGGCCCGTATCGCCTCAGTTTCCCAGGCGGAGAAATGGATGCTTGAGGTTTTGCGTGCGAGTTCCATGACGGTAGACGGAATCATCAATTGTCGCACGAAATCATCAAAAGAAGTTGCCGGAGCAATGGCCGGTGAAGGGGCAAGCTGGTCCGCCTGAATGCGCAGCTTCAGTTCTTCTTCCCGGGTGATGTAAAAAGGTGGTTTGAGATTTTCGTTTGCTTGACTCATATCTTTCTCCTATGAAGTATGTGGTATTTAAGGCGCAATGCGTTTGGCTGTTGTGCCCTACGACCATTCGCGCTCACTATGAAAATAGGTTTTTAACTCCTGGATTCGATTAGCAAGTTAAAGAGTTTGAGTTATTGTTTGCCACGGCCAGGTCAGACTTGCCGTCGAGATTGAAATCGCTCACCGCTGAGTGGATTGGCAAACTTCCAACAACTTCGGGCGAAGTGGCTGCCGGCGTGAAGTTTGCATTTGCGCAGCCGGACTCATTCGCCCCTGCACGCTTTGCGTATCCCAGACGGTTGCCGAGGCGCGCAAGCGACTTCCCAGGTTGACGCCGGAAGATTCAAGCGACAGGACAAACCCGCCGGAGCTGACCAGAAATAAGAAACAGCTTAGCCGGCGTATCAAATAGCGTAGACCAAAACGGCAGTTGATCGATGATCGGTTCATAAGCCCTTTACCCCTTTGTTCAAAAAATGCTTTATGATGGTGGGATTATGCGATAAACGAGGTCGTGTGGGTATCGCCTGTCGAGGGTATTTTGCCTACCTACTTGTGGGTATTTAGTAGTGACCGGTGGTTAGAGGTCGGTATCTAGTTGTCTGATGTCCAGCGGATAAACCTGAAGGCTGCTGCCAGCTGGTATGGAAAGTTATTCAGTTAATTATCATTCGCGAGGGCAATGCATCGCGTCATGATGTGTAATGGCCAAGCTGACCGGGCCGCCGCTTCAGACCGGAACACCGGAATGAACCGCGTGTGTTCATAAGAAGCACGCTTCGGCGGCGCCGGTTCATCCCGTTGAATGCCGGCGAGGCAATGCCATTCGGGGTGGGCCCGCCGTGAGCCCGGCACCTACCGTTGGCAAAGAGGATTTTCGACTGACTGACACCCTCACGCTTGGAAAATATGGCCCCGCAAATGGGCGCGCCCGGCAAATTTCGCTTGGTGATTTTTTTCTGTGTCATGGGTTATCACAAACGGCCATCAACAGGGGAACTCGAATCAAAACCTCCGCGGGTAGATATCCGAATTCGAATCATCGCCCTGGTAGGTCGTTACAATGTGCTCTTCACTCGTTCTGCCATTCCAGGGATAGGGCTGTCCCCTTAACCGATTCGGCGGATCCTGTGCGACCAGACAGGCTTTGGTGATCTCCTCAAACTGGGCGGGAAACTCTTCGGCCTCAAGCAGCGAAAAATCGAGCTCGCGATAGTTGCGCAGTTCCTGTGATAAGCGGTCACGGTGAAGGTCCATTTGCCAAGCTGGGAGTTTCTCGCCAAGCTCCTTCAGTTCAACCTCGCAGTTGATAATCGCCTGGCGCAGGCTGGTGGTGGGAACAGACGCGGTGAGCGGCGCTGCTTCGTTGCATTTCAACTCGGCTTCAAGTTCGGCAATCTGTGTCCGGAGGGCGTTTTGTCTATCGCGCACCTCTTCGTCAATCTTGAGGGTGCGTTCATAGGTCGCCGAGGTTTCCAAGACGTTGGCGGCAAAGGTGCGGGCGCGTATCAGCCAGGAGCAGAGCAGCCCTTTGCCGGGCTGGCCGGTTAATGCCGCGAGCCGGGCATTTGCGATATCGAGGACCGCTTGAATTTCGGTTCGTTCGCTTTCAGTTAGTGGTTGTAGTGTATCTGTCATTGAAATTTCTCCTTCTCGTTTCGCAAACATTCAACAAGGGCGCTCAGAGCTGCCTTCGTCGAAATACGGCGGGTTGATTCGGGCGTCGATCATCCGTCCGGTATAGAGGGCGTCGGCGATAATCCGGATGACTTTGCTGACGCTCTCGATGACCGCGGGGTTGCGCTTATCGGCAACCTGGCAGGCGTCGCCGATAAAGCGCAGCCCTTTGACGAGGGCGATGGGCATCTCTTCGGCCCAGGCGGCGTCGAGGGCTTTTTTCTTAGTGGCGACAAAACCCGCCAAAACCTCGTCCGAGGCCAGTTGCTTTCGCCATCTTTGTAGGAAGCGGATCGATACGCCGTACTTTTTGGCGGCGCACTCGTCGGTGGTATAAACAGCCTCCAAAAGCACGGTGGCGGCGAAATCTTTGTCGAGTTCTGCCGGCATAAGGTTCCCTTTTAAGCAAAATATCGGGCAAGCTGAGCAGTCAGCCCGCGTGAATAGATAGACGCGCGTCTTGTGCAAGAAAATGAAAGAGGGTTTGCAAGCAATTGAAAGATTTGTTTTTTGCGGTTCGTTGGTGACCGCTTGATGGAAGGAGTTTAGCACACAGCAAATGTAGGAATAAGATAAGGTTTGGTTTGTTTAAGAATACTTGCTTCGCGGCCTCCGGTGAAACGCCTGTTAGGCGCTGATGTTGAATCAATGGACAACTTTTGGGCCTGCACGCTTCCTACTGCTTCCGCAAAATCTTGTCAATTATTTTTCCCTTTGCCAACTCGTCGATCAATTTATCCAGATACCGAATTTCCCGCATCGTTGGCTCTTCGATCTCTTCTATTCGAACACCGCAAATCATCCCTTTGACTAAAGTTCGTGATGGATTAAGTCTTGGGGCTTCCGAAAAAAATGTTTCGAAGTCAGTTTTGCTATTCAGGTGTTCTTCAAGTTCCTGCTGACTATAGCCTGTGAGCCAACGAATGATTTCGTCCACTTCGGCTTTCGAACGTCCCTTTTTCTCGGCCTTTGCGAGGTAATGGGGATAAACACTTGCGACACTCGTTGTATAGATTCGATGTTTTGGCATGGTTCCTCTTTTTACCTCGACGTGATAGAGCTTAAAGTGTGTTGTCGTATTTATAGTGAATTAAAGAAAACCGAACAATCCAAGTTTATCTCGAGCGCCTAACGCTCAGGTTCACCGGGCCGGCGCGACGGCACTGGAAGCACCGACCAACAAGGCGGCGCCGGCTCCGTTGCAACCGCTTGTTCGGCGGCGGACTTGCAATGCGCGCTACCACGGTGTCTACACGAACGGCAGGACGAGGCCGTCGCCCGGACAAACTGCCGCACGACACGCCGCAAGACCGCCCGCAACCGTTCCACCGATGATCACGAGCCCAGGTAGGGCCAGCGCAAGGTCGTTCGGATCAAGCCGGAAGCCAAGTCCCCAGACGATCGCGGCGCCTGTGATGGCCGCCAGAGCGATCCGGCTCCGATATCGGAGACCATACGGCATGCCTGCGATCGCTCCGGCGAGGCTGCCGGCCACCAGCAGCCAGAGCCAATCTGGCCCACGTATTCCGATGAGGCTTGCCCTTGAGCAGGCAGGCCACGATGGTCGCTTTGTAGACGTCGAGCCCGCAGCAGCATGCGACGAGGACATCCATCACATCACCTCCGTGACGGGGCGACCACTGCGCCGCCGGAAGTGAAGAGATTCTGCCGTGCGTCCTACCCCGAAGGGTGAGACAAAGTGTGGTCCCTGTGCGCGGCGCGGGTCTATCTGCTGGGCGAGGTGTTCCCTCCAAGTATCCTCGACCTCTGCGTGGTCGCCGCCGATAGCCTGCCACATGCGACCGACGCGCAGCACGCATTTTCATTCACTCGCGGGCCGCCGGAGGCTGCCCGCATCTGCTGGCGAATTCCTCTCACGCTGCGACATGCCCCATCGCGCGGGCGAAGGCGGAGCATCGTGCCGCTGCGGCGACGTGGCGCAATTCTGGTTCCGGG
>JBIOWC010000287.1:0-11069 GCA_044868105.1 Blastocatellia bacterium
ATTCCGTTCAGGTGCATCTTTTTCGGTTATTTTATGGGGCTGTTTATGTGGCGAAAGTTTGAAGGCCTTGCTGCAAAATAGGGGCAACATACTATGAAAGTATTAATCAAACATGGCAACGTCATCACGGCAACTGATAATTATTTTGCCGATCTGTTAATCGAAGACAGCAAGGTTTCGCTCATCGGCGCGACGCTCGACATCGAAGCCGACAGAGTGATTGATGCTTCCGGCAAACTTGTCATCCCCGGCGGCATTGACCCGCACACCCACATGGAATTGCCGTTCGGGGGTACCTCTTCATCGGACGACTTTCGCACCGGAACCATCGCCGCAGCCCACGGCGGCACCACCACGATCATTGATTTCGCCGTCCAATCTCATGGCGAATCACTCGCCCAGGCGGTTGATAACTGGCACGCCAAAGCCGAAGGCAAGACTGCGATTGACCATGCCTTTCACCTTATCGTCACAGACCTGCCGGACGAGCGGGTTCCCGAAATGCGCGGGCTCATCAATGAAGGCGTCACCAGTTTCAAATTGTTCATGGCTTATCCGGGTGTTTTTCTCTCTGATGACGCAACCATCTATCGCGCCATGAAAGCCGCCGGCAATGATGGCGGCTTGATTTGTATGCATGCAGAAAACGGCATTGTCATCAACGAAATCATCAAGAACGCTTTAGCTGAAGGCAAAACCGCGCCCAAGTATCACGCGCTCACACGGCCAACCAAAGCCGAAGCCGAAGGCGTGCATCGCGCCATCGCGATTGCCGAGATGGCCGAAGCGCCGGTTTATATCGTTCACCTCAGTTGTTTCGACGCCTTGGAAGAGGTTCGCGCGGCGCGTGATTTAGGGCTTCCGGCTTACGCGGAAACCTGTCCGCAATATCTTTTCTTAGATTACAGCTACTATGAGCAGGAAGGGTTTGAAGGCGCCAAGTATGTGATGACGCCGCCACTTCGTGAAAAATGGAATCAGGAAAAATTGTGGACCGGACTGCGCACAGACGATTTGCAAGTTATCTCGACCGACCACTGCCCATTCTGTTTCAAAGAACAAAAGGAACTCGGGCTAAATGATTTCACCAAAATTCCGAACGGCGGACCCGGCGTTGAACATCGGATGAGTTTGATTTACAACGGCGGCGTCGCCCAGGGTCGCGTCAGCCTCAATCGCTTTGTTGAACTCACCTCTACGGCCGCCGCAAAAATCTTCGGACTCTTCCCGCGCAAGGGAACGATTGCCATAGGCTCGGATGCCGACATTGTTATCTTTGACCCCAACGAAGTGATGACCATTTCATCAGCCACTCATCACATGAATGTTGATTACAGCGCATACGAAGGCATGACCGTCAAAGGCGTAACCAAGACCGTTTTATCGCGCGGGCAAGTGGTCATCGAAGACAGCAAATTCGTAGGCCGTGATGGCGCCGGCGAGTTCTTAAAACGCGGCACTTTCGGCGGATGGTATTGAAATTAGGATGCAGGAATCAGGGTGTAGGATTTAGGGCAGAAAGCTTCCTTTCTTTCAATGGTTCGCCGAATCTTCCGCTCATCGAATGCCTATTCGTATTTCAAAAATTTTGGTAATGGGTCAGATTGAAAATAGGGGAATGAAATTATTTATCGGTAAAAGAACGGCGGTCTGTTGTCAGCGACAAGGTCATCTTCGGCTGGGGCGGAAAAGGCGGATTGCGCTTTATCCGCCCCAGCCGATGGCGCTTTATCCGCTTTTTCCGTCTAATCCAGAGATCACTGTTTACTGGTCGTTGGGCGGGACTTTACTTATTTAGCGCCAATCGCTGGCCAACCTATTTCATCCTGACCCACTACTAAAATTTTGCATCACTTCAGAAATATTTTTCTGATTCCTAAATCCTGGTTCCTAAATCCTGCATCAAAGGCGCCGATGAATTCAGTGAAAAAATTTCTTCTGCTTATATTGCTCGCCTACGGCTCGCTGGCGCTCAGGTGTGCTTCGTCGGCAAAGCTTGAATCTGCAAGCGTCAATCAGGAAGATATTCGTCAGCAATATTCCATCCGTCGCACTTCGGAGGCTCTGGAAATCAGAGCGGTGTTTCGCCTTCATGATAAAGATGGCGACACGCTGGCCTTGAACCCGCCAAGCCGCGTCACCTACAACGATAAAGAGATGCCCAGGCGAGATGCGTTCATGCTCGGAGCAACCTATGTCGCGGATGAAAAGAGCTATCAGGCAGCCAACAAATTTCAATTCACCGACACCAAAGGTAAAACCTATACCAATGCCGTCCATCTTGACCCGCTAGAGTTTGCGGCCGCTATGCTGCAACTGAAAAAGACCGCGCCGAGTGTGCTGCCCGTCACCCGCATCGTTAAAGATGACGATACGCGAGTCGTGCTCTCGATTCGCGAGCGCTCACAAAAAGAGTTCTCTGCGGAAGTGCACGGCGGTCGAGGCATCGCGGGATTCAGAAGCTCGGTTTATTTCGATGAGGCAAGAAAAGCCATTGTTATCGAACCCGATTTTCTGAAAGCCATTGCCGAAGGTGAAGTAACGGTTTTGCTCACCGTTCGCAAAGAGCAGGATTCGCTTGAACAGGCAACCTCACGCGGCGGCGAAATGGTTATTGAATACAATGCGAATCCGATTCCGGCAAAATTGAGCGGCAAATAGCGCCGGGCTTTCGGTTGACAGCGCTGGAGTCTATTGATAGATTGCAGCGGTTTTCACAAGGTCTATTGACTAGGGGGGCAAGGCAACCATCTTCTTTAACCATAAGCTGCGGCTTTACCGTTGAGCGATTGGCCGCAGTTCAATTACAACCACTGATGGCACGCCCGACTCATCCGATATTTTTCTATAACGACGCAGTCACAACTGCGCTTGGGCTTTCCTTCATAAATACCAAAATAAATCCTAACTAACCGGCATATTCTGCACCCAAAAAACGACAAGGAGAATGATAATTGATTATGAGAATGCCTCCATTAACAAATTGTATTAAGCCTCACCGTAGAATTTTTTCTACTCAAATGCTATTGGTCTTGGCCATCGCTTTAATGATATCGACAAGCGGGCTATTGCCATTTACCACGATAGAAGGAAAATCGGCTAATCGAAAAGCAGCAAACCGGCGCGGGTTATCGCCCGCCACGGCGCATCAAGGCCAGGCCTCGATGCATTCCGATATGACAGACCCCAGAGAAGGGCTCAGAGAAACGGCTCGGCTTCAAGCAGAAGAAGCGCTTTTCCCTGTGAACAGTGTGAAAGCCAAGAAGAAAAAAGCCAAAGGGACGCTTGGTCCGCAAGCGCTTATCACCCACACGGTCGTCAACACCAATGACAGTGGCATCGGTTCGCTCCGGCAAGCGATTTTAGATGCCAATACCGACGCCATGCCCAGTCAAATCGCTTTTAATATTCCGATGAGCGACCCCGGGTTTGACGGCGCGACCTTCACAATTAAACCGCTCACCTTGCTTCCATTCCTCAGCGCCGGCGACGCCACGATTGATGGCACCACGCAAACCGTGTTTACCGGTAACACCAACCCTTCGGGTCCAGAGATTGTCCTGAACGGCGCAATGGCGCCCTTAAACACCCGCGCCCTGGTTCTGCCTTCTGCCAATAACACGGTCAAGAGTCTGGTCATTAACGGCTTTGCCGGACCCGGCGGAGCAGGCCTTCAATTTTTTGGTTTGACCGCCGACAACAACACCGTCGTCGGTTGTTATATCGGCACCGATGCGACGGGCACCGCGGCGGTCGCCAATGGTGGCATTGCCATTCAAATTTTCGGCGGTTCGGATTCCAATCATATCGGCGGCACGGCGACCGCCGACCGCAATATCATATCCGCCAATCGTGTTGGGATTGTTAACAACAGCGCCCAAAACAGCACCGCCGGCAACAACGTCATTCAAGGTAACTATATCGGCGTTGACCGAACCGGAACCCTGGGGCTTGGCAATCTTGGCGACGGCATTTTAATTGTCGGCACTACCAACAATACCATCGGTGGCACGGCCCCGGGCGCGGGTAATGTTTCATCCGGCAATTTGGCCAATGGCGTGCGACTCGGCAGCAGCATCTTTGACCTCACGCCGACCCCGGACCCTGAAGATATAACCGGCCCTTATCAAATCAATCAGCCGACCGGAAATGTTATTCAAGGTAACAAATTCGGCACCGATGCCGCTGGCACGGCCGCCATTGCCAACGGCATTGATGGCGTGCGGCTTAATTTCGGCGCGCAACAAAATCTGGTTGGCGGCACAACCCCGGAAGCACGCAATATCTGTTCAGGCAACATCGCTCACGGCGTACATTTCGACAGCCTTCATGCCAGCTTTATCACGCCCAATGCACCGGTCTCGCTTAACACCGTACAAGGCAACTACATCGGCACGGACGTAACCGGCCAAGCGCCGCTCGGCAATCAATTGCCGGGCGTCATCTTCTTTTTCGGAGCGTCGGACAATCTCATCGGTGGCACCGGCGCCGGCGAAGGAAATATCATCGCCTACAATACAGGGCACGCGGTTCCCGATGGGCTCGGCGGCTTCATCAATGTTCCCGGCGCCGGCGTATCGGTGTCTTACGACCCGACTTTCTCTGACCCGGAAATTGCCAACGACCCGTCGGTTCGCAATCGTATTTCCGGCAATTCGATTCACTCGAATATCGCGGCTTACAGTAATGACGGGCTTGGCATAGACCTCAATGCCAGCGGCAATGAAAGCGATGCGACGGACGGCGTAACGGTAAATGATGCGGGAGACGCTGATGATGGGGGCAATCGCCTGCAAAATTTCCCGGTGCTCACCGCGGTCTCTTCGTCAGCCGGTTCGACAACTATTCAAGGCACGCTCAACAGCACAGCGAGTATGACGTTCAGCCTTGAATTCTTCACCAACAGCGCGTGTGACCCGTCGGGCTTTGGCGAAGGGGAAACCTTCGTCGGCGTTACCTCGGCGACCACAGACGCGACTGGCAACGCCAGTTTTTCAGTCGTCTTACCGGTCAGTTTAGGTTGTCGAACGATTACCGCAACAGCCACCGATGCGCTCGGCAACACCTCGGAATTTTCCCGCTGCACAGACCCTGCGCCGTCTGTTGCCTGTAGTGTAGCGAGGACCGAGTTATGGCCCGCCAATCACAATTTGATTGATGTCGGGCTGAGTGTCACGGCCAGCGATAATTGCCCGAATCCTACTATTGCTGTCGCGGTTTATTCGGACGAGGATGATGAAGCGCCGACCGGTGACGGCAATCATTCGCCTGATGCCAAAAATATTGCCACCGGCACGCTCAGATTGCGCGCTGAACGCGATGGCGGCGCGGATGGGCGCGTCTATCTCATCATCGTTACGGTCACGGATTCAACCGGCAATGTCTCGCGTTGTTGCAAAACGGTAACCGTGGCAAAGAGCCAGAGCGCCGCTTCGAAACAAGCGGTTGCGGCTCAAGCGGCGGCGGCCGAAGCCTACTGCGCGCAAAACGGCACAGCCCCACCGAGCTTTGTGGTCGTCGGCGATGGTGCGGTTGTCGGGCCCAATCAATAATCAAGGGAGAAGGGTGAGTGGTGAAGCGGCCGCGAAATGAATGGCCAAAGCTCGGTCATCACTCAAGTTTGAACGGGCAAAACAGCAATGCACCAATTTGCTTAACCGTGCATCACCGCTTCACCCTTTTACCCCTTCATCTTTAGGGTCTTCTCTGAGTTATGATTTTATTGTCCAAAATCTTGGTTGGAGTGGCGCGCCGTTTAACGGGGCGCTGCTCGTAATTTCTAATCGTCAAGCAGGCGAGAGACCATTTCGCACCCTCGCCTGCTTCATCAGCTTTACACAACATTCGCTCGGTTCTCGCAATTGATAATTGCCGACATCCAGGAGCTATGCCTTGACTGAGCAAAGATTCAGCCTGTAATTTACAGAACTGTCCAATCATCAGGAGGCACTGTGAGCAAAGCTCAAGAGAAGTCACGCGAAGAGACCATCAACACGTTAGTTAACCGCATAGACAAGTTCGAGAAATATTCAATTCCCCATTCACAATCCATGTCAGAGCTTGCCACACATTTGGCGCGGCGGTTTGGCCTGGCGCAGTCCGATGTCGAAGCGATTGGTGAAGCGGCGCGCCTTCACGACATAGGCTTGTATGTGATGTCACCGGCTTATCATTCATCGGCCAATGCCTTGCGTTTTGAAGAGCGGCTAGACCTTTGGCGACACCCGATTATCGGGCAACAGGAGATGGCAAAACGTGACGGCTCGCGGCACACGCAACTTCTCGTGCGTTGGCATCACGAATGGTGGAACGGCTACGGCTACCCGGATATGCTCGCCTTTGAAGATATCCCGATTGGCGCGCGTATTCTTCGCGCCGTTGAACTCTACAATGCGCTGTTATCGAAAAGACCTTATCGCGCCGCCCACAGTAAAAAAGAGGCGTTAGAAATCTTGAAAGCTTCTGCCGGACTCGAATGCGACCCCTATGTTATTCACGCCCTGCTTGCCTTGTTGAATGATTTGGGCGAGTTGAAAGAAGAAGAGCCTGAACCGACGCCTGCGCCCGTTGTGCAAGCGGTCGCAGAAAATACGGATGACCAAATCACCCTACCGGTCACGGAAAACAGTGGAACAAACCAGGCGATAACGGCTGAACCGACGGAAACGGCGCACGAGCCAGTGGTGTTTCAACCGGCCAGCCAGGCCTTCGATAATACCCGGCAAACAGCCGAGCCAACCGCTTCGCAAGACGAATCCCGCAACCGGGTTTGGAGCCCTGAAACGGCGCAGGCAATCGAGCAAAACCTAACACCGAATTCAACCCTGCAACCTGCGCCGGCTGCCGAACCGGTCAGACAACCGCCTTCGGTCTGGCAAGAGGCAACCCCGCAACCGCCGCTCGCTCAACCAGCCTCTGCGCAACCGCCAATGCAACCGCCACCCACCGAAGCGTCTCAGTCCAGGCTTGCGGACTTGACGACCAATCAACGGCCGATGGCCAATCAACTGCCGCCCTTTCTGCCGCCGGCGATTGCGCCGCTTGAACCTGAAGCCGATATTGAAGTTGATGATTCACCGACCTGGCAGGCGTGGGTAGGTGGCAGTTATAACCAAAAACCGCTGCTCGGTTTTGAGGTCAGCGTGCTGCGCCAATTTCAATTCGATAGCATCGCAATTCCCTTCTCCGGCGAAGCCAAGCTCGATTGGTATTTGAAGCTCTTTCGCAAACGCATCCTGTCGAATGATTCACGCGCCTGGGCGGCGATTGCCGCTCGCGCGATGGTTGAATCAACCGAGGCCTTGACCGAAGACCACATCAATCAACTGCTCCATGACATCTATATTCCCGGCACGCGGCTCGGCAACCGGCAACTGCTGCGTTGGTTTCGCGAAACCGATGCCTGGTGGTTGGAAAATCTGCGCCGCAATATTCAAGCCCTGGAGGATGAAAGATTGCGCGCTCAAGGCTATCTCTTAGGTGTGCAAGTCGGCGATTATGCGCTGTCATTTAACGAAGAGACCTTGGATTATCGCCGTCCGCTGGCGACCGTATTTTGGCGGCTCGCGGGACGCTTGAATATTGGCGCCTATCGGCATCCGCAAAACCGTTGCTTCAACTTGCCGCCGCCAGAGTTCATCAAACAATCGCAAGCCGATTTGCTCTATCTGGATTTGCCGGCGGCGCGCGCCGAAATCGCCGGCAGCCAGGCGCGTTCCGAGTGGCGCGAATGTTGGGTAACCGGCGAAAGCCCCTCTACAGATGCAACCAAGCAGCTCACCTCGATGCAATCAAAACAGGCCTACCTGCTCAAGGTAGACGAGATGTTTCGCGCCGGCGCGCACATCAAGCGATGGGCAATCGGTTGTCAAGAGGTTGGCCTAACGTCGGCGCGCGAAATCAGCGAACTCATCAAAGCCCATCGCCCGATTCGCGCGACGTATTCAAAAGATGTTTCCGAAGTCGCAGGCGGCCTGCGCAGCTATATCATCATCGCCGAGAATGTTTGAGAAAAATGGTAACGTTCAGCCGGCGATGAGCCGCTGGCTTTTATCTTCATAATCAGAGCCATTTTCAGGTGCGCGACTGATGCATGCAAACTAACTTTTATTAGAAGCGCGAACCTCTAGGTTCGCCTTTTTCACACAGCGCATTGGGGACTAGGCGCGCTCGGTGTGAAGAGGTCGCCTCATCTTGCAATCACCGATAGATTCAATCCCCAATCTGCTTTACCTAACCGCTGTGCGGGAGAGCTATGTGTAATCAAGCCTGTATTGAATTTGGCGCGGCGCATCTTTCGCGAGCGGAAGTTGCTGGCAAACAGGTCATTGAAGTTGGCGCTTTGGATGTCAACGGTTCGCTCAGGGCGTTCATTGAACAGCTTGAGCCCTTGAGTTATCTGGGTGTTGATATTGTCGAGGGACCGGGGGTTGATGAAATTTGCGACACCAACGATCTCATCACTCATTATGGACGAGAGCGTTTTGACGTGGTGATTTGTACAGAGGTTTTTGAACACGTTCGCTACTGGCGCCGGGCGTTATCGAACTTGAAAAATATTTTAAAGCCCAATGGGGTGCTCCTTTTAACGACCCGCTCCAAAGGATTTCCTTACCACGAATATCCGTTCGATTTCTGGCGCTATGAAGTAGAGGATATGACGAGAATTTTTTCTGACCTTATCATCGAAGCAAATGAAAGCGACCCGCTCACACCCGGCGTCTTCTTAAAGGCGCGCAAACCCGTTGCTTTTTCCGAAGAGAATCTTGAACACTACGAACTCTACTCAGTCATTAAACGGAAACGCTGCAAAAACATTAGCGCAGCGGATATGCTGCTTTTTAAGATCCACTCGCTGCCGCAGGTTTTTATTCAAGCGCTTTCGCAAAGGCTGCCCGTTCGAGTAAAGACGCTCATCAAGAAATTCGTGTTTAAGAAACAGGTTTTATAAATGAATCAGGCGCTATTCTTCACTTCAGCCAGAGCCGTCATTAGCGGACTTCTGTTTTTTGCGGCGCTGCGCCCTTCCTACAACGCCCGGATATTTTTTCAAATAGCGGTTTGCGCCGTTATGGTGTGGGGCGCGGATGGGCGCCTAATTTTCTTTCGGTTTTTGGTGGCTGCTTTTCTACATTTTTGGCGACGAAGGTTGTTGACTGAGGTCAATCTCTGCGTCACTGCGTTTGGGTTTAATCATTGACCAGAGTTTACCGGCGACGCCGTGCGCGGCGTAAAGCGAAGCGAGAATTAAGAGCGTCACTTGCGACCAGAACCAGATACAGAGTCCCATCAACACAAAGCCTAAAATCATCACTCGCGGATTGTAGCCCGCGCCGATTTTATTCAAGCTGGAATGGCGAATGGTTGACACCATCAAAAAGGCCAGACAAGTTACGAGTATCAGCAAGACGATGGCAAACCCCTTGGGTTCGACAGTAAAGGCAGTCCCCGCCGGCAGTGGCAAACTGAAACCGCTTTTTGCGGCAAGCGGATAAGGCGAAAAATGGACGATGGCGGCAATTAAATAGGCGCCGGCAGGAATCGGCATACCGACAAAGGCTTTTTTCTCTTTCGGATTTTTAGGTGGCAAATTCGGATTCGGTTGCCGGGCCTGCACATTGTAACGCGCCAATCTTAAGGCGCCGCAGATCAAAAACAAAAACGAGGCGGCCCAGGCGAATTTGTTGAGTTCAGGGATTTGACCGTACCCCCAGGTGTAGGCCAGCACAGCCGGCGCTACGCCAAATGAAACCACGTCGGCAATAGAATCCAGTTCAATGCCGAATTCCGAAGTCGTATTGGTCATTCGCGCAATCCGACCATCCAGCAAATCAAAGAGCGCGGCAAACCCAATGGCCACGGCGGCGCGATTGAAATGTTCTTCGGCAGCCGGAAAGCTAACGACTGAAAACCACTTGATGGCATTAAACGATTCCATAATCGAATAAAAGCCGCAAAAAATATTGGCGGTGGTCAACAGACTCGGAACAACATAAACCCCTTTGCGCCAGTTGCGTCGCAAGCTCCTGGGTTTACTCATCAGTTGTTTTGCATTCGGCATCTTTGACCTCCTGAAACTTGAATCGAATGTGCGGGTGGACTATTTACCGCGATTGCGCCTCCAAACAACCGAGCGACCGGCTTCCCTGCGAGTTTCGCGAAGAAGTTCAGGGCCCATCAAACCGCCCGGGGCAGAAATTTTTTGTGACCCGGCGTTTTGCATTACTTCAACTCATATGTGAAGTATCTCAGCTCATCAACCTTCAAGGTTGACGCAGCCGACCGATCACGGTGATTCCGCCCACCACCCGGTCGCCTTTATTTACCGTCACTTCAACTTCCGAAGGCATCACGACATCCATACGCGAACTGAATTTCATGAGTCCGAATTTCTCGCCCATGGCTACATAATCGCCTTTCCGCTTCCAAAAAACAACACGCCGCGCCAAGGCTCCGGCAATCTGCCGGGTCACAATTGTCACATAGCGACCTTTAATCGTGATGACGTTCTGTTCATTTTCAACCGTCGCAATATCTTTTGAAGCGATATGAAAAGCGCCGGGTTTATAGACCACCTCAACAATCTCTCCGGCAATCGGCGAGCGGTTGATATGAACATCCATGGGCGATAGAAAGATGGCCAGGTTGACTGGCGAATCGCGGCGCGTGGAGTCAACCGGCGTCAACATCACCACGCGACCATCAGCGGGCGAAAGCACCAACTGCTCATCTGTCAAACACTGGCGCTGAGGGTCGCGAAAAAAGAACGCCATAAAGGCCGCCAGCAGCAAACATAAGCCTCCCGCCACCCACCAGGTTAAATAGAAAAAGATGGCGGCGGGGATTAAAAAAATCAGGATGAACGGGATTCCTTCTTTTGCCATTTGGGTTTTATGTCGGTAATGAATTTTACTCAACGCACCCGGTCTGTGAAATTGAACTCAAGGCGCTTGAATTTTCACTTCACCTTGAACCTATCGCCGTACGCTTGCATACACCGGGACTGATGCCACAAACCTGAGTAGCTGAAAACCGCGTTGCCGAGAGTTATTCAAATTGTTGCGCCGGGT
>JBIOWC010000288.1:0-22535 GCA_044868105.1 Blastocatellia bacterium
TCGGTGATTGAGAAACCAACGACCGGCTACGGGCTACCGGCCACCGATTATTATGGAAGCAAAAATAAATTATCTGGTCTCTACGACGGGCGATGTGTTCGAGCAGGATTTCATCGGCGAATGCGAAGTCACCGTATGCCGCGAAGGGCATAGTCGAGCGCGGCATACCTTGATGATTGGCAAGCGCACGATCGGGCGGCTGCGTTGGATAGGGATGCGGCGCGCGGTTTATGAAGCCGATGGCTTACAGTTTGACATCACCGTTTCGGCTTTTGGCAAACGCATTTCGATTGTCGCGCAGGATGACAAAGAATCGCATCTGGTGGAGCGCTCACGCGCCAATCCGAATAAAGCAGGCATTCGTTTGGAGATGGCGGAAGGCGATAATTTTCGACTGCTCAGATTTTTAGACAGCCGCCTGCGTTCCGAACAATCGTTTGTCGTCAATAAACGATTTTATAACTCGCATCTGTTAGTCTTTCGCTTCAACGCCCGCCAGCGTTCACAGACCACCGCGCGAATTGAAGTGCACCATACCATGAAATGGGAAGCGCGATTTATGCACAGACTCTTTGCCCTTGTTCTGTGTCGAATTATCCTCGAACGCCGCGAATCAGGCGCCCATCGTGTGCGCGTGAAAGAGAAGAAACATCACGGTTTTTCGAGCAGCATGCGCGTGCGTGACCGCAAAAGGATTTATTGAGATCTTTGCACCACGGTAGCCGATAGAAGGGGAGACGGGGAGCCAGGGAGACAATAATGGGGTTACCGCAGTCTTGCTCTATGGAAAACGAGGTGCTTCAGAACAACAGGAGACTTTGATTAAGAGCCACTCTCCCCGTCTCCCCGTCTCTTACTTAGTGGTGAGTTATCTAACAAATAAAAATTCAACATGGCTGGTACAATAACTCGCATTCGTGTTCCTTCATCCACTTCAAATTTAGGCGCAGGCTTTGATGCGCTTGGACTGGCTTTGCAGTTTTATTTAACCGTTGATGTCGAACCGGCTGATGCGATGTCCTTCACCTTTGCCGGCGAAGGCGCCGAAGAACTCAACTCATCTGCGGAAGATAACCTGATTTTTCGCGCCATGCGATTTGTTGCCGAACGTGAAGGCCTAGAACTTAGCCCCGCAAGATTTCAAGTAACGAACGAAATTCCTCTGGCGCGTGGACTGGGTTCATCAGCGGCGGCCATCATCGCCGGGTTTTCGGCGTTTGAAGTGGTGACCGGTAGCCAGCTTTCCGAACAGAAGTTGATGGATTATGCTACCGAAATGGAGCATCACAGCGACAATGTGACGGCTGCGCTGCTGGGTTCATTCGTGGTAAGCTGTGTGGACGAATCGGGGAAAGTTTTTGCAGCCAAGATCAACTTTCCCGACGCGCTTCGCGCTATTGTCGTCATTCCGAACTTCAAAGTGCGAACCGAAGAGGCGCGTCGCGTGGTGCCTTTACAGGTATCGCGCGCCGATGCGGTCTTTAATATTCAACGCGCTGCCTTGTTGGTTGCGGCAATGGCCAATGGGCAAGCGGCTTTGCTGCGCGAAGCAATGCGCGATCGGTTGCATCAACCCTATCGCGCCGAGTTGGTGCCGGGACTCGAAGAGATTTTAAATTTACCAGATGTTCCGGGATTACTTGGTACGGCGCTCAGCGGTTCGGGGCCGACGGTCTTTGCGCTCGCCAGCGACAACTTTGAAGGCGTGAAACAGGCTATCACAGCCGGTTTTGAGTCGCGCGGTTTTCAGTGTGTGTCACACATCGTCCCGGTAGATACCGCAGGACGAATGATTCGTGAGCAGTAATTTGATGATTAGTGGAGAATTTTATGGCGAAGAAAAAAGCAAGCAGTAAAAGCCGACTACCTTTATTTTCAGGCATTATTATTGTGGTTCTGATTGGATTGGGCATCTACGCGTTGATGTCGAAAAGCAATACTGCAACAACAACGATTGCGGTCTCTGCCGAACCCGTTGCCATTAAAAGCGTAGCGCAAAGCCTGGAAGCTTATCGCGGCAAGGTCGTCATCCTTGACCTGTGGGCAACCTGGTGCGGCCCGTGTCGCATGGAAATACCGGATTTTATCAAGCTACAAAATCAATATGGGCCTCAAGGGTTGGCCATCGTCGGCGTTTCGATTGACCCCGTTGACCCGCGTGGCGGCGGGGGTGCGGCGGCCGTCGCTCCCTTCATGAAAAACTACGGCATTAACTACAACATCTGGACGATTAATGAAATCAGTGCCCTCGGCCCTTATCAAATGGGTTCAGGGATTCCGACGACTTATGTGATTGACCGCAATGGCAAAATTGTACAAAAGTACGTCGGCGTGCGCCCGATGAGCGTCTTTGAAAACGATGTGAAAAAGTTGTTATAAAAACCAGAAGTCAGAAGCCAGAATGAAAAGAAGAACGAATGATGAATTATGAGAATTTCAAAATTGTTCGTTGGTCATCGTTCGCACTTCAGGGTTTCAAAGATTCTGACTTCTGGCTTCTGACTCCTGACGTCCTATGCAAACCAAACTGCTCACCGAACAAACCAACCCTAACACCAAAGACCTTGACCGTCGTTCGACGCTCGAAATCGTCACCCTCATCAACCGAGAAGATAAAAAAGTCGCCGAAGCCATTCAGCTTGTGCTGCCGCAAATCGCGCAAGCTATAGATATGATTGTTGCGCGCCTTGAAAACGACGGCCGGCTCTTTTATGTCGGCACCGGAACGAGCGGCCGACTCGGCGTGCTCGATGCTTCGGAATGTCCGCCAACCTTCGGCGTTGCGCCCGAACTCGTGCAGGGAATTATTGCCGGTGGCGACACCGCTTTGCGCAGCGCCGTCGAAGGCGCAGAAGATGATTTGCACCGGGCGGCGATTGATTTACACACCATTGGGGTTTCGTCGAAAGATGCCATCGTCGGTATTTCCGCCAATGGCAATACACCTTATACGCTTGGGGCTTTGGAATTCGGGCAGGAACTCGGCGCGGCGACGATTGCGATTACCTGCAACGAGGGTTCGCAAATGACTCAGATTGCCGATGTTTCAATCATCCCAGTGGTTGGCGCGGAAGTCATCGCCGGGTCTTCGCGGATGAAAGCCGGCACCGCGCAGAAGATGATTTTGAATATGCTTTCGACCGGGACGATGATTCGTTTGGGGCTAGTTTATGGCAATCTGATGTCGAATTTGAAAGCGACAAATGAAAAGTTGCGCCGTCGCGCCCGCGCCATTCTTGCGGAAGAAACGGGACTAAGTGACGACGAAGCGGCCGAGGCGTTTGCCGCCTCGGGCGACGATTTGAAACTGGCGCTGTTGATGATACGAGCCAATCTTTCACGCGAAACCGCAGAAGCGACTTTAGCAAAATTCAACGGCTCGGTGCGCCGCGCCCTCGATAGCTTGTTGAGGGGATAAACCGATATAGCGGAACTCTGTCGCCTCTTAGAACAAGCTGCAAACTACCTTTTTGACATCGCCATGCGTAACGGTGCTCAAACTCGAATTATTGAGGAATTCACCAGAGAGAATGTCAAAATGGACATCAACAAGAAAGGCCACTTCGTTGATTTCACTTTCATTCTCAAAGAGAAGCCGTAACTGTAATCATGCTGCGTCGGAGACGTTTTGAAACTCCAAACCGCCGTTGAGGTCTTTCATATGTCACAACAACTCCCTTACAAAAACGGCAGCTATAAAGGTGCGGGCGTGTGGTTTGACCATAAACCCGCAGAGGGCAATTTCACTAGCGAATTTACGGTCGTTGACGAAGGCGACGCGAAAGCCCAAATCACCAAGCGCGTCTTTTTCAAAGAGGACGGCAGCGTGCTTTATGAAGAGTATTCAACGGTCAAATTCACGGTGACGAACTTCCCATTCTTTGCCGTGACCATTAGCCACCAGGGAAAAGAGACCAGCGGGCAAGGTTATCTTTTCAATAACCTGTTTCATTACAAGATGGATGTTGCCGAAGATGTTGACATCGAAAATACCTACATCTTCAGCGAAGACCGCGTTGAACTCATCGGCTCATCAAGCAACAAAGGCAACCCGACTGTCTGGCACGAAACCTTGAGCTTTGTGCAGACAGCATAAAGTTGTCCGTGCCAGCGGTAGCGGGCGGGTCTAATCTTCTAACTATGAATCAACTTCTTTTATTTAACGCTAAAGTCATTCTGAAAGATTGCGTCCAGCCGGGCAGCGTGTTGGTACGCGAGGGTCGCATTGCCGAAGTGCTTGCCGAAAACGATGCGCCGGTCGGTTTGAGCGCGAGCGAAAAATGGGATTTACAAGAACAATATCTTGCGCCCGGTTTAATTGACATCCACATTCATGGTTCGGTCGGCGTTGATGTGCAGAACGCGGCGCCAGACGACCTGGCAAAGCTTTCGGCGTTTTTACTGAGCGAAGGAGTGACCGGATACTTCGCGACCTTCGTCCCCACAAACGATGAAGGTTACCGGCGAGCCGTGCACGAAATTGAAAACTATATGGCGCGTCAGGATGCGGAAAAGGCAGCGGGCGCGAAGATTTTAGGCCTACACTTTGAAGGACCTTTCGTGAGTCACGAAAAATGCGGCGCCTTGCAACGCCCGCATTTCAGAACCTATTGCGGTGATGCAGGCACCTTAGAGGTTTTTACCAAAAACCAGAATCAAAATTTGAATTATGCGCGAGTCATGACCCTGGCGCCTGAAATTGAAGGGGGCTTGAAGCTGATTGAAGACCTCAATCAGAGCGGCGTTCGCGCCTTCATCGGTCATACCACCGCACAACCTGATATTTTAGAGGCCGCCGTTAAAGCCGGAGCCTGTCATATCACGCATTTCCCGAACGCGCTTGAACCGTTGCATCATCGCAAACCCGGCATCGTTGCCTGGGGACTTACAAACGATGCAGTGACCTTTGATTGCATCGCCGATTTTCATCATGTTCATCCATTGATGTTGAAGCTGATGTACAAAACAAAAACCGCCCAGCGTATGGCCTTAATCAGCGATGCGATAAGCCCAGCGGGACTTGGCGAAGGCGAATACACAGTTTGGGGCGACCGCATACAGGTTCAAGGCGGTATCACAGCGTTGATGGACGGTGCGGCTAAAGGCACCATTGCCGGTTCTATCATCAGCATGCGCGATGCGTTGAAAAACCTAGCGAGTTTAACGATTCCCCTTCACGAGGTTTTCCGCATGGCTTCGCAGGTTCCGGCGCAAGCCGCCGGAATTGATAAAGACTACGGCTCGATCGCCAAAAATAAACGCGCCGACCTGGTGGTCTTTGATAGTAATTTTGAAGTGCAGACGGCCGTTGTTGGCGGCCAAAGGTGTTTGGTAAAAAATTGAATCTCTAATAAGTTGAGGAGAATGCTGTTGAACCTTCCGTTAATTTCTCTGTTGGCGTTGTTCATCGCAATTCTCATTAGCATTTTCACTCGCCTCAATGTCGGACTTTTATCCATTGCCTTTGCGTTTATCGTCGGCGTGTTCTTCGGCAAGATGCGCCTTCAAGAGGTGGTTGCGGGATTTCCAGCCAGCATGTTTTTGACCCTGGTTGGCGTGACGCTCTTGTTTTCGCAAGCCAATGTGAACGGTACGCTCGATAAAATTTCCCATCAGGCTTTGAAAATCGCGCGTGGCAATGCCGGGGTGATTCCCATTATCTTTTTCTTTCTGGCGCTGACGCTCGCTTCGATTGGCCCGGGCAATATTGCCGCGACCGCCTTGCTGGCGCCGATTGCCATGGCGGTTGCAGGGCGGGCGCGGGTTTCCGGTTTTCTGATGGCGATTATGCTTTGCAATGGGGCGAGCGCCGGCGCTTTTTCGCCGTTTGCGCCGACGGGCATCATTGCCAATGACTTGATGTCAAAGGTCGGATTGACGGGTGTTGAGTGGCGAAATTATTTCAATACCCTGATTGCTCAATCATTCGTCGCTTTTGCAGGTTATTTTGCGCTCGGCGGATGGCGGCTCTTCAGGCGCAAAAATGATGCTAAAAAACCTTTAAGCGAGGGTGAGGATGAACCCTTACCAGCAGACCTTGAACCGCAGAAAATAGAACCTTTTAACGGCAAACAGAAATTGACGCTCGTGGTCATCGCTTTGCTTGTCGCCAGCGTTGTGGTTTTGAAAATAGATGTGACCATCGGCGCATTTATCGGCGCAGCACTCGTCTCTGTCCTAAGCGGAGCGGATGAAAAGCGCGCCATAAAAGATATGCCCTGGAATGCCATCCTGATGGTTTGCGGCGTAACTTTGCTGGTTGCGATTTTAGAAAAATCGGGCGGCTTGGACTTGTTCACCAGTTTGCTCGCCAAAATTTCAAGCAAAGAGACCATCACCGGAACCATTGCTTTTGTGACCGGCGCCATCTCTGTCTACAGCAGTTCATCCGGCGTCGTCTTACCGGCATTCTTGCCGACCATTCCCGGTCTGATTGAAAAACTCGGCGGCGGCGATCCGCTGACCATTGCTTATTCAATCAATGTCGGCGCGCATCTTGTGGATGTGTCGCCGCTTTCAACGCTTGGCGCTTTGTGCATATCGAATGCGGCAGAGAGCGAAAATAAAAATTCGCTGTTCAATCGAATGCTCGCCTGGGGGCTTTCGATGTGTATCGTTGGCGCTATCGTTTGCCTTGTCTTCTTTGGCTTATTACAGTGAAGGGAAGAAATGAGGTTTGCAAATGAGATTGAATCAAGTCACCGTGCGCGTTAAAGATGTTCACCAGTCAAAAGACTTTTACCAGGGGCTAGGATTGATTCCGATTGTTGCCGGGCTTGACCATTACGCCAGGTTTCTCTGCCCCGAAGGCGATTCAACTTTCTCAATCGAAAAGCTCAGCGAAGGCCAGCCGCATTCAACGACCACCGTCTATTTTGAATGCGACAACCTGGATGCAAAAGTCGCGGAACTCAAAAGCCGGGGTTATGTTTTTGATACCGACCCAACAGACCAGAGCTGGCTCTGGCGCGAGGCTTATTTGAAAGACCCGGATGGAAATCTCATCTGTCTGTTTTATGCCGGAGAAAACCGCATCAACCCACCCTGGCGAATCAAAGCCTAGGTTGCCGCGATTGCTGGTCTAAGTCGGCCGGCTTCATTGCCTCTATCCGGGCATATATAAATTTTCAGTTCTACAAGACCAACCTCACCGACCCTTGGACTGAGCACAAAATATCTGCCGCTATAACGCGGGACTTAGCCATTCATCCGATGCACGGCAAAAGCCCATCGTCCGAAAATGTACACTGCCTGTACAACCCTGAACAGAACCTCTTGCGAAAGACTTTTAGCGGCTAAGAAGAATCAAGCAGTTAGCGACAATCTGTGTGGCGCGGGGTTTGCCAGTATCAGGCTTGAGGTATGGGCATGGACAGAGAGATTGATCGACATTTCCGGCGCAAGCAATTGCTCAAACGAACCCTATTTTCGCTTATCGTGGTCTCTTTACTGACCGCCGGATTCATCTATGCGCCGCGCTGGATGAAATCTTCTGTGAGTCGGTCGCGCCTTCGCACAGCGCGCGTTGACGCGGGCGCCATCGAAGCGACGGTTACCGCGTCGGGCACCGTGGTGCCGGAATCTGAACAGGTCATCTCCAGCCCAATCAACGCGCAGGTGAAAAAGATTCTGAAACGCGCGGGCGACGCGGTGCGCAAGGGCGAACCAATCCTTGAACTTGATGTCAATGAATCCATTCTGGCGATTGAAAAGATCAATCAACAAATTGCGCTTAAAGCGAATCAGCAGGCGAAAATTAAACTTGATTTACAAACCTCGCTGAGCGATTTGCAAAGCCGTTGGGAAATTAAAAATCTCGAATATAAATCCGCGAAAGCGTCGACGGAAAGAAATCGCTTGCTGGCTAAACAAGGTTTACTTTCCGATGAGAAATTACGCGAAGCGGAACTCCAGGAAGAGAAGACAGCCTTTGAACTCAAGCAACTCGAACAAGCCAAGCTCAACGCCGCAGAGTCAACCAAAACCCAAATCGAAGGGCTGACGCTTGAAATGAAGACTCTGGAAAAAGAGCGGGTAGAGGCGGCGCGTCAACTCGAACTGGCAACCACCAAAGCTGACCGCGATGGGGTATTGACCTGGGTTGTGCAGGAAGAGGGGTCAATCGTGCAAAAAGGTACGGTCATTGCTCGCATTGCTGACCTGGATTCATTTCGCGTTAATGCCACTTATTCGGATATTCACGCCGGCCGCATTTCACCGGGAATGACGGCGAGCATCAAGATTAATGAGGAATATTTACCAGGCACTATCGTCAACATTTTGCCAACCATTAGCAATGGGATTATCACCGCGGTTATTGATTTAAAAGATAAATCCAGCGCCCTGCTGAAAGCCAACCTGCGCGTTGATGTATTGATTGTGACGGATAAGAAAGATAAAGCCTTGCGCATCAAAAAAGGGCCGGCGATTAACGCCGAAGGGGTGCGCGACCTGTTCGTTATTCGCGGCGATACGGCTGTGAAAACGCCCGTAAAAATTGGCATCGCCAGTTTCGACACTTACGAAGTCATTGATGGACTGTTTGAAGGCGATGAAGTGATCATCTCGGATATGAGTGATTATCAGCACCTGAAAGAAGTGAAATTGAAGTGAATAAGTTTGTTCTAACAAAGGAGAGAACATGGAAAGCGCCACCGTGCAGACCAAAGATTCATTGAATACGAAAACTCAACACATGATTCAACTCGAAAACATCGAAAAAGTTTATCGCACCTCGAAGATTGAGACCGTCGCCCTCAGCAAGGTCAATCTGACGGTTAAAGAAGGCGAATTTATTTCCATTATGGGACCGTCGGGTTCCGGCAAAAGTACGTTGCTGAATGTCATCGGTCTGCTTGACGTGCCGACCGGCGGCAAGGTGGTGATTCATAACAAACAGATCACTTCATATGCAGACCGCGCGCTGGCGCGAGTTCGCAACGAAGAGATCGGCTTCGTCTTTCAAACTTTTCATCTCATCAATGACCTGGCGGTTGTTGATAACGTCGAGATTCCTTTGCTCTATCGCGCGATGTCAAACAGTGAACGTCGTCGGCTGGCGCTGAAAGCCCTGGAGCGTGTCGGGCTGGCTTCACGGGTCCATCATTTTCCTTCGCAGCTTTCCGGTGGACAACAACAGCGTGTCGCCATAGCCCGCGCCATTGTCGGAAATCCCCGCATCCTGCTGGCCGACGAACCGACCGGCAATCTTGATTCGCAGATGGGCGACGAGATTATGGACATTTTGCACGACCTCAATCGCAATGAAGCAACAACCGTGGTGATGGTTACTCACGACCCGCGTCAAGCCGAAAAGACCGAACGCATCGTGCGATTGTTTGACGGCCGGCAGGTGAATTAACTGGTAGTCGCAGCCGGTAACCGGCGACTGTTAGCTGGCGATTGTTTTGCTCTTAATCAACAGATTGTGTATAGGCAAAATATGAGCTACCAGTTGCAGATTACCGACTGCCGACCGCCGACTACCGATTCTTATGTTAAAAAACTATTTCAAAATCGCCTTAAAAGTTTTCCTCAGGAGAAAGTTTTTTACTTTCATCAGCCTGTTTGCTATCAGCTTTACACTGGTTGTCTTGATGGTAGCAGCGGCAATCATTGACCATGTCTTTGGAGAGATGCCACCGGAAAAGAATTTGGATAGACAACTCGGGGTTTATCAAATGCAAATTCGCAACGAGTCCGGCTCCAGAAATGGCCTGGTTGGCTACTTCTTTCTTGACCGCTACTGTCGCGACCTTCCTGATGTTGAAAAGTACACCTTCTTCACTGCGCCAAGTCCGATTGCGACTTACAAAGGCGACGAAAAAATCAAACTGTTTTTGAAACGTACCGATGGCGGGTTCTGGCAGATGATGAATTTCGAGTTCATCGAAGGCGCACCATATACCGATGACGATGAGAAGAAGCGAAATTTCGTTGCCGTGATTAATGAAGCGACGCGCCAGAAATTTTTCGGCAACGATTCGGCAGTGGGTAAAACCATAGATATTGACGGGCAGAATTTTCGCATTGTGGGAGTGGTTCCCAACGTCCCCAGTCTTCGGTTTATACCGTTTTCGGATGTGTGGGTGCCGATCAGCACCGCCAAGACCGATTCATACAAGAAAGAGTTTGTCGGCAATTTTATGGGCATGTTTCTGGCAACTAGCGTGGATAAGATGCCGGCCATCAAAGAAGAGTTCAATTCCCGCCTCGCTCATGCGGAGATTCCCGATAAGGGATTTACCGAAGCCGTCGGCAACCTCGGGACTTTTCCTGAAAGCGTGGCGCGGTTTTTCAGTCTGGGACCGAACGATTCTGCCGCCCCGACGCGTTTAATCATCGGCATCATCATTGCGGCGCTGTTGTTTATGCTGCTACCCACCATCAATCTGATCAACATTAATGTCAGCCGCATTATGGAGCGCGCTTCGGAGATTGGCGTGCGCAAAGCGTTCGGCGCGTCGTCAATGACCTTGGTCGGTCAATTCATTATTGAAAATATTCTGCTCACCCTGGTCGGCGGCGCCATTGGCTTTATCGGTTCATTTCTGGTGTTGCAATTAATTTCGCAAAGCGGGTTGATTCCTTATGCCGCCTTCCAGATGAATTTCAGAATCTTTTTCTATGGGCTCAGCCTGGCCATTTTCTTCGGCTTGCTGTCGGGGGTTTATCCGGCTTGGAAGATGTCGCGGCTTCACCCCGTACAGGCCTTAACCGGAGGTGTGCGATGATTAAGCATTTGATTAAATTGGTCTGGAATCGCAAGCGCATCAACTTTCTCATCACCATCGAAATCTTTGTCTCCTTTCTGGTGCTCTTTGCGGTGATGATGTTTGTGGTCTACTACGCGGACAACTATCGCTATCCGCTCGGTTTCACTTACGACAATGTTTGGAATGTGAGCATAGATGTAAAGCAAGAATCTGATGATTACTTCACCCCTGAGCAATTAGAGACGACGCGGCAACTTTATCTGGCGGTGCAAGACATGCCCGAAGTCGAAGCCTCAGCAAGCGCCCTCTCGGTGCCTTATGAATTCGGGGGCAGTTATGGTGCCGAAGAATTCCTCGGCAAAAGGGTCGAGTACGAACGCGATGAAGTCACCGATGGATTCAAAGAGGTTCTGGGGTTAACGGTCGTTGCCGGCCGCTGGTTCGGCAAAGATGACGACGGGGCGAATTTCAAACCTGTGGTTTTGAATCAGCAAATGGCTACGGAAATCTTCGGGTCGGAAGAGGCCGTAGGTAAAACGCTCGGTTCAACGGAGAGAACCGGGATGGAATCGCGCGTAATCGGCGTGGTGTCAGCCTTCCGTAAATCAGGCGAATTGGCGGCGCCCGGCAATTTTTTATTTGCCAGAAAAAACCTCAACAACCCGAAAGACCGCCCGCCTCGCAACCTGGTGCTCAAACTGCGGCCGGGAACCACGGCGGAGTTTCAAGTGAAGTTGACCGACAAACTGCAAGCGATTGCCAAAGACTGGTCATTTGAAGTGCAACCGCTCATCGAGATGCGCGACGCGGCTTTTCGGCTCCAACTGACGCCGATCATTCTGCTCGGACTGATCGCCTCGTTTTTAATGATTATGGTGGCCCTGGGACTGACCGGCGTGCTCTGGCAGAACGTCACGCAGCGGACCCGGGAGATTGGGTTGCGCCGCGCCAAAGGCGCAACGGCGGCGCGAATTAAGAGACAGATACTCGGTGAATTATTCATCATTGCCTCATTCGGATTGCTTGCCGGTATCCTGGTGGTGGTGCAATTCCCGTTGCTTGATATCATCGGTTTCATCAGCGGCAAAGTTTATTTCTACAGCATTATCGTTTCTGCGTTAATTGTTTACCTGTTGACGATTCTTTGCAGTCTGTATCCCGGCTGGCTGGCAACCAGGGTGCAACCCGCCGAGGCCTTGCATTATGAGTAATCCATATGGAAATGGATAAACCGGTATAACCAGGCAAGCCTAAAACCCGGCCAATCGAAAAGGAGAAAATATGTTTAAGCGAAGTTTTCTATTCGTTATCTGTCTTTTCAGTCTTCATCAAGCGAGCCTAGCCCAATCGCCTAGCCCCCTGCAAATGCCTGCGGTCAGCGGTAAACAAATCGCCTTCTGCTATGCCAATGACCTGTGGGTAGTTGACCGCGCAGGTGGCACGGCGCGTCCGCTCGTCAATGTTCAAGCCGCAGAAAAAGTCGCGCCGGTATTTTCTCCGGATGGCTCGCAAATCGCTTTTTCGATGAATGTTGGCGGCAACCTGGATGTTTATGTTGTTGCGGCTGAGGGCGGCGAACCCAAGAGGCTCACTTATCACCCGAAAGAGGATGTCGCGGTTGACTGGACTCCGGATGGCAAAAATATTCTCATCCGCGCGCGGCGCGTTACCGACGCCACCCATCAGCTTTACACCATCTCTCGGCAAGGCGGATTTGAAAAACCGTTGCCCCTGCCGATTGCCTGGACAGGCTCTTATTCACCGGATGCCTCGCATCTGGCCTACAACGCGCTCGGCGACCCGACCCGCACCTGGCGCAATTATCGCGGCGGACAGACTTCGGCCATCTGGATTGCCGATTTAGCGACCAGTCAAATTGAAAAATTGCCGCGAGAAAACTGGAATGACCGCAATCCCTTATGGGTTAAAAATAAAATATATTTTCTTTCCGATCGCACTGACACGGTCAATCTTTTCGTTTATGACACACAGACCAGGAAAGTTAATCAGTTAACAAAGTTTGAAAAGTACGACATCAAGGCCGCCAGTTACGGGGCGGGCGCTATCGTCTTCGTTCAAGATGGTGCGATTCATCTTTACGATATACAGACCAACGAACAACGTATCGTGCCGATTAATATGAGTGCAAATGATTGGGCGGAACTCAAACCCCGAACCGTTAAAGCGGCGCGCTGGATTCGCGCCTTCAATTTATCGCCGGATGGCAAACAAGTCATCTTTGGCGCGCGCGGCGAAATTCTAACCCTCGGCAGCGACGGCAAAGAGATTCGCAACCTCACACAGACGAGCGGCGCGGCAGAACGCACCCCTGTGTGGTCGCCCGATGGAAAATGGATTGCTTATTATTCGGATGAATCGGGCGAATACCAACTGCACCTGCGACGGGCGATGACACCGGAAGTCAAAAAAATTGCTATTGAATCGCAGCCCTCATTTTATTACGAACCCTCGTGGTCGCCGGACTCGAAGAAGTTGGCGTTTTACGACAAGCGGTTGAACATCTGGACTGTAGATATTGAAACGGGCAAAGTGAGTCGCGTTGATACAGCCTATCGCTTCGACGACACGCCCGCGCCGGCCTGGTCGCCCGATAGTCGTTGGCTGGCTTACACCAAAGCGCAGCCGAATTATTTGCGCAGGCTTTATCTTTACTCGCTCGATAGCGCCAGAAGCTATCCGGTCAGTAATGAACGATTCGATGCCGATTCGCCCACCTTTGATAAGAGCGGCAAATATCTCTACTTCACGTTGAGCGCCAATGCCGGACCGCGCAAAGTTTTCGGGATGTCCTCTTTTCAATTCAGAAACTCGACAACCCGCAGCATCTATGCGGTGGTGCTCGACAAAGATGAGCCTTCGCCGCTGGTGCCGGTTGCCGGTAAACCGGAGGGCGCAGAGAACGCGCCGGGCCTTGATGTTGAAGGTATCGCGCAAAGAAGCGTTCGCCTGCCGATGCCCGCCCGCGATTACGCAGGGATTCAAGCGGGCAAAGCCGGAACCCTTTTCGCCTTTGAATCAGGCAATCAAAATCCGAATGTGGTATATAAATTTGATGTAACCAATCGCAAGTCGGAAAAGTTCATTGAAGGCGCAGGCGGCTTTACGCTTTCAGATGACGCAAGCCGAGCCCTCTATCCGAAAGGCGGCAACTACTATGTTGTGTCAACCGATACCCTACCGAAACCCGAAGACGGCAAACTGGATTTAAGCAGCGCGGAATTGCAAATCGCGCCGCGTGATGAATGGCGACAGATGTATAACGAGTCCTGGCGACTGATGCGCGATTATTTTTATGACGCCAATCATCATGGGCAAAATCTCGCGGCGCTCAAGGAACACTACGCCGCCTACCTGCCGAACGTGGTGACGCGCAATGATTTGCTGGTGGTCTTTCGCGAAATGTTTTCACATATCACGGTTAGTCATATGCAAGTTGGCGGCGGCGATGCGCCTGGCGGCGGACCAGCGAATGTCGGAATGCTGGGCGCAGATTATGAAGTCGAACAGGGTCGTTACCGAATCACGCGCCTTTATCACGGCGACAATTCCGATGGCTTGCTTACTGCGCCGCTCGCGCAACCGGGTGTACAGGTAAACATCGGGGATTTTCTAATTGCCATTGACGGGCAAGAGATAAACGCTGATGAAAACCTTTTCAAATACTTTCAAGGCAAAGCCGGGCGGCCCGTGCAACTGAAAGTTGCAACCAAGCCTGATGGCACAAGTGCGCGAACCTTTACCGTGGTGCCGAGTTTTGGTGAAAACACCTTGCGGCTTTATGATTGGATTCAAGAAAATCGTCGTCTGGTCGCTGAAAAGTCAGGCGGCAAACTCGGCTACATTTATTTGCCGGATACCGGGTCAGCGGGTTATGAAGAGTTCACCCGGGATTTTTACGCTTATATAGATAAGCAAGGGGTAATCATTGACGAACGATACAATAGCGGGGGCGCGCCCGCAGACTATTTTATTGATATGCTCAAGCGCCTGCCGCTCTCGGTTTATACTTTTCGTGAAGGTGCGGATATGAATTTTCCGGTTGCCACTATCCCTGGTGCGCGAGTGATGATAACCAATGAATACGCGGGGTCGGGCGGCGACACCTTGCCCTGGATGTTTCGTCAAGCGGCGGTTGGGACGCTGGTTGGCAAACGCACCTGGGGTGGCGGCATTGGCGGGTTTGTTCCCATGCCTGAACTGGTTGATGGCGGCCGGATGCTGGCGCCGAACCGCGCCTTCTTTAATCCTAAAACCGGCAACTGGGATATCGAAAATAACGGGGTGGCGCCGGATATTGAAGTTGATTTGGAGCCGAAAGCCTATCGCGAAGGTCATGATTTGCAATTGGAAAAAGCGATTCAAATCGCTATGGAACAGTTGAAGAAGACGACGCAAGCACAAGTGAAGAAACCCCTGAAGCCGACGTACAAATAAGCGTCTATCGGAGACCATGAACGCCGAACGATGAATGAATGATGAACCAAGATAGGCTCATCATTCATTCATCGTTCGGACTCTTAGGGAACAAACGATGAGCACCCCAAGTAATACAAGTGAAATGATTCTTGTCGTGGATGATGACCCATCGGTAACTACCTCACTCGCACTCTTGCTCAAGCAAGCGGGCTATCGGTCGCAGACGGCTGCTTCGCCTCAAGATGCCATCAATAAAATTACGCAGGATGAATTTCACCTCATCATTCAAGACTTGAATTTTTCGCGCAAGACGAGCGGCGAAGAAGGCATTGAATTACTCCGGAAAATTAAAACGCTCAAACCGAATCTGCCGGTGATTTTGCTTACCGCCTGGGGTTCGATTCAACTTGCCGTTAAAGGCATGCGCGCTGGGGCTTCGGATTTTATTACCAAGCCCTGGACTCATAACCAGCTCCTGCAAGCGGTCAAAACGGCAATCGGACTGGCGGTTGCGCGTTCGAACCAAAAAGATCGATTGCCGACGCGGGAAGAACTCGATAACGCTTATGATTTCCGCGCCATCATCGGGCGCGACGCCAAGGTGCTCAAAATTTTAGATGTAATTGGTCGCGTCGCGGCGACCGACGCATCGGTGTTAATCACCGGCGAATCGGGAACCGGCAAAGAACTCATTGCCGCCGCCATTCACCTTAACAGTCGCCGTCGTCAAGCGCCGTTTGTGAAAGTCAACCTTGGCGGCATCTCGGCCTCGCTCTTTGAAAGTGAAATGTTCGGTCACCTCAAAGGCGCATTTACCGATGCCAAACAAGACCGGAAAGGCCGATTTGAAATCGCCGGTGGCGGCACGATTTTTCTCGATGAAATCGGCGATTTGGATGTGAACTCACAGGTGAAAATGCTTCGCGTATTACAAGACCGCACCTATGAAGTGCTCGGTTCAAGCCTTACACGCGCGGTTGATGTGCGGGTGATTTCGGCAACCAATCGCAATCTGAACGACCTGGTTGCCCAGTCGGCTTTTCGCGAAGACTTGCTCTATCGTTTGAATTTGATAGCTGTGCATTTGCCGGCGCTGCGAGAAAGAGCGGCGGACATTCCGCTGCTCGCCAATCATTTCGCCGAAAATATCGCCAAAGGTTACGGGCGGGACGAAATCAAAATTACCGACCCGGCCTTAAATTGGATGCAGACCCTTGCGTGGCCCGGCAATATACGCCAATTGAAACAACTCATTGAACGGGCCATTCTGGTCAGCGGCAAAGAGGTTTTGGAGGTGGAAGATTTTCGTTTGCCGATGGACATGGAAACCAACGAAAAATCTAAAGATGATTTGCCGGAAGTCGGACGCATGACCATTGATGAGATGGAAAAAGCGATGATTTTAAAAAGCCTCAAACATTATGACGGCAATATCAGCCGGGTTGCCGAAGCCCTGGGGTTGAGTCGTCCGGCGCTCTATCGCCGCTTCGAAAAGTACGGCATAAAAGTCTAGCCGGAAAATTTTTCAAACGGTATTCTAAAGACGCCTTACCCTTAATCAATAAATTTGCCTGGCTCGCAGCACCATTCAACCAGAGGTGTGCCCATGGAAAATAGACGCCTGGAATTTATCATTCACGAAGCCGGTTGCCTGATCATGATTGCGCCCATGAGTCTCGGCGGACACGAGTATGAAGAATTATTGGATCTGTTTGGCGACGCTCAAAACCTGCGCCAGATGATTGAGCAGCGCGCCATCATGCCGATGGATTTATATCAGGACGATGGTTATCTGGTGCGCGTCGTGTTCGGTGATTTGAATGAAGAGGAAGCGTCGCAGTGGACGGCGCGCGCCCGTTGGAAACTGAATATTCCCTGCGGGCAGTTGTTAATCACCGGCGCTTTAGATAACGAAGCGGGGTTTGAAGCAATCAAGGACGGCGATAAATTCTGGCTGGGAGGATATGTTGAAGTGCCTGCCGGTGAGTATGACGCAGAGGTTTACAGCTATCCACCGGGCGACCTTTCGACGGGTTGGGGACAGATAGAAAATTTTGACGGCAAAGGATTGTTCAAACCCGCCGCCGGCATCCAGCCTGAAAACCCGTTGGATTATTTCAAACGCACACGACCTGATGAAGAGCCGCCGGCCTGGATTCGCGAAGACGGGTTTGTGCAGGAAGGCGAATATATCAATTTTGTTGTCAGGCTGGCGCCGCTCACCGACGCTCGACCAATGCCCGAACTTGAAGACGGCGGTTTCCTGAAATGGGAATTTCGCAAGCCTGAAAGATGCCCTGTCGGAATTCGCGCGCTGAGATTCACCTAACTGACCGCAAGAGCGAGGGGCGTTCAATAACGGATAACGCGTTAAATCTGAAGCTCTGCCTTTAGCTATCAACCTTGCCGTCAGTTGATTTGAAGAGAAAAAGGGCTAACAATCTTCTCTGCGCTTGCCACCCTCCGAACGATTTTGAGAGTTAATCTTCAGAAGATATTTTTAAATTCTCTTAACTTGACCGCAAAACAATCCAAGAGTATAGTCTCGCCATCTTCACAGACAGATGTGAGTGGGAAAAATTAAAACACCTGACAATAAATATAATTATTTGTAGTTGAAGCTTGTCGCGGTCACTAATTTGAACAGTTTATAATAAGCCAAACCGTTATCTTTTAATTTCCGACGCAGCGACAAAACAGCATAAGTACGAAGCATTAGTTTTCACAGACAGAAGAAGTTCTGCCTTCACAAATTGGAATACTCAGTCATACCCCGATGAACAATGTCCTTACCTCCTCACAGAGGACCGGTTCATAAGAATTAGTTTCAATTAAATTCCCAGGAGGAAATATGTCCAGAATACGCCCCCTTTTCGTCTCTCTTCTGCTCATCGCCTTACTGATGAGCCACGTCGTTTACCATCCTAAAACCTTAGCTCAAGATTCCCGACAACGAACGACACCATCTGGCGCCCAGACCACGCGGTCCGAAATTCAAATGCCGCGACAACGCCAGGATACGCGGGACATTCCAGACCCTTCCAAGTGCTGTTCCGGCAAAGGCGCGATTGCCGCTCAGTCGGGACCCCGCTGCGGCAGTTCTCCGTTTAACCCGCCTGAAATGAACGATGCCACGTTTGTTGTCGATTGTGGTGGCGGGCTTGACACCGGCTGTACCTTTCGCGATGGCAGTCCGCTGGTTTTCACCGTTCAGGTGACACGGGTGGTCGGAGATGTTGCCAAGCTCAAAGCCAATGGCTTGATCTCTGACAGGGCGACCATACAGATGCCGGCTTTTGACGTTGATTTTTTCGGCGGCGGCGGGCAATTCAATCCTGAAAGAGATCGAGTGAGCTTCAACGGTAATGTCGTCCCCGGCGAATTTCTCATCGGCGACAATAATGTCTGGCGGCTGAACGAATTTTCCGTGCCGATTGAATGGGTGAATTTTCCGTCCGACCCGGGACCCGGCGGTTCCGTCACGCCTGCCGATAACACCATTCGCATTGATATCGACACCGCCAATTCCGAACTGGTCTGGTGCACATCGATTGACTGGGCAGCGATTACCATCGAAGTTGCGCGCCCGGTTGTGATGGCGCATGGCATTTTGTCGAGCGGCAGCACCTGGTCCGGCGTGTGGGTTCCCAACCTCGACCAACTCGGACTTCCCAATAGCAACCGCCTCAACATGGGTAATCTCGATAGCATCCAAAATAATGCTGGAAAAATTTCGAATGAGGTTGCTGACGCCAAAAGACGCTGGGGCGTTGATAAGGTCAATCTCGTATGCCACAGCAAAGGCGGATTGGATTCCCGCCATTTTGTCGAAAACAACGATTCGGTCGAGCAAGTCATTCAACTTGGCACCCCCAATGCCGGAAGCCCACTGGCTGATCTGGTTCAGGGTGTCGTGGTCGGCTCTTTGGGAATCATTCCGAGTGTCATCATAAACGGTCTTGCCGGACCCGCCGGCATCCAACTGACCCAGCCTTATATGGCAGGCTACAACTTTGTACACGGCTCGAACAGCCAGGTCCGTTATACGGCCTTGGCTGGCGATTATGACCCGGACTGTTTCTTCCTCAATCCTTTCTGTCACCCGGTCGATCGGCTATTGCTCGCCATCGCCGGCAGAGGCGATACCATCGTCCCGGTTACTTCGGTTCATGCGCTCCCATACACGCAAAATCGGATATTCAATTCGAGCGGCGACAATGGTGATGCGAAGCACACCAGCCTGACCGGCTCTCAGGGCGTACACAATAGCGTGCGTGATCGCGTCGTCGCCTTCGGCACCAACAATATGACTGTACAGGCGGCTACGCCGCCGACCGTTGCACAAACCGGTTCAGTTGTTGGCAGCATTCAACAGGGACAGGTGCAAACGCGCACCATTCCAATTGATCAGGTGACGCCCGCCTATTTCTCGTTGCTCTATCCATCGGGCAATCTCGATCTGGCGCTCGTTTCGCCCTCCGGACAACGTTTTGATGCCACGACCATTGTCGGCAATTCAAACGTGACGCGGGATGAGCAAGACATCCTGGGAGGGCGAATGGAGGTTTTCTATTTCGCTTCTCCGGAGGTCGGCAACTGGACGGTTGAAGTGCGCGCGCCGTCGGTGACTGATCCATCCGGGGCGGTTTCCTATGCGGTAACCGGCTGGCTCGAAAATCCTGCAATAACCTTTACCGGCGCGGTCGCAGACGCCAACCTCACGCCCGGTCAAGCGCTGAAAATTCTCGGTACCTTGAAAAATAATAACGCCCCGCTTACCGGCGCAACGGTGACAGCAAAGCTTGCTTTGCCTGACAACACGACCCAGACCATCACCCTTCAGGATAACGGGACCGGGGGTGATGCGACGGCAAACGACGGCGTATATACGGGCAATTTCACAGCGACAACGCAACCCGGTAACTATCGCATTGTCTTAAATGCGAGTCGCGCGACGGCGCCGGCTTTTAGTCGCGAAGCCTTTACTCTGGCAACCGTGAGTCGCAGCACCTCGTCTATTTCAGGTCCCTTTCAAGATTTTGGACGGGATACGGACGGCGATACGTTCTTCAACCAACTGGTAATTCGCGTCGGCGTGAACATCAGCGCGACGGCAAATTATCATCTCTTTGGCGTGCTCGAAGACGCGCAAGGCAATACCTTAACCGCCAGCACCGACGTGAACCTCAACCCCGGTTCAAATAATGTCGAATTAAAATTCAATGGGGAGACGATTTTTAATAACCGGGTGGACGGACCTTACAAGTTGAAGACGCTCCGTCTTGCCGAAGAGGATGATGTGAGTCTGGCTTTAGTTGATGAGCGAAGCAATGTTCATCAAACCGCGGCCTATAGTTTCCGCGCCTTCCAGCATTCCCGACTGAATTTGACGGGCGCGGGTTCGTCCGAAGGCGTAGATATAAACGGCAACGGTCGCTTTGACTTGTTGAATGTCAGCATCGGGGTAGAGGTCGTGAACAGTGGCTTCTATCAATGGTCGGCGCGACTCACCGATAGCAACGGCGTAGAAATTGACTTCGCCGCAAGTTCAGGATTCTTTACCGCCGGCGCCAATACCTTGAGACTCACGTTTGATGGTGAACTCATTGGCCAGCATGGCGTTAATGGTCCGTATTTTGTTCGCGGTTTGCTACTGTTTGGAGCGGGGGATTCCTTAGTTGTCTCCAACGCTTTCACAACCAATGCCTTTTTAGCGAGCCAGTTTGAAGGGTTTGTTGCCGATGCCACACCGCCGACGCTTGTGGTTACGGTTTCGCCATCCAGTTTATGGCCCGTCACTCACAAATTGGTTCCCATCACCGCAGCCATTTCTGTGAGCGATGATGTTGACCAGAATCCGTCTGTCGAACTGCTGTCCATAACGGCGAATGAGCCGATTAATGGCCGGGGCGACGGCAACACCGAAGGCGATATTGAAGGCGCAGATTTTGGTACGGATGACCGTGCATTTTTCTTGCGCTCGGAGCGCAGCGGCACCGGAACCGGACGAATCTATACCATCACTTACCGGGCGCGTGATGCCGCAGGCAATACCACGACGGCAAGCGCAACCGTGATTGTCCCTCACGACCAGCATTAAACGGTTCGCGGTATCCGTGAAGGACTAAATAAAAGGGATGATTGAGCGTGCAATATGTTCAATCATCCCTTTTATGGTTTTAAAACCCGACGACTCAGATTTACTGCGAGCGCGTGCCCCCGCCTTTCTAGAAATACCCTTTACAAAAAAATGATTGAGCCGGCGGTGTCCTTCGCTTCTCTTCATTTGTATAATCACACTATATTTCAAAGATCAAAGGAGCGAATCAGGATGCAGCAGAGAAAATTAGGCACACAGGGACTGGTGGTTTCCGAACAAGGGTTAGGTTGCATGGGCATGTCGGAGTTTTACGGCAGCCTCGACGACAACGAATCGATTGCTACGCTTCATCGGGCGGTTGAATTGGGGCTGAATTTTTTCGACACTTCCGACATGTACGGCCCCTACACGAACGAAGAGCTGGTTGGCAAAACCTTCGCAGACCGCCGCCATCAGGTGATCATTGCAACGAAATTCGGGATTACCCGCGAAGGCGAAAACAACTCGGTGCGCGGCATTAACGGAAGACCTGAGTATGTTCATTCAGCCTGCGATGCTTCGCTCAAACGACTGGGCACCGATTACATAGACCTTTATTATCAACACCGCGTCGACCCCCGGGTGCCTATCGAAGACACAGTCGGGGCGATGGCCGAACTCGTTCAGGCCGGCAAGGTTCGCTATCTGGGACTCTCGGAAGCTGCGCCGCAGACTATACGTCGCGCTCATACGGTTCATCCGATCAGCGCCCTGCAGACCGAATACTCCTTATGGAGCCGCGACCCCGAAGACGAGATTCTCTCGACAGTGCGCGAACTCGGCATCGGTTTTGTGGCGTACAGTCCGCTCGGTCGCGGATTTTTGACCGGACAATTTAAAAGCTTTGATGACCTTGAGGAGACCGATTACCGGCGCTATTCGCCGCGCTTTCAGGGCGAAAATTTTCAAAAGAATCTTGAACTCGTCGAGCGCGTCAAGGCAATTGCCGAAGCCAAAGGCGTCACCGCTTCCCAACTGGCGCTTGCCTGGGTGCTGGCGCAAGGTGAAGAGATCGTGCCCATACCAGGGACCAAACGCCGCAAATACCTCGAAGAGAATATTGCCGTCTCAGACATTAAATTGACGGAAGCGGATTTGGCTGAAATTGAAGCGGTCTTTCCGAAGGATGCGGCTCACGGTTTGCGCTATCCCGAAGCCTTTATGAAATCGGTGAATATTTAATTCGGCGGTCGGTAGTCGGTAGCCGGTAATCGGTAGCCAGTAGCCGGTAGCCGGATTTAGAC
>JBIOWC010000289.1:0-7001 GCA_044868105.1 Blastocatellia bacterium
CTCAACACCTGCCCGAATAATGTTTGCCCGCTGATTAATCCGGCTAATCCGGCGCTCGGACGCTTTAACCCGGACTTCCTCAGACCGTTTAAAGGGTTCGGCACAATTCGCGTCACCAACAACGACGCGAACTCGATCTATCACGGGCTTCAACTTGGCATCAATCGGCGCTTCACTCATGGCTTGAGCTTTGGCCTGGCTTATACGTTATCGAAGTCATCAGATAATGGGTCAGCCCAACGCGATGTCATTCCCGATGCTTTCGATGCCAACGCGCTGTGGGGGCCGTCGGATTTTGATCGGCGCCATGTCGTGGTGCTGAACGCCATTTATGAACTGCCCTTCTTCAAAGACCAGACCAAATTGATGGGCAAACTTCTAGGTGGCTGGACCTTCTCTGCCGTTTCACAAATGCAGACCGGCACACCGTTTTCAGTCAGAACCGGAGACGATTTCGCCGGTGTTGGACCGGGAAGCGGTAGCCAGTTCTGGGTGTTAAATGGCGACCCCGCCCTGTCCCGGAGCGAACGCCGATTCTCAAACAGCACCTCAGATCCGAATTACTGGTTTTTACCGAAAAACCCGCTCAACGGCAGTGCGACATTCATTCAACCAACGGCCGGCACGTTCAATAACCAACGGGTACGCAACCTGCTCTATAACCCGGGCTTTCAGAATCATAATCTGGGACTTTTCAAAGATTTCGTAATCAAAGAATCGCAGAAGTTCCAGTTCCGCTTTGAAGCCTTTAACTGGCCGAATCATCCGAATTGGAGCAATCCCGAATCCAATCCGCGCAGCACAGCTTTTGGCAAAGTAACCAGCAAGACCAGCGAACGCAACTTGCAGTTTGCTTTGCGTTACTCTTTCTAATAACCCTGACCCATCTTGACGAATGCTTTTTAATAGAGCATTCGTCAAGATGCCTGCCCCTCACCTTTTATGCCGTAGCCCGTAAGGCCCAGTTTATAAGCGCGCAACCATCCGATTATCGTTGAAACCCAGATTGAACCCTGAAAGGCTTCTCTAGCAGAAAAGATAGGCTATAATCCCTTATATTTATGGCGATTCGTTCTCAAACACAATATCCATTATGAGATTTTCGCAAAGGGGATTTGTGATATGACACATACAACAATTCAAAAATCTGGCGATGAACTTATCCCGAATATGAATTCATCTGAGCCACCCGTTGACACGAGCAAGATTAATAAAAAAGCCGAAGCGTTTCGCGACTACCGGGGTGAAACTCGCAGTAGCGTAAAAGAACTCTACCGCTTGAACCACACGCATCAGACCGTCGAATTCGTACGGGCAAAGAAAAAAGCCTATCGCGAAAGAGCGAAGATAGAGATGGGCATCTGGGAAGCCATCGAACACCTGAGCACGTTGGTTGATGACAGCGACCCGGATACAGAGGTTCCGCAAATCGAACATAATCTGCAAACCGCCGAGGCTATTCGTCGGGATGGTCATCCGCGCTGGTTCATTCTGACTGGCCTCATTCACGATCTGGGCAAAATCCTATCCTTATTTGGCGAACCGCAATGGGCTGTCGTTGGCGACACCTTTCCGGTGGGTTGCGCCTTTTCAGAAAAGATTGTCTACCCGGAATTTTTCGCGGCCAATCCGGATAGCCACAATCCGCTGTATCAAACCCCGAACGGCATCTACCGTGAAGGCTGCGGTCTCGACCAGGTACATTTTTCGTGGGGGCATGATGAATATCTTTACCAGGTGATGAAAGACTACCTGCCCGAAGCGAGCCTCTACATGATTCGCTATCACTCCTGTTACGTCATTCATCAGCAACGCGAGTATGAGCATCTGATGAATGACCACGATAAACAGATGTTTGACTGGGTACGCGCCTTCAGTCCTTATGACCTCTATTCCAAAGGCGAAGAGCGCCCCAACCTTGAAGCGCTGCGCCCCTTCTATGAAGAATTAGTGGCTGAATTTTTTCCCGCAAAATTGCTCTGGTAAACCGCTGGAATCATCAATGCCCTGGTGAACGGACAACCATCATGAAAATAGTCATACCGGATGATTATCAATTCGCCACAAAACATTTGGCTTGCCTGGAACTGCTCAACGCTCATGAAGTGAAAATTCTCGGCGATATTGATCAAGACCCGCAGGCTCAAGCCACGCTGGCCGAAGCCGAATGTCTGGTGCTGATTCGGGAGAGAACCAAAATCAATGCCGCGTTTTTAAAGCGCACCCCGCGCTTGAAACTCATTTCGCAAACCGGAAAAATCGGCCGCCACCTTGACCTTGAGGCGTGCACGGCGGCTGGCGTTGTCGTTGTCGAAGGCGCGGGGTCGCCCATCGCTCCGGCGGAACTCACCTGGGCGCTGGTGATAGCCGCACGCCGCAAACTGGTTCAAGCCGTCGTTGGCTTGCAACAGGGCAAATGGCAAACCAATATCGGCGAGGCCTTACACGGCGCGACGCTCGGCGTCTGGGGGTATGGTAAAATCGGGCGACTGATTGCCAGCTTCGGACGCGCCTTTCGAATGAATGTGCAAATCTGGGGACGCACGGCTTCACAACAGGCCGCAGAAGCTGACGGCTACAAAGCCTGCCCGACGAAAGAACATTTTTTCGAGAGTTCGGACGTCTTAACCATTCACCTTCGGCTGGTCAAGGAGACCACTGGCATCATCACGGTAAACGATTTGGCGCGCATGAAACCTTCGGCGCTATTTGTAAACACCAGCCGCGCCGAATTAGTTGCCGAGGGCGCGCTGGAGACGGCTTTGCAAAACGGTCGTCCGGGTTTTGCGGCACTCGATGTTTTTAGGGAAGAACCGATTTATGACTCCAATCATCCGTTACTCAACCGGCCGAATGTGCTTTGTACGCCGCATCTCGGTTATGTCGAACAAAACGGCTACGAGCTATATTTCGGCACGGCCTTTGAAAACGTGATTAATTTTTTTGCCGGACAGGCGACCAACATGGTGAATCCTGAAGCGCTCGCATTATCGTGACTCACCGCGCCGATGATTGGCGGAAACGGATAAGTAAAGCAGGATTTTTCCAAATAGATATGAATAAAAATCACCTGGTTATTGCAAACCTTAAGAAGACCTATGCCGGAGGAATTCTGGCGCTTAAGGGGATTGATCTTGAAATTCCGCCGGGCATGTTCGGACTTTTGGGGCCGAACGGCGCAGGCAAAACGACCCTGATGAAAATCCTCGCTACCTTGTTGGAACCTGATGAAGGAGTCGCGTCAATACAAGGCCTTGACTTAATCAAGAACCCCTCAGCGACACGCAAAATGCTGGGCTATTTGCCGCAAGAGTTCGGACTCTACCCCACCTTAACCGCCGAACAAACGCTCGACTATTTCGCCAAGCTCAAAGGTGTGCATCAGCGGAGCGAACGTCAGGAATTGATTGACCGCTTGCTCGAACGGGTCAATCTGCAATCGGCGCGACATCAAAAAGTCGGCGGGTTTTCGGGCGGTATGCGTCAACGCCTGGGCATCGCTCAGGCGCTTATCGGTCAGGCGAAACTGCTTATTGTTGACGAACCGACAGCCGGCCTTGACCCCGAAGAACGGGTGCGTTTTCACAATCTGCTTTCTGAAATTGCCGATGGCGATACGGTGGTCATCCTCTCTACGCATATCGTTTCCGACATCGCCAATCTGTGCAACCACATGGCCATAATCAGGAAAGGCGAAATCATTGCCGCTTGTACGCCGCGCGAAGCCATCAGCCAATTGCAGGGGAAGATGTGGGAAGCCTGCGTGACTCGTGAACGATTCTCGCAGTTAAAAACCCAATTGGCGATCCTCTCTTCTCAAACGTTTGAGGGCGAGATACGCGTTCGGGTCTATGCCCAGGAGGGTAAACCCGACGCCATTTTTAATGCTGTCACGCCAACCCTTGAAGACTACTATTTCAGCCTGGTTACTCAACCCCAGAGAGTGAATTGACCATGAAATCACCCGTCGCCAATCTGCTGAGCGCCATCATTCAAACCGAAATGCTTTACAATGCCAAGCGAATTGCGCCTTATGGGCTTTTCGTTTTGTTCAGCGCAAACGCTATTTTGTGGTGGGCCGGCGGGCCGGCCATTTCCAGAGGCTGGGCGACGAACAGCGATTTTTATATCGCGCGCTTATTTGGCGGGTTTTCGTTTATGACGCTGCCACTGTTTACGGCAATGCTTATGGGCGACCCGGTCATCAGAGATTTTCGCGTGCGTATTGACCCGTTGATTTTTTCCAAGCCGATCAATCGCATTCAATACCTGTTTGGCAAATTTTTCGGTAATTTTCTGATTCTGGTTCTCTGTCAATCGGGGTTCGCGCTCACGCTTTTTCTGCTGCAAGCCTTTCGCACCACGGACATGATTGTGCTTCCGGCCAGGGCCTTTCCCTACTTGAAACATTTCATTATTTTTGTCGTCACCTCGCAACTCGCACTGGCGGCGCTTTGCTTTGCGGTTGGCACGCTCACCCGCAATGTCAAAATCGTGTATGGGCTGGTGACCTCTTTCTATCTACTTTATATTGGCTGGCAGTTGACCTTGAAAGGGTTGCCGCCGCGTTGGCGCGTGGCGCTCGACCCGCTACTCTTCAATCTGATTTCGGAAGTTTCAAGGGGGCAAAGTGCTGAGTGGCTCAATCAACTGGTAATCAATTACACGGCCGACCTGCTGATCAATCGTGTATTCATGTTAATCGTCGCTTTTTCTCTTCTGTTTTTCGTTTACCGGCGTTTTTCGATGATTGAGCGCCCTGCCAAAGCGCAACCTGATACCTCGCTATCCCTGCTCAACCTCTCGCCAAAAACCGAGCGGCTTTATGATGAAACTCACGACTTCAATCCGGCAAACTTACAATTCCGGCCCGCTACCAGGCCGGTTGTCCTGCCGCCCGTCACCTTAATGAATGACGGCATCGCCGCGCAGACAAAAAAATTTCTGGGGGCTGTGAACATTGAATTTCGTTTGCTGGGCGCTGAACGCGGCACGGTTGTAATGATTCCGCTGATCGTTTTTTTATCCACCTTTCTACTCGTCTATTTCGAGGCGCAACCGAATGTTTCGGTTTCAGCGGCTTATGCAACCAGTTTGGTTGATTCGTTGATGCTGTTATTTTTCGCCATCACGGTTTTCTATTGCGGCGAAGCCTTGCACAGAGACCGCGAACTCAGAATTGAGCCGGTGTTGTGGAGTACCCCGACGCCCAATTGGGCAATCCTGCTCTCTAAACTTACCGCCATATTTTCGCTCACCTTCATGCTTTGGCTGGCCTGCGCTTTACTGGCCATCACGGTGCAACTCATCAAAGGGCAAACGCCGGTTGAACCGGGCGTCTATCTGCTTATCTACATAGTGGTGTTGCTGCCGAGCGTCGTTTTGATGATTGGCGCTTCGGTGGCCTTGAACGTCTTTCTCGGCGACAAATATTTGGCCTATGCGGTAAGCCTCGGTCTTGGCGGCGGCCTCTTTTATCTTTTCACTCAAGGGCACAATCATTGGCTCTACAACCCCGTACTCTATAAACTTTGGGCTTATACTGACCTGATTGATTCAAGCAGAACACGAACTCTCATTTTGACACAGCGCCTCTATTGCCTGGCGCTCACCCTTTTGAGTGTGGCACTGGCGCATCTCTTTTTTGAGCGCAAGACCCATCGCGGCTGGGTTGAAAAGCATTCCTTGAATAGCCGGGGTTGGACGATTTTACTTGCGGCGGTTGCCCTGGTCATCAGCTTAATTACCGGCGCAGTTTTGGCTTTGAATTAGCGGCGCGCGGCTTTCAAAACAAAAATTTTTCACCGAGAAAATAGCTGGCGCCGGCAACCGCGCCAGATAGAAAAATTCCCCAAAGAAGGTCCACTAAAACCATATTGAACGGGAAGTCCCGAATCACCGCATAGCCGGTTAAATCGAATGTCGCATAGCAGAAAAACCCGAATGATGCGCCCAGGAACATAGCGCGCAGGATGTTGCCTTTTTCCAAGGCCGGTAAAACCGCAAACATTAAAAGCCCGACAATAAATACCAGATAAAACACAATGGCGGCTCCCCAGTTGGTATCCGGGCGCATTAAATTGCCGAAACTCCGACGATAAAAATCTTTGGCGACCAGGCCAAGCCATAACATATCCAGCGCAAAAAATACGGGGATGGTGAGCAGATACAAGATGAAATTTTTGAACATAGCGATTCACTTTTTCATTGATAGCGTATCCCGACGTTTAACCCTAGCATAGGGATTTGCAAGTAGTGAGTCAGTATGAAATAGGTTGGCGCTAAAAAAGTAAAGTCCCGCCTAACGACCAGTAAACAGTGATCTCTGGACAAGTAAAAATTTATCTCTGGACAAGTAAAAATTTATCTTCTGATTAGGCGGAAAAGGCGGATAAAGCGCCATCTGCTGGGGCGGATAAATCGCCATCCGTCATTTCTGCCCCATCAGAAGATGACCTTGTCGCTGACGACAGACCGCCGTTCTTTTACCGATAAATATTTTCATCTCCCTATTTTCACACTGACCCATTACCGATTTGCAGAATTACTAAATCAATCAGAGGTTACTACGCGACAAACGGGGTTGGGGATTTACCAGGCGGAATTAATCATAAACCGTAAAGGAAAACCCGGGAACGGCAGGCATTTGAAGAAAATTCCTCTCTCAATTAAAAAAGAGAGTGAAGGAGCTTTCCTAAGTTCCCTTCACTCTCTTTAGCCAAAATCATCAGCCAAGAAAGCCGAGGTTCTCGAACTGACCGTTGAGGATGGTTTGTGAATCTGAGCCCAGCCAGCGGTCTAAAATGGTTGAATAAACCGAACGGAAATCCACCGTGAATTTTTGATCGCCCGCGTCATCCAAATCAGTTGCTGCAAGCGAAGGTTGCCGACCATAAATGCCGCCGCTGACGCGACCCCCGATGACAAACACATTCGAGGCGGTGCCGTGGTCCGTTCCGATAGATTTATTTTCATTAACCCGCCGGCCGAATTCCGACCAT
>JBIOWC010000290.1:0-8089 GCA_044868105.1 Blastocatellia bacterium
TTACCATCACCCTCCTGGCTCTATTTTTCCTGTTCTCAGCAACCTGTTTGGTTATGGCGCAAAGCAAAACACCGGTTACGGGAACCTGGAAGATGAACGCCGAGAAGAGCAAATTTGAAAGAGGCGGGCCGAAAAATATCAGCATCAAATTCGACCAGCAGGGAACCACGCTTCGTGAATCGCTCACCATAACCAATGACCAGGGAGATCGAACCCTCGACTTTACTTATACCTTGGACGGCAAAGAAAGCGCCCAACAACTGGAAGGTATGGATATCAAAGCTTCGGCAAAGTGGGAAGGCGAAGCGTTAATTCTGGAGTTCAAGAACGACCAGGGGTTCAGTTTCTGGCGCAAGATTAATGTATCGGGCGACGGCAAGACCATGACCATTGAAGTGAAACAAGCCAACCCGAATGGTTCGGCTACGGACACGGTGGTTCTCGAAAAACAATAAGCGGTTTATTCATCCGGCGGAGCGAGGAAGCGTAAAGTTTCCTTTAGAAAAATGTCGAGTTGGTCGTGATGCACCCAGTGCCCGGCATTGGGCACTTTAACAATCTGGCGGTTTTTAATAGCCGCTGCGCGGATGTCGGTTTCAGGGTCGGATGCCCAACTCTCCATTCCCCAGAATAATAGAACCGGACAGGAGATCTGACTGAAGGTATCGCTCATATCCTGTATATTCTGGCCGAAGGGGCCAAAGGGGCGGGCGTAATTATCGAACTTCCAGACGAGCGAGCCATCGGCATTCCAATTAGTGCCGTGTAAGGTAAGGTGGCGCGCCACCTCGTCGGATAAATGAGGATTGGCTTCTTTCATTCGTTTTACGGCGGCATCAAGGTTGGGGTAACTTCGTCCGTCTTTGTGCTCGGTTTCCCGAATGGCTTCTATCCAACTGCGCATTCTTTCGGGCGCCGGGCGATGAATGCGATGGCCGGGCGGCGGACCCAAGCCTTCAATTGAAACCAGCTTGCTTACGCGCTCTGGATAGACACCCGAATACAAAGAAGCCACAACGCCACCTAGCGAATGCCCGACCAGATAAATTGGAAAGGCGTTGATAATGTCAGCGAGCGCCGATAAATCGAGAATGTGTTCGGCGATACTGTAGAGCGCTCCCGGTGCCCACTGGCTGTTGCCATGTCCGCGCAAATCAACCGCATAGACATGAAATTGCTCGCGCAGAACCCGCGCTACCCAATCCCAGTTGCGGGCGTGGTCAAGCCCGCCATGCACGAGAATCAGTGCCGGGTTCCCATCCTGTCCCCAATCCCAGAAGTGCAAACGCAAACGATGCGAGTAGTAATAATGTGAAATCGGTTCCAATGATTTATTCCCTTCAAGAAGGTTGAATTGATGGGCGACGATTTAATAAAAACTATTTCAATGAAATAGGGCTGACTTGGATGGCGACGATTTGCCAATGACCGTTGCGCTCAGCATATACGTGAATGCTTCGATAATGATCCTGGATGTGATTGCCATGGTATATCCAGTCCGCTTCATCATGCGCCACGACGACGCCTGTTGAACCAAACACCCGCACTTCGACATTGTCGCGTTTGAGCGCGTCAACTTTGAGGTCACCCGATTCAATATCGGCGATAAATTGCGCCCGGTCATCGCCATCCAGGATGTAGCTGAAGATGCATCCCTCATCCATCAGACGATTCAGGGTTGTCGTATCCCCTTGAATGACCGCCTCAACCCATTCGCGGTTATACTGTCGCAACTTTTGCTCAACCTGTATCTCAGTATCTGGTTCTTGTTGCTCGGTCGTTGCCATGATTCGACTCCTTTTTTCGCCGCCTGTTACACGAGGTTTAGCTTAAAGCAAAGCTTTAGTCAACCAATCGGCAAATTCAGAAAGCGAGGACAATGCGAAAAACAACTTTAAGATTGTCGAGCACAGTCGCTAGTCAATGGGGGCTCACATTTCCACTGATGAATTGATTATTTTAGAGCGATAATCAAATTCCGGTAAGCTTTGCCTTTGTTGATTAATGTCGGCGCGATTTCGCCTTTGGTATGCCAGACTACCTCTCCCGATTTACGTTTGCGGGCGGTCGGCTTGCCGCCCTCATCAACTGCGTCGTACTCTGCATCATCGAGAAAGACGATAATCTGATCGGTGGTTCTCACATAGGATTTGCGACTGGCGCCCGACGGTGTTATTGACTCGGTAATGGTGACGCGAGGGTTATCCAACTTCACGACCAGAGATGGCGCAGATTGTCGTCCGGCATAAAAACTGAAGGCCAAAGCGAGCAGGAGAGCCAGCGCTGCGCACGGCTTTTTAATTCGTTGAATCATCTTTGCTCCGAAGGTCGAGGGTGAAAAACTCGCGCTTATTTCATCAATGAAAAATCGGTCGCATCCATAAAGACTGATTCGACTTTATTGACAATCTTCCCGCCGGCTTCCGATTCATCGCGCACTTTCTTCCATTCCGGGTCATTTCTGAAAGCGTCCCAGTTCTTCTTTGCCGCTTCGCGATTTGGATGAGCCAGAACATAGATGAGGGTATTTTGCGATAGCGGCTCATCCTGCGGCACCCAATAGCCGATGTTCGTCATGCCATGTTTTTCAAATAATTTCACCGTGTGGTTGCGAAAGCGGGCGAGCAGAGCATCGAGCTTGCCCGCTTCTGTGGTGTAGGTTCGTAACTCAAAGACGCGCCCCTTTGATTGCGCGTCAACTGACGTCTGTAAAGTGTGATTGCCTACTCGGCCGAGCCAAAATCCTAATGCGAATAATGCGACTAGTGACAGCAGGGGTGCGATGCTTTTTCTGAACATGGGGGCCTCCTGGGTAGAAATTTGAGGATGGAAGTTTACCAACAGATGTTAGGAAAGACGAGGCGACTTGTGAGTCAAGAGGGAAAGCGTAAAAAGTTGAAAGAGTCAAGGGAGGGTTTTATTCAAATGGTCTTGCTCGAATTGCCAGGGCTCAAATTTGAGTTGCTTTATCGTTAATCATTTTGCGAAGGCTCAGAATATTTCACCTTTCCACCCCTTCATCTTTATGGGGGTGTGCCACTTTATCAAAAGTAAAGATGATGGCGTGTTGATTAAAGTCGGCGATGGGTTGATTGCCGGGTCGCACACTGCAAAGGGTTTGCAGATTGGCGGCGCGCGCCGCATCAAGTTCATTAGTAACATCTGAGATGAACAGCAAATTGGACGGCGCACAATTTAACAGTTCGGCAATTCGTTTGTAACTTTCCACCTCTTTCTTGCCGCCGATATTGGTGTCGAAATAAGCGGATATGTAGGGAGTCAAATCGCCATACGCGGTATGAGAGAAGATTAATTTTTGTGCGAGCACACTGCCCGAAGAATAGATGCAAATCGCTTTTCCTTGTTGATGCCAGCGCGCGAAGGCTGTCGGAACATCCGCAAAAACTTCACCGCGCAACTCGCCACTCGCGTATCCCGCTTCCCAAATCTTGCCTTGCAGAATTTTGAGCGGCGTAGATTTTCGGTCGCGCTCCATTAACCAGTGAAGGTAACCAACCAGCGATTCAATCTGCGCCGTCGGCGGTTCATCAGCGAGCGGCGGTGGATGAAGCTGGTCGGCCTGATCTTGCAGATGCTCCCGATGAAGTTCGGATAAAGCGTTTTGTACCTCTTCATCAGAAAATTGTTCGAGCAAAAACGCCTGCATTCGCGAATGCGCAAAGGGAAACAGCACCTGATACACGAAATCTACAGGGGTCGTCGTGCCTTCAATATCCAGCAAAATGGTGGTTATTAAGTTGGTGTCGAGCACGGGATTCATAACCTGTCAACAACCGGAATAAAGGAAACTCCCAGGCAAACCGGCTGATAGTTGGCATCAACTCCGGTTTCCGTGTAATTGGGTGCCCAGCCCGCCTGGTCTTGAAACAAGCGAATGGCGCGAATCTCGCGGTCGGAACAGAGATTGAACCAATGCCAGGTGCCGCGCGGCACGCGCAGCAAATCGCCCGCTTCAACTTCGATTGCGGTTACTGAACCGGCGCGCGGCCGAATATGAAAGAGTCCGCGTCCGTGAATAATAAAGCGAACTTCATCTTCATCATGCCAGTGTTCGCGATTAAACTTGGCGAGCATCGCTTCTAAGCCCTGGGTTTGCGGCGTGATGTTAATCACATCGGCCGTTACATATCCGCCTTTTGCCTTCAACGCTTCAATCTCGCCGTTATAGGCCGCAAGAATCTCTTCGTTGGTCGCGTCTGTTGAAACCGGGTGCGTTGGTTCCCATATTTCATAATCAATGCCAATTGTAGCTAAGTATTCGGTGATTTCTTTGGTATCTCTCAAAGTGAGATTTTGATCAGGAATTGTAACGATTGCCATAGGGTTTTCCTCATTGATTGATTTGCTTTGTGTATTACCTTTCGCAAAGAGCCAAATGGAATTTTGCCGCATAAGGGCTGGTGAATCTAGTCGTGTCTTTTAAGGCACGGTTAGATTGGGACCCGCTGCTAGAAATTTTCGCGCCGTGACTTCTAGTAAAAATTCAAAAATCTCGATATGGCGTTTCGCCTCTTCAATGCTGTCGCCCCAGGTGTAGAGTCCGTGTTGATGAAGCAATACTCCGTGACACGCCGGATGCTCGCTTAAAGTCTGTTCAAGCAACTGTGAAAGCGCGACGTAATCCTGCGAGTTTTCAATAATCGGCAACCACTCGCGGTGTTCATGGGTGGTCACGCCGTTTAATCCTTTGAGCATCTCAAACCCTTCGATAGATAAACCGCGACTTGTCAGGCCAACATCAGAAAGTATCGTGCTCCAAATCGAATGCGTATGTAAAACGGCGCGGGCGCGTCGCAAACGAATGATGGCCAGATGCAAGGATGTTTCTGCAGAGGGTTTGCCGCGGCCTTCAAGAATCGCGCCCGTGTTATCAATCTGTAGAAATTGATGCCGGTTGAGCGCACCTTTATCCATACCGCTTGAAGTAATCAATAAACGAAAAGGTTTTTCGGCAAGCAGTGCGCTGAAATTCCCGCTGGTGCCTAAAACCCAACCGCGTTTATAAAAATTGCGCCCGATTTTTGCCAGCGTTTTGGCATACTGAACATCAATCGGTTGTTCTCTTTTATTCAGAGATTTTCGTGTTCCGCTCATAATAAATCCGTCGCATAAATTTACCTGAACCGATTACGAATATGTAAATGATAATCAGAGGTTTTGCCGTTCCTGCAACTGTTTTTTCAAACGTGAAGCGCGTTCCTGAAGGACTCTGACGGCAATTCTGGTTTCCTGAATTAGTAATAAAGAGCCGTGCAACAGCCCCCCGACGGCAATTAGTCCCGCGCCAACCGCTATGAGTTCTAAAACCCTGGTCAACGAACCGACACCAAGCGGAGCCGTGGCGGCGCTAATGAGTGAAAGTAAGGCGGCGCTGGCGAAACCGCCAAGGGCAACATAAAAAATTCGCAAGGCGCGAATCAACATCAGCATTCGTTGTTCGGCAACGGCGAGTTCCGAAAGTTTCTGAGCATTCGATTGAATAGACAAATCGGCATCGGCTTCCAGGTTTGCCGTCAGTTCGCGTGTCCGATCAACGGCACGCGCCAGACGATTACTGGTGCTCATAATAAGAACGGAAGAGGCGTTCGTTAATACAGCAGGCGCAACGATGAGCGATAACCCGGTAAAAAAATTCGCCTGAATGTCCATGCGCCCAAGTCTAGCACAGGTGAATAAGCGAAAAAGGCTGGGATTTATAAATATTTTAGCGCTTACTAATCGGCGGCAAGCGACAATAGTTCACCCTTACCGAGGCATCCATCCCGTCAAGACGAGCGTAATTGTCGGATAAAGTAACCGATGCTGTCGTTCAGCTCAAAAGAAAAGTTCAAGCAAAGGTATTGTCGCTATTATGCCAGGTGATATTCATATGCCCGGCGTTGAACCCAATGGTTTGTTGGATTGTGTTTTTGATTTGATTTACCGCCATACTCATATAATGTTGACTATAGCCTTCGGTGTTGCGCAGTTGAGTCAATAAGGCTAGCGAAGAGATTCCGAGCGCATTGGCTAGATTGTCCACATTATCTGAACGACCCCAATCGGTATTTCGATTGATGTGAATCGAATCACCGGCGGTTAAAATTGAGGGACCTGCGTAATTGATTAAGGCTTGCCCTCCGGCATGTCGCGCCGTCAAGTGAAATTGAGTAATCGCCAGGTTAAGGCTGCTGCCATCATAACCTCCAGGAACACATTTAAAATTTAGATGCAAGGCGACGCTATGTTGTGTTCCCTGTATCTTGACGATATGGGATTGAGATATACAACACTCTCCGATGCATCCGTCATTGCCTGAAGTGGGAAAGCGAAAGTCATCATACCTCAATCCGCCAAATAGCTGCTTGAGGAACTCCGCCTTATTGCTACGGCTTAATTCTTTGAGACTAGCGGCTTGTGAATACATACCTGCATTCTCCTTTCTTAAAGCAGTAATTGGTCAACGCAGCGTTGTACTGCGCAATGAAATTTTCCTAAGTGGGTTCAGCCGAAATAATGATTTGGAGCAACCCGAGAATCTTTGCTTTTATTGTGTTAATCCGCGACTCGGGCAAGTAACTTTAACACAGGTTCGCCAGGTTGATATGAAATTATTTGAAAATCTAAACAACCATTAAATTCCTGATACTTTTCCTGAAACTGGATTGTTGGAAGAGGGACTATAGAAGAGACTCTATAACTTGCTGAGTATGAAATGAGGTAAATTCTAGCGAACGGAATCTATAAAGTCGGGTAGCGAGTAAAGTAAAAGACCTACCCACTAAGTAGGCAGGTCTTTTACCTAGCCCCAATCTCTCAGCCTTAGTAATTTCAATTAGAGAAACAGGGCAAAACTAGGGGGTTAATATCATTCACCTCCAGGTTCTACCTGGATTGAGCCGATACGAATACAATTCGGCGTTGCGTGATTGAAACCTCTTTTTCAAGATTTTTTTCCATCTCTGATTTAACAATCTCCACCCCTAAATCGTTGCCTTCTTCAAAGATTTGTGACAAAAAATAATGCCCGCCAACGACATTGAAAATTAATTCTGTATCTTCAGGTGTGCCGCCAGCCTGAGCCGTATTCGTCAAAAAGAGAAATAGGTTTTTGCCTTCGGCATCACGAATGACCATCGTTCGTTGATGGTTTGAATTGACGCGTTTGATGCTGTAATTGCCGGCCGGCAGCGTATTATCGTTGATAGTGAAGTCAAAAGGTATGGTTGCTTCAATAATGTCAACAACCTGCGCGGAAGCGGAAACCGCTCCGATGCCGGTGAATAAAAATAAGGTCATAACAGTTAAAAACATCTTTTTCATAATTATCTCTCCATTCCGTAAAGGTTCGAAAAATTTTGTCTATCGCTTAACTTGATCAGCGAATCTTTAATGAGGCTAAATAGCCTAGAACCGATCTCAGTGCAGCGCTGACTCTTAATTTTGTAATTAAAAGAACTGGTAAAATTGCATTCACTAATAGGTATGGCAAAGCGTATGCCATTAGGGTAGGCGATAACTCTAAAAGCTCAGGGTTCAGGTTTTAGCTGATTATAACCAACCAAACGCGAGCCCTGAACATTTTCCGGTGTATTAATCTAATAAGGTTTGTTTTCATACGACTGTTTCTTATAAAGGCATACCAAAATGAGTTGCGAGAGGTTGAGCAGAGCTGCAAAACCGGCTCTTAAAAATCCATCAATTTGAGATACAATCAACTCTTCGATTTGCATATATAAAACAAAATTAAATTGAAGCGAGGGATATATGGCAATTAAAACCCAAAACTCTGCAGCTTTATTCGACCGCGCCGAGCAATTGATTCCTGGAGGCGTCAATAGCCCTGTGCGCGCATTTCGCGCTGTCGGTCGCCAACCGGTTTTTATAAAAAAAGCTCAAGGCGCCTGGATTACAGACGCGGACGATAACCCCTATATTGATTATGTCGGATCATGGGGACCAATGATTTTAGGTCATTCTCATCCCCGGGTCATTGAAGCCGTGCGTGAAGTTGCGCTTGCCGGGACGAGTTACGGCGCGCCGACTGAGATTGAAATCGAAATCGCCGAGTTAATCAGAGAAGCTTACC
>JBIOWC010000291.1:0-3876 GCA_044868105.1 Blastocatellia bacterium
CGGCGATTGATCGAGAGAAAATGCTGAAAGGTCCATTCGATTTGAAACTCGACGTTCGGAGCCAGCCCGAAACTGAGTCGCGTATCGGCCAGTTTTGTCACATCGCCCCGCAGCCCGGAAAGCGGAAAGGTTTGATTTTGGAGAAACTCAAACCCGGATTCGATACGAATCACGCCGGGCTTAATAATCTCTACATCTTCAGTGAGCAAGGGTCGCTGTTGAGCCTTCGTCGCCAGCGCCAAAAGCGCAATGGCTAAGAAGAAACTGGCAAGCCTTATCACAAAACGTCTCATGGTTTATGTTCTCCCGAATCCCCAACAAGTTAGGCAATGCGGCGATTCTATGACCGGGCAAAGTGATTTGTCAATTTAAGCAATCTAATAAATTAAATTCGCTCAGTTGCCCTTTCTCAGGACACTGACTATAAATATCTATTGCGATTGCTTTGCTTTCGTCTCACAGCTTAAAATTGTAATGCTCATACAGAGTTCACCTGTAGAGATTATCTCAAGGATGAATTGTTTTGATAACGAACACTGATGTTGTTGCAACGGCACCAACAAGTCAAAGAATCATTGCCATTTCAAATTCTGTCATCACCTTCTCATTAGTGATGTACGCCGCTTTCCTCCCCCATTCAATCGCCATCACTCAAACAATATTTTTAGTCGGACTGCTAGCCTGGGGCGTACAGCTATTTGCATCGGGTAAACTCAGGCAAAAGCGAACGCCTGTTGATATTGCGATTTTCGGATTCTTTGCCTGTTGCGTGATTTCTTCCTTCTTATCATATGTCCCCCTGGTCAGTATCAAAGGGTTGCGAAGCCCGGCACTTTTTTTCGCCTTTTATTTCGTCTGTAACAATATCAAAAGTTTCCGATTTGCACGACTTTTAGCCCTGGTCATTGTGGTTTCCTGTCTGGCAAACGTCGCCTACAGCATCGGGCAGGTGGCCATTGGGCGGGGGATAAGAATTGACACCATCACGCCAGAAGGCGCTTTTGATAGAGAGGGCCTTGTGGTTGGCGATGTCATTCTTCAAGCCGATGGGCAAAAAGTAAAGACGCTTGAAGATTTATCCCGCATCGCTGAGTCGCAAAGAGGACGAATGCAGATCGTGTTTCAGAGGAACGAGGCGATTGGCGAAGCCAGCATCTCAAGAAAGGCGATTCGGAAATCGAATGAACCGGGGCCAGCCGGGTTGGGGATTACCGCATCACCGGGTCGCAGTTTTCGCATCACCGGTTTTTATAGTCACTATGAAACCTATTCCGAAGTCTTACAATTGATTGCTCTGCTTGCCATCGGGTTATTAATCGCGCAACCCAATAAAAAGACGCTCCTATCAGTCTTCCTGGCTTTATCTGCAGTGTTGATTGCCTGCGCCCTGATTCTCACATCTACCCGCGCCGCTATGGCCGGGCTGACCATTGGTGTAGGGGTAGTCGCGTTTGTGAGCGCGCGCCGCCGTCTGATTGGGTTTGCCATCCTGGCGATGCTGGTCCTGGCGCCGGCCGCTTATCTGGCAATTAAACATTCGCGCGGCGATATTCTATTTAACCTGCGGGAAGATAGCACGACCTATCGCCTTGAAGTCTGGCGCGAAGCCTTGAGTTTAATTAAAGACAACCCGCTTGCCGGTATCGGCAAAGGGAGCGAGGGCAGCAGCCCATTACAGGAAAAATATGCGCTTTACAATAATGGGAAATTGCCGCCCGGTCATTTTCATTCAACCATTGTTCAAGTTGCGACCTGGTGGGGGCTGCCCGCTTTAATCTTCTATATTTCGCTGATGACCATTCTCTTTCTTGAAATGGTAAAACTGAACAAACGACTGCAGGCCAGAAAAGCCTGGGAGGTCTGGGGACTAACATTGGGCGGCACCGGCGCCCTTGTCGCGTTTAATGTCTGCTCGGTAGTGCATTTCAATTTTGGCGACGGTGAAGTGGTGATGGCCTTCTGGTTTATTATTGGTTTGGTTTTTGCGGTTCAACGCCTGGCGCTCGAAAGCGCTTTCGACGAAGAGACAAGGAATAGATTAACGCCACCATTATCAAAAGATTTACATAAAAATCTACCCCAAGCACAAGAAACCATCGTTGAAGCAAACGCCCGGGCAGCAGCGGTAACAAGGCATTCAAAATCGCAATAAATAACAGTATTTTTTCTGAAATGGTCTTTGCTTCAAGGTTATTTTGCAGCGCTAAAGCATAGACCGGTATAAGCAGCGCAATAAAATAAATCTTTGAAGTGAGCGGGCCGACGAACAACATCAGGCAAATAAACAGCCCGGCCTCCAATAAATAATCACTCCCTTGCTGTACAGCCTTATCTGAATGATCCGGGTCTTTCACCTTTGCCGATTTTAATAGCAAGAGAAGAACAAAGCTTAAGAGGGCGAGCGACATCCCTATCCACAGGGTATCCGTTGTCCGGGGGGAGAGTGATAAGAGATTAAATGTCGGATAGCGCGTGTCACCATCAACGCGCTGGCCATAGTCTACCGAAGTAAAATACCTGCGCAATTGACCTTTCAGCGAAAGGTTAATGGGGCCGTTCTCTTCGTGAAATTCCTGATTGACAACAACGTGAGAAAACCAGGTTTTGTGCAATTCGAGATTTTTAGTAAATCCGAAATACAAAGCGGGCAAGAAATTGATGGCGATTAGAAACAGGCCGACAAAAGACAGGTATCTCCACCGTCTTTTGCTGGCGAAATAGATTAATAACAGTGCCGGCGTAAGTTTAATCGTGATGGCGAGCGCCATAAACAAGGCGGCAAGGGGAGCTTTTTTTACCCGTGCAAAATAGAGAGCGAGGACAAGAAAAAAGATGGCCAGGAGGTGAGCATTGCCATAGTGCAAAATCATTATGAAATACTGTCCGGTCGAAAAAAATAAGAACAACCAGAGGGTTTTTCGAAATTTAGTAGGGGCAAGTATTTCTTTTAGTAGCCGCAGAGCGCAGGCAATTTGCAAAACGGAAAGCAGATACCAGATATAGGCCGCAAGTTTATAAGGCAGCCACCAGAGCGGGATAAAGACCACGAGAAAGACCGGCGGATAGCGATAATCCATCACCGGCCCTAAAGCAAAATCGGGGGCATACAAATCGCGCCGTCCGTCAATGAGTGATTGTCCGGCTGCATAATAGACCGGAAAGTCAATGAGATTTTTTATAAAGACAAAGCCCAGCAAGACAAGGGAGGCGGCAACCAGGATATAAAATAAAATGCGCCTTTGATGAGCTAGCATTCGCGGGAAGGAGAAGCGTTTTGAAGATTTTTGATGCCGAGGGCGGGACTCGAACCCGCACGAGCTTTCGCTCAGAGGATTTTAAGTCCTCTGCGTCTACCTATTCCGCCACCACGGCTAAATGGACCTTGCGATTATAAACGAATTCTGGTCATCCACGAAACCTGAAATCAATTTTGCCACCTGAAAAATGCTCAGGTAAAGCTGTTTAGTTAGCCGATCTCACCAGACGGAAGCCGAGCCCAGGCGACGGTCTTCAGGCGGGAAACTGCACCGTCGCGCCGACCGCAAGTTCTGCACGGGGCAATACCAACAACCGCCACGAATCACCCGCTCCATTGCTAAGTCCGGTCCTTGGGGGTCCGAACTCGAACTCTGAGAATAGTAGGTTTCCAAATACCAATCCGCACACATCTCAAAGAGATCCGCCAGCATATCATATAGTCCAAACCGATTTGCTAGTTTCGTACCTAACGCCTGCCTGGGGCTTTCTGAGTTAGCGAAATACCGGTCGATTTTTTGTATATCTCCGGCATAAGCTCCGGTTGCTCCCGCCCGACCAGCCTATTCCCACTCGGCTTCTGTCGGTAGGCGATAGCTCTTACCTGTCGCTTTTAACAAT
>JBIOWC010000292.1:0-32801 GCA_044868105.1 Blastocatellia bacterium
CTACCAGTCTGACTAGTCAGACTATGATTAGGTATTAATTCTGGATTAATGATGAGTTCTTCATGAGGCATTTTTAAGGGCGCCGGAACCGATAGTCCCAATTTCTTCTTCGGTTTTGGAGTTCTCAGAGAAGAATCTGTTTTAGATTCCGCCTTGCGTTTGGCATCAGACATAGGTTACCTCACTTTACCCTGGATATTTTTTGTCTGCTTATTCCAAGTTTGTCTAAAACTTCATCGGTCAGGCTCCACAGCTGATCGGCGGCTCTGTGGGTACCCGCATACATAACCACAGGCAATTTTTGCGATGGCGCTTCAGCAATTTTGGAATAATCATGGAGATTGGTGTCAAAAACATGGCCCACCAAATAAACCGCTTCTTCGACGGCGCTTCTGGACTCAGCCGATAAATTACGTTGAGGTTTATACAAGTTTATAACTGCTCCAAGCATTTGAAGACCGGAATTGACGTTCTTTCTAACCTGTTCAATGGTGTATGAAAGATCGCTTAACCCCTGTAATCCCATGGCGTCAGCAGAGCAGGGAACCAGTACGAAATCCGCGGAATATAATGCTGCCGTTAATAATTTTCCGAGCTGCGGCGGGCAATCTATAAAGACCAGATCATAGACCGAACCATGTTCATGGATTTGATTTCTCAAACGATGAGTCAGGTAATCCGGCTGCAATTCAAATCGCGCCAAACGAATGTCTGAAGGGACCAAATCTAAATTTTGAACCGGGCCTTCAAGTATGGCGTCACCCAGGGGCAAGGGTTCGGCTTTAACCCCCCCTGCCAAGGTTTCAGGCTCGATAAGGACGTGAGACAAGGTCGCTTCATAGACGTCCGAACTCACCCAGGAAGAGGTCAGATTACCTTGTGGGTCACAATCAATAAGCAAAGTTTGATAGCCTCTAAGCGCACAACATGCCGATAATTCGCGTGTGACAGTAGTCTTTCCAACTCCACCTTTTTGGTTTGCTACAGCAATGATAATCATTGATTACCCCCACTAATTTGCGGAACCCCTTTTAAACGATTCAATTCTTTCAAACTGATCAGCTTTTTCCTTTCGTCCAAGGGGTCCTTTTCCACTTGAATCAAATCTTTTTTCACCATTTGCCAAACTTTACGTCGGGAAACGCCCAAGTAAATAGCCGCTTCTCCCAAGGGGATTTTTTCCATCATCTTGCCTCCTTTGATGGTTATGAGAAATGTTATGATGTGTTACGATGTGTGATTATATGTGATTTTGTGTGTCAGTCAACCGTGAGCTGCTAAAAAGATAATTTTTTAATCTAAAAATAGTGTTTTTTAATCAGCTTTTGTGATTTCCGTCTTTTGATTTTTTCCAAAATTCCCCACAAGGGTTCGCTCGCTTTTAAGAGTTCTTCGAGCAAGGCATCATCAAGGTCTTCTCGTTTAATTTCGCGAAAAGCGAAGCCCAACTGTTTGATCTCTTCCCAAAAAAGATGGGATGGATCATAGGGGTTGAAATCTTCCAAAGCCGCGGCCTCGGCTTGTGCAAGCGTTCGATCTCCTGCTTTTTCAACCTCATTCACCTGACTTAAACCTAAAATCTCATTCACGCGCTGGCGAAGTCTTGAGCCCGACAGTTTTGCTTTCGTGTGAACGGCTAATAATGCCTTTCTTTTTTCATCTGCCTGTTGCTCATTCAAATTATCTCGACCGGCGTGAATTCGCGAAAGGTGAGCGGCTTCAAAAAGATTGATCTCACCAGCTTCCAGGGCTTCAATGACGTCGCTTGGAAACGTCAAAACGCGCAAATAATGGTCAATAAAAGTTGACACCCCAATGCGCCTTTGTGAAACATTGTTGAGAATGCCCGACAGTTTGACTTGCACCTGAATGAGGTCTTCGCGTCTCCAGGGACTTGGTCTGCCGCGTTTTGTTTCAGATGCCGAGTAGCGGGAAATATGCTTTACGGCCTGCAACATTTTGATTAAGTCGCTCTCTTTGCTTGGGATAATTGAAGGCAAAGAATTTCGTAAACTCTCCAGTACAGCGCGAACAGCGACCACGGAAGCAAGTTTATCCACTACTCTTTTTCGCCGACGGGTATTGCGCGAAGGCATAAATTTACCTCCCTGATGGCTTAAAATATTACTCTGCTCGGAAAAATCGAAATTTATACGTAAGACAGGTAAAAATCAATGGCTGAGCTACTCCTGAGGTATTAGATAGTCGTTAAGCGCTTTGGTATAGATTAATCCAAATTGAAGGTCTGCTTCTTCGCTTCATTGATTAGGGTGTTGTTACCTTCGTAGGAAAGGTTGTCAGCGTCATATCGCGGCGGGTAGCGATGGTTTTGATAAATTGGGTAGGCTTCCGTGCGCAGATGCGCAAGCATATTGTGGCCAATGCGAGTCGCGCGTTCATGGCGCAACGCCGTTATATCAATCGGCGCAATGACAATTCGTTCACCGGGACCGGGCGAAGCCTGAGCCAATAAGCGACCATCAAAATCAACGATCTGGCTACCGCCGGGCCAAGAGTAAGGCGGATAAAATTTTAAGGCTGCGCCCTGATTGGCGGCCACGACATAGGCAACATTTTCGAGGGCCCGACAACGATTGACAATCGTCCACCAATCCATCGGCGCTGTTGCGCCCCAAGGATCCATATATGCCGAAACGCGAAGCAAAACTTCTGCGCCATTCGCCGCCAGTTGTCTGATGGCTTCCGGGAAAACCCAGTCATAACAGATGGCACAACCCAGTTTGCCAATCGCTGTGTCTGCGACAGGGAAGAGGGGCTCGTCGTAACCTTCAATATCGTGCGGGCTGGCGTGTACTTCATAAGGAATCCAGGTGTTCACCTTGCGATATTTGTAAAGCAGACCTTCGGGACCGATTAAACAACTGGTGTTAAACACGACACCCGGATATTTTGCATCTGTCTCAATCATCGAACCGGATTGAATATAAATATCGTACTCTTTGGCTTTTTGTTGCAAGCGTTCCGTATGTTCGTTGGGAATTGCAATGGCGAGTTTATCACGCAATTCATTAACCGTTGGAAAGACCGGCGCCGCGTGGGCAAATTCGGGAAAGACAACCAGACGCACAGGCAGAAACGGCGCCGCTCCGGCAACTGCCGAATCAATCATGGCCAGCATACGCTCTGTATTGGCGCGCATCTGCCGACGTTCAGTCGGGTTTGGAAAATCGGTCTGGCAAGCAGCAACTGAATATCTGATTGGTTCCATCTTCGTTGATTCCTTCGCAATAGTCTCGTCTGATATTTGCTTATAAATTTATGAAAGAAATAAATAAGTATTTACAAGCCTTTTATAACCTCTTAGCTAAAGGCTGTCCACTTCGATCATCGCCGATAAATTTCAATTCAGGTGCAGAGATAGTTTCGCCCGAAAACCCGGAACCCTAAACATCCTCGTTTTAATTCACCTTTTGATAGTTAATTCTAAGCCTATCTCGGCTCGCACCTGATTGGCTATTGGCGGCGTAAAAGGTGAAAAAGGCAGAAGGAAACATCTACCCTTCTGCCTTTTTCACCTCAAGCACAAACGACCGTCAACTAAAATCTAAAGGTCACGCCGACTTGAAGCGTCACCGTATCTGTGCGCGATGAAAGCACATCGAAAAAAACGCCGCCCGGGGTGCGGATAATCGACCCTTTCTTTAAGTAGTCGGCATCGCCGCCAAACATATAACGCACGCGCGTATCGAGCGAAACATCCGAACGTTTTCCAGTCTTCGCCAAATGGATTTGTACGCCGGCGCCTACCCCTGCGCTGAAGGTTGTATCGCTGAAGTTAGTGTCTGAGGCAATCGCATCATCGCTGAAATCATCGGTGATGGTTGTATTCGTAAATAAATATTTCGCACCAACCAAACCTTCTGCGTAAGGTCGCACGCGACCCTGTCGGGCTTGCAACCGCATGAGAAAATGGGACCAGGCGATATTGTTTCTGGTGGTCACCTTCAGTCTAAGTTCGGGAATTGACGGGCTGAGGATTTCTCGGCGTGATTGCGTACCATAGACCGCTACGCCGGCATCTGCGCCGATAAACACGGGGCTTTTGCCGAGTCCAAAAAGGAACTGTCCGCCGACTCCATAGCCGTTGTTATCAACATTATCTCTGAATTCGCCAACCGGAAAGACGGTTGTGAAATCAATCCCCGCTTGATACTTTTGCGCTTGTGAGGTGTGTGTGAGGCAGAGGAAACAGGTCATCAATAAAGCTAAACGAAGGGCGATGAACTTTCCTCGATGCAATTTTTTCTGTTTCCCTAAAGACCACAGGGAGAGACATTTTTTGCTGATGTCCATAAGGTCTCCTTTAAGAAGTTGATTGGGTTCCATCCCTCACAGCAAATCTAATACCGTCAAAAACTTACAAAAAGGGCTAAAAAATCACTGATTTCTGCACGATAAAGAGAGTTCGTAATACGATATGGTGTATACGAAACCCCTAACCGGCCTGCAGCGTTACCGCGATGAGTTCTGGATGAAGGCTGGGAAGTTACTTGACTAGCAGAGTTGGTTCTTATACAAAATTGCCGGTTGCGATTTGAATTCAGCGATTGTCATTTAAGCAGCTATCCTTCAATGAAAACTCTAGCGGAGTTCGATTAACCCATGTCACCATTTCGTTCGCGAAAATATTTGCCTGCCAAAGCCGAAACCATACGCGACATCAACTCGACGCTGATTTTGAATTTAATCAGAAGCCATCAACCGATTTCACGCGCCGAAGTGGCGCGGCTCACCGGTCTGCAACGCAGCACCATCTCGGAAATCGTCAACGAGTTACTCAAAAAAGAGTTGGTTATAGAAACCGGCGCCGGGTCTTCGTCCGGTGGTCGCAAGCCCACGATGATGCGGTTGAATGCTGAACGGTTTTGCGTTTTCGGTTTGTCACTTGGGGTGAAAGAGGTTTTGTTAGCGATGAGCGACCTCAATGGCGCAATCCTTTATCGCGAGGCGTTCTTGCCCGCCGAAAGTCCCGAAGCGATGTTTCAAGTCGTGGCTGAAAAGATCAATCAAATTATTGAGGCGCGGCGCCACGAGCGGTTACATTACGAAGGCATTGGCATCACGATTCCCGGCCTGGTTGATTATTCCACAGGAGAAATTTTATTTGCGCCGAATATGGGATGGCGACATATTCGCGCCGAAGACTATTTGCAAACCCGCGTGCCAATGCCAGTCTATGTGGATAACGATGCCAACGCTGCGGCCATGGCTGAATTGTGGTACGACACCAGCATTGACCCGCGATCCAGTCTGGTGATGGTCTTAGTCAGCGAAGGCGTCGGCGTCGGGATGTTTGTCAATGACGAAATTTATCGTGGCGCCAACGGTACGGCAGGTGAATTCGGACATACGGTGGTGGTGGTCAATGGCAAAAAATGCCGTTGTGGAAATTCGGGTTGTTGGGAACTCTATGCCTCAGACCACGCCACCGTTTCGAGATATTTTTCCAGAGAATCAATTCAAGGGTTGCACGAGAGCGAAACGCCAATTGAAACCGAACCGTTGAACCTGTCGGTTTCCGATTTAATTAAACGCGCAAAGAGCGGCGATGAGCTGGCGCGCGCCTGCATTATTGAAGCCGGTCGTTATATCGGCATCGGCATTGGCAATATTATGGCGGCGCTCAATCCGCTTGAGATTGTCATCGGCGGACAGATTACCGAGGGTTGGGAGTTAATTGAATCGCCGATGCAACAAAGCATCTCACGCAATATCCAACACGATTTATCAAGAACGACTGTGCGACCGACTCGACTCGGCAATGACAGTTCGCTGTTAAGCGCGGTCGCTCTGGCGATTTCACGCCGATTCGCCTTCAGCCGGGTTGCCCGTGTGGCAAGCGGCAGTTAGCCTTTCAATCTCTCCGATAAACGGATGATGAACATTTCAATACTCGATATAAAGGAGCAAGCTTGAGCTATTTCAAAAAGGTAATTGATGAACAGACCGGCGAAACCTTTTTAGAAGTTTCACTCGCCGGACAATTACTGATTGACTATTCTCTGCTCAATAAAAGCAGCGCTTTTCCTGAAGATGAACGACGCGAGTTCGGGCTACTGGGGCTTTTGCCGCCGCACATCACCTCCATTGAAGAACAGAAACAGCGCGTCTTTCTGAATTACAAACGCAAGGAATCTGATTTAGAGCGCTACATCTTTCTCGCTTCTCTACAAGACCGCAACGAAACCCTCTTCTATTATCTACTCGAACAGCATATTGCCGAGATGATGCCCATCATTTATACGCCAACCGTGGGGATTGCCAGTCAAAACTACAGCCATATCTTCCGTCGCCCGCGCGGTCTCTATATTTCATATGAACAACGCCACAACATTGATGAAATGTTCGCCAATGTCTCACAAGATGAAGTGGCGGTGATTGTGGTAACCGACGGCGAGCGCATTCTCGGTCTGGGGGATTTGGGTTTTGGCGGAATGGGCATACCGGTTGGCAAGCTTTCACTCTATACGCTCTGTGCGGGCCTTCACCCGATGACCACGCTGCCCGTCTTTCTCGACGCCGGCACCAATAATGAAGAGTTGCTCAAAGACCCCCTTTATCTCGGTTGCAAGCATCGTCGAGTCAGCGGAAATGATTATGATGATTTTATTGAAACCTTTATTCAAGGCGTGATGAAACGCTTCCCGAACGTGCTGTTACAGTGGGAAGATTTTGCCCGTCATAACGCCAAACGCTTGCTCGAAAAGTATCAAGACCGCTTGTGCACCTTCAACGATGATATTCAAGGAACCGGAGCCGTAACGGTTGCCGCCTTGATGTCCGCCACGCGAGTCGTCGGCGACCACCTCAGCAACCAACGCATCGTGATGTTCGGCGCAGGTTCAGCCGCCACAGGAATCGCCGAACAGATTATCGCCGCGATGATGAGCGAAGGACTGAGCGCGCAGGAGGCGAAAGCGCAGTTGTGGATGATTGACATCGGCGGACTGCTCCATACCGGGCGAAGCGATATGGAAGACTTAAGTAAACCATACGCCCAACCACAGGCGCGCTTGGCTGATTGGCCAATCGCCAATCCTCAACTTATCACTCTGGTTGATGTGATAAAGAATGTTCAGCCGACCGTGTTAATCGGCATCGCCGCCCAACCCGGCGCCTTTACTCGTGAAATCATTGAAGAGATGGCGCGTCATGTTGAACGCCCAATCATCTTCCCCTTATCAAATCCAACATCGCGTAGCGAAGCTGCGCCTGCGGATTTATTAACCTGGACCAACGGGCGCGCGCTGGTTGCCACCGGCAGCCCATATCCGCAACTTCCGGCAAACCTATTCGGAAACCCACAACCCATCCGAATCGGGCAATGCAATAACGCTTACATCTTTCCGGGCGTCGGGCTTGGCGTGATTGCTTCGGGGGCAAAGCGCGTGACGCAAGAAATGTTTATTGTCGCGGCGCTGGCCTTAAGCGAAATGTCTCCCGCTATCACCGACCCGACCGCCGCCCTCTTTCCGCCACTTGAAGCGGTGCGCACAGTCTCGCGTCAGGTCGCCCTGGCGGTCGCTACCGAAGCTCAACGCGCGGGTCTGGCCGCGCAAACCAGCCGCCAAGCGTTAGAGCAGAGCATTGATGCGACCATGTGGTTGCCGCGCTATCTTCGTTATCGCCGCAAACAAAATTGACAATCAATTCAACAAGAGTGGTCCGACTCCAGACACCGGATGCTAGACTCCGGATCGAATGGTGATATGGCCATCGCCGATGATTACTTTGTTACTATCTACGTCTTCAAACCCCATGGCTTTTGCAGCGCGGTCTTGCGGAATTCGCAGGAGGGAATTGTTGCCCGCCGCAATCGCGTCTTTTAATTGCTTGCCCGTCGCCCACAGCGTTAAAACTATCGGGTATTCCGTAGCCGCATTGGCGTTCGTCGCCAGAGCTCCGCTGGCGGCTTTAAATCCCCCGGCGACAAAATCATCGGCGTGACTTTTACCATAACAGCAGGTCGAATAAAGCATTCGGAGTTTATTCCGGACGTTTAAATCGAGCAGTTCGTCTTTTAACTTATTTGTGCTCATTGCGCCCTCAGCAAAACACAAAAGCTTTTCATCACCATGCAGATTCATAATCACGTCAATCGCTTTGATGGACGCATCCTGGGCAAAGGTGGCTAACGTGTCAACGAATGCCCTGGCGGTAGCCTGTTCGCCAATCAACTCGCGATGAATCTTATAACGCGGAGATAGAATCGTTTTGGCAAGCGCCACCCCGGATCGTTCAATGAATTGATAAAGCCACCGCAAATCGCCTCGACCATACGTGACCACGTTTGATATGACCAACAAAGCGCGTTGGTTTTTAGTGACAAGCTGAACTTGATTCATGCTCTCTTTGATAGATGATGAAGTCCGTGGTTGGAGGTGCCCCGCCTTCGGCGCGAATCGCCATGGCGACTTGTCCGCGATGATAGGTTGAATGCAGCGCCACCTGAGTCAGCACATCGCGAAAAGCGGTATGAAATTCATTGCCCTTGCTATTTTTATAGACCGCGAAAGAATCGAGTTGTAACTCATCCAGTTTGCCGAAGAGATTCGCGAAAGCGAGTTGGTTTTGCTCGTTCAAGGCTTCGCATTCTGCAAGTGTTAGCTCGGCCCAAAAGTTGACCCCGGTTGAATCTTTTTGAGCGCTTAATCGCAAAAGCCACTCTTGTTCGGCAAAAATCAGATGGGTCAAGGCCCGCAACGCTTTGGCACTTTGATTTGCCGGTTCTTTTAAGGCGTTGATGAGCCGATGGTTGGCCCAGCTATTGTAATCATAAAGGCGACGCAACGTTTCTATGGTTTCCATTTATCTGCTCTCCATCTCGGTCTCTATATTCAGTCTTCGTCGTTGAAGGTTGCTTTAACAAGTTTTTACAAATTTAACCTGATTTGACAACGCCAAACCGCGAGCTTGACTTAATATTTAGGTGGTCAGCCTTGTATAAAATCCCTGAAAGCATAAGCAGATTTGCGGAGCGGTTTTTAGCTCTGAAAAGGTCCTGGAAGTAAAGCGATGCCATCAAAGTTCAAGCGTTTGTTCATCACCTTCGGTTTATCAATCGCGGGATGGATTTTTCTGGCTGCAACGCCTCTCGCCGCTCAATCCATCACTTTTAAAGAAGTGGAGGCGGCATCGCTCAAGGCAATGGGCGGAGAAAATTCATTACAACAGGTTCGCAGTATTCGAGCCGTTGCCGATTGCACAGGCCCAAACGGACGGTACACAACTGAAATCCACTCGGCGCGTGGCGACCGCTTGTCATTTAAACAGGTTCGCGCCGATGGTCGAACCTTTGCCGGTTTTGTCAGCGGCAAAATCGCCTGGACTGAAAAAGCAGAAAGTGATGAAGTCGCCTGGTTGGATAAAACCGGCGCTGCAATGATTCGCGGGCACGAATTTCAAATGATTTCGCTGACGCTCAGCCAGCGCTACAAAAATTTTGTTGTCGAAGGTGAAGAAAATTTTGCCGGCCTGGCGTGCATTAAAATTCGCGCCACCGATGAACTTGATAAATCCTTTCATCTCTTTTTCAATCGCCAAACCCATCTACTTGCCGGAATGATTTTTTCAGACCCCCGAAGCGCTAACGGCGAAGTCGTCAAAGTCGTCTACAACCTGTGGAAACCGATTGGCCGAGTCAAGTTGCCGGTAAAAATTACCGCGACCGATAGGGCCGGTGATTTTGTTCTCAACTTTCACACCATTGGCTTAAATAAAGTTGACGAGCGGCTTTTCAAAATTCCGCAGACGGCTTTGGCGTTATCGGAGTTGATGGAAGCCCACGAGCAAGCCCGGACGGCGCATTTTAACAAAGATGCCCGGATGATGGTTTCGGGGTTAGCCGATGACCATATCAATGTCACGGCCGGAAAAATCAACCGACCGACGAAGGAACAAAACCTCAAGAGCTTTCAAAATTATTTCGGGCGCGTTGAATTCCTCGAATGGGATGATGTTGTCCCGCCGGTTATTCGGGTATCAAAAGATGCGACGATGGCCTATGTCATCGTTCAAAAGCGGGTCCGGATTAAAACCAACAATGAACAGGGGCAGCCCATCGAAGAGTCAACCGTTTATGCCTGGGTTGAGCTTCATGAAAAACAGAATGGCAAATGGATATTGAAAGCCATCGCTTCAACCAATGAGCCGAAATCGCCTTAACCGATTGCCCAGCCAGTTGACCGATGCGTGAAGAAATTCAAGAATTTCATGGACGCGTCATCTTAAAAAATTTGTCAGGAGTTTGAAATGAAAAAAAGAGTTCTTATTACCTTGATGGTTATGTTGGTATTTGCCTTGAGCGTGAAGGCTATGGCCTTAAAAGCCGATTTCAACGGAAGCTGGGTTTTAGACCCCAGCAAAAGCGAAGGGTTGCCGGAAGGCATGCAGCAGACCATGACGGTTGTGCAAAACGGCGATTCGATTGCCATAGAGACCAGCTTTACCACTGACGAAGGGAATCAAAGCGTCAAGGACAGCTATACCTTGAGCGGCAAAGAAGAGCCGTTTACAGCCTATTGGGGGCAAGGCGCGAAAGGCAAACGCACCTCGAAATGGAACGCCGACGGCAACGGGTTTGAGGTGAATGAAGAAGCGACTTTTGAAGCGATGGAAAAACAGGTGACCGGAAAAATGAATCGCAAATGGACGCTGGCCGCCGATGGGAAATCTTTGACCATCCTTTTAACCTTTAACGGACCACAAGGCGAAGTCGTCACCAAAAGAGTCTTCACCAAAAAAGCCTGATGAACCGGCGAAAGCCTGGGCTTTTCCTTGATCATCGTTTTACTACAGGTCGGTTTGATGCTGCGCCGCCGTGCGCAAAGGAGTATGAAATGCTAAAGCGAATTTTTGTGTTTGCTTTCCTGTGTCTGAGCCTCATTGTCGCCTTGGGAATTGCGCGCAAGGTTGCGGCAAAAGATGAATGGCGCATCAAAGGCACCTTGAGTGAAGCCTGCACTTGTGATGTCCCTTGCACCTGTAACTTTGGTGAAGGTCCGTCGCCACATCACTATTGCTATGCCGTTTATTCATACGAAATCAAAGAAGGAAATTTTAACGGCATCAAGCTTGATGGCTTGCGCATTGGCGCCATAGATGCTGAAAAGGGTAACTCCGTCTATCTGGATGAGCGCGCCACTCCCGAACAACGTCCGGCGCTCGAAGCCATCGCGCGCAAGATGCTGCGCATCTCCGGCGACAAGATGGGCAGCAGCAGCTTGCTCGGAATCCGTTACGTCAATATCAAACAGCAATATGACGCGCGACAGGCGATGGTGGATTTAGGCGGGTATGGCAGTTTCAAAACCAATTACATTATGGGATTGGATAAAAGCCAACCGGTCGTCGTGGTCAATAATACGACCTGGATGATTCACGAAGCCATCAAAGGCAAAACCGAATTTCTTCGCTTTGAAGATAAATATGGCAATCAAGTCTCGGCAAAAGGTACCAACTCGAATCAAGGCGATTTCGATTACAACCACGAGACGCGATTCAGAAGCGCAGCCGCACCACACTCTTGTTCAACCGATCAAAAAACGCACGGAGAAATGAAATAGCTGATTGCGTCATTCAGTTTTTGCCCGAAAACCAAAACTGCCACAGGCTAGGGCTGGAAATTTAACTTCGGATGGGGCGGAACGAACGGATATGACCTTATCCGCTTCATCCGCTCATTCCGTCCCATCCGAAGTTAAAGGTTGATTTATTAGGCTGCAGGCCTGCGTTTGACAACGACTGCCTGACACCGGCAAAAATCCCAATAACGATTCAGGCGATTCACCTTGAGCTTAAAATAATTGCCAGTCTTAAAATAGGAAACATGTTGAAAGCGAAACTCGCTGAGCACTCAAACAGATTTAGATAAAGCTCACCCGGCACATTTTAAATTTGAAGGGTCATTCAAAATGAAAAAAATAATTCCCCTGGCCAGCAGTTTATCTCTAGTTTTCGTCTGTTTAATGGCCACGATAAACTGCAAAACCTCTGCACAAACGCCTCAAAAAACCACCTATGAACAACTCGTCGGCGAAGCCCAGGCAAAAACCGCTGCCAAAGAGTGGGCCGCGGCGATTGCGCTCTGGGAGCGTGTCGTGCAGATGAATCCGCATCTGGGGCGCAACTGGATTAGATATGCGAATACGCTTTTTGAAGCCAAAGAATATCGCAAAGCCATCGCGGCCTTTGAGAAATGGAATGAACTGGGCGCGAGTTACCCTTGGGATGGGACCTACAATATCGCCTGTTGTTATGCCTTGCTTGGCGAAAAAGAGAAAGCCTTGCAGTGGCTCGAAAGAGCGCTAAATTTAGGCTTTCGTGATTTAAAGCATGCGCAAACCGACAGCGACCTTGAATCGCTGCGCACAGACCCGAAATATCGAGAACTGGTTGGACTCGTTGATACCAGCAAGATGACGCGCGTTGAAGGCTGGCGCTCTGACATTCAATTTTTAGCGCGGGAAATCAAACGCCTTCATTACGACCCATTTAAAAAAGTATCTGAAAAAGAGTTTGATGGCTTTGTCAAAAAACTCTCAGATGAGGTGCCTAAATTAAGCGATGCGCAAATCATTGTTGCGCTATTCAAAATAACCAGGATGCCGGGTGACGGACATACCACGGTGCGCAACGCGCCACAATTTCAGAAACAATTGCCGGTGCAGTTTTACCTTTTCAATGAAGGGTTATTCATTACCGCTGCGGCTCCCGAACAGGCTGATTTAGCCGGCGCGCAGGTTTTAAAAATCGGCGACAGCTCGGTTGATAAAGTTATCGAATTACTCGACCCGCTGATCAGTCGCGACAACACGATGTGGATTAAATTCATTGCGCCAAATTTTATGCGCAATCTGATTTTACTCAACGGTCTCGGCATCATTCCCGACACCGATAAAGTTAGTCTCACGGTGCGCGACGCCAGCGGCAACACGCGAACCCTTACTTTGCCGGCGAGCGCCGGTCAACCATTGCCGACCTGGGTGACGGCGCGCAAAGAGGCCGCCAACCCGGAACCGCTCTATTTGAAAAATCGCCGAACCCCATACTGGTTTGAATATTTGCCCGACAGCAAAACCATCTTCTTTCAATATAATCAGGTCAGCAATAAACCCGACGAACCGCTCACAGCGTTTTGCGACCAGCTATTTAAGTTCATCAATGAAAACCCGGTTGAAAGAATGGTGATTGATATGCGTTGGAACAGTGGCGGCAATAATTTTTTGAATCGTCCGCTGGTTCAGGGTTTGATTCGTAACGAGAAAATCAATCAACGCGGCAAGCTCTTTGTTATTGTCGGGCGCAACACCTTTTCGGCGGCAATGAATGGAGCCACCGAAATCGAACAGCAAACCAATGCGATTTTTGTTGGTGAACCGACCGGTTCGGCTCCCAATTTTGTTGGCGAGACTATCGGATTTGAATTGCCATACAGCAAAATATTCGGCAGCATTTCGGATTTGTACTGGCAGAAATCGGTGGCGATGGATTATCGAACCTGGATTGCGCCGCAAATTTACGCGCCACCCTCTTTTGAATTATTCAAAGCCAATCGAGACCCGGCGATGGAAGCAATTCAAAATTATAAAGAGTAAAACGACAGACCAGGCATCCGGCCGGTCGGACAAAGGAAAGGAACAATCCCCATGAATCAAGGCTCGCGCCTCAACATCTTTGGCAAAAAATCTGGGTCACAAAACCTCCTGTTGCGCCTGCTGCTCGGCGGCCTTGCGCTCACCGCAACCCTCGCACCGGCACAGGAAAAATCATCATCCTTTTTACTGGTCTTGAATAAAGCTGAAAACACCCTGGCAATAGTTGACCCGCAGGATTACAAAGTGCTGACCAAAATTCCGACCGGCGAAGGGCCTCACGAAGTCATCGCTTCAGCCGATGGCAAGCTCGCCTTTGTTGCCAACTATGGCACACAACAAATTCTCGGCAGTTCCTTATCGGTGATTGACCTTACGGCACGCAAAGAGATTCGCCGCGTGGACCTCGGCGCGCTTCGTCGTCCGCATGGCATTATGGAAAGAGATGGCAAAGTCTATTTCACTTGCGAGGTCAATCGCCTGATTGCGCGCTACGACGCGGCGACCGATAAGATTGATTGGCTAATGGGTACCGGGCAAAACGCTACGCATATGCTGGTCATTTCGAAAGACCAGAAACGGATTTATACCACCAACATCGCCTCGGATTCGGTGACGGCGATGGAATTTCAAGCGGCTCCGCCGGCGCCCTCAAAAATCACCCACATCAGCGTTGGCAAACAGCCCGAAGCGATTGACCTGTCGCCCGATGGCAAAGAATTATGGGTCGGGCAAAATGCCGATGGCAATATTTCAGTCATTGATACGGCGACCAACAAAGTTAAAGAGACATTTAAGGTCGCGCAACAACCGATTCGTGTGAAATTTACCCCCGATGGCAAACGCGTTTTAGTCTCTGACCCGCAAACCGGAATTCTCTGTGTGTTGGATGCGACGACGCGCAAAGAGATTAAACGCATTGAAGTTGGCGAAACGCCTGTGGGAATTTTAATCACGCCCGATGGCAAGCGCGCTTTTGTTGCCACCATGCAAGCCAATCGCGTTGCCGTGATTAACCTGGAAGATTACGGCGTGATTACGAGAATCGAACCCGGCAAAGGTCCAGACGGGTTAGCCTGGGTAGGGAAGTGAGCCTTCACAAAAGCCGAAACCGGACCACGCAACATACGCAATAAACTAAGTCTCAGCGCTTTTATAATACCAAAGAAAAAATTTAACTTCGGATGCAACGGAAAGTGCAGATGATGGCGGTTACCTAGAATTCGCTGATTTCCTGGCGCGCACTCAATATACTCCGTCGTTCGGTTTTAACGGGCTTGATCGCCGAATAAAATTTTTGCCACGTCGAACAGATAGCCGCGCGGGCCGCGCTTTAATTTCTGTCCGATGTCGGTATTGAATTGCACAGCAATGGCGACCTTGCGTTCAGGAAAATATTCCATTGCCGACAGGTAGCCGGGATACCAGCCTTCGTGACCGTAACTGGTTCCCCAATTGGTCGGGCGAATTTGCACAGCTAAACCGTATTTACTATCCGTGCCGCCGCCGCGACCTGTGGCATTTACCCCGTTGAGCATCTGAGCGAGTTCTGCTTTGCCGAAAACTTTTGCTTCATACAAGGCTTTCGCCCAACGCGCCAAATCTTCAGCCGTTGAAGCGAAACCGCCGCCCGTCCATTCAAATTGCGGATTAAAAACAAACTTGCCCTCAATAATCATTCGGCCGTTAATGCCGAACGGATTGTTGGCCTGGGTGTAACCGGTGATGACTTCAGGAAGTCGCATTTTGTCGGATGGAATTGTGCGTTCGAGTTTCAACGGCTTAAGGATGCGGCGTTCGACTTCCCCGTATACCGTCTTTTTGGTGATGCGCTCGAAAATCATGCCGACAAGAATGTAGTTGGTATCGGCATAAGAAAAACCTTGTCCGGCAGCAAAGAGCGGTTTGACGTCAAGGATGTAAGCGAGCAACTCCTCGGGCTTCCAGACTTTTTCGGGCTCTTGTTTGAGCCTGGCAATCAGGTCTTTGTTGAGAACATGTTCGGGAATGCCGCTTGAATGGGTCATCAGCATTCTGAGGGTCAAATCTTTGGCGTTGGGAAGGCGGGCAAACCAGCTTTCGCGACCCAGCCACTTTTCGATTTTGTCATCGAGGTTGACGCGTTTTTCCTGAACCAGTTGCAACATGGCTGCGGCAACATATGTTTTGCCGATGCTTCCGGCAAGCATGCGGTCACCGGGTTTCATCAGCGATTGGTTTTCCACATCAGAATAGCCAACGGAGACGGCGCCTGACCGTCCATCGGCTAATACGAACCCGACGGTGACACCCGGAAAATCGGCGTTAGCGCGAAGTTCATTCAACTTTGTTTGAATCTTCTCTTTAAGTTCAGTGAGTTCTACGTCAGATTTATTTGCGGCAGCTTGATTGAACGATTGCGAAAAAGATGAAGTTGTGAGGGCAATGACGAAGAGAAAAATAAGCGATAGGGCAAAGAGTTTTTTCATAACGTAATTTTGATGTGCGAAAAATAACGGGATTGAAAGCTGAATAATCGTCCCCTGGCGACACGGCTGAGTTTTGTGAGACAAAGCCTTGTCAGTACCGCCTGTGGTAGCGAACCCGCCCGGCTACCGCAGGCGGTACTGACTTGGCGGCTATTACTTCGGTTTGACGGAAGACGGAGCCACAGCATTCGGTGTTTTAATCGGTCCCGCCGGTTTCGGTGGCAATTTCACAGGTCTAACGAGTTTCTTCATGACTTCAGCAACCGCGCGTTCGAGTTGTTGGTCGTGTCCCTTAATTAATTCTTTCGGGTCGTTATCCACTTCGAAATCGGGGTCAACGCCGTAACCTTCGATAATCCATTCGCCTTTGGTATTGGCGAATCCGAATTCGGGGACATTAACGACCCCGCCGTCAATCAAGGCTCCGCGACTGGTGATGCCGACGACGCCGCCCCACGAGCGTTTGCCGATGAGCGGTCCAAGCCCTGCTTCGCGGAACATCGCCGGGAAGATGTCGCCGTCGGAAGCCGAATTTTCATTCAGCAATGCGGCCATCGGTCCAATGAATGTGCCATCCGGGTAGACATTCGCCTCATCAACTGTTCTCGAATAACCGAGCGCTAAAGGTTTACGTCGCAAACGCTCAATCAACATCCGCGACACATTGCCGCCGCCATTGGCGCGCACGTCAACAATCAGTCCTTCTTTGTCGAGTTGCGGATAGTACCACTTGATAAATTCGCGTATGCCATTGGCGCCCATATCCGGAACATGCAGATAACCGACGCGACCGGCGGTCAGGTCGCTGACCTTGCGGCGATTTTCACTAATCCAACCGAGATAAATTAAATTGGTTTCGTCAGTCACCGGTTTGTAGGAAACCGTTCGCGCGCCGTCCATCGAAGGTTTGCTGTTGACGGTGAGTTGCACCAGGTTATCGGCTTTGTTTTTGAGCAGGCGATAGGGGTCATCGTTGGCCTTCAACTCTTCGCCGTTGATGGCCAGAACATAATCGCCGACTTTTACGTCCACGCCGACTTCCGTCAACGGGGAACGATAAATGTCTTCTTCGTTCTGCCCTTCAAATATTTTTGCGACTTTGTAGCGGCCCGCGGCTTTGTCTAATTCAAAACGCGCGCCCGGGAGCGCCACGCGCGGTCTCGGCGGCAGCTGATAATCACCACCATCAATATAAGCGTGTTGGATGGTGAGTTCGGCAATCATTTCGTGTATGACGTAGTTCAAATCCGAACGATGCCCAACATAGGGAAGCCAGGCGCGATATTGCTCGCGAATCTTTTCCCAATCAAATCCATGCATATTGGGAACGTAGAACCAATCGCGATAACGTCGCCACACTTCATTGAAGATTTGATTCCACTCTTCAGTCGGATTAACATCGGCCATCAAGCCAGCGGTTGACACCGGTTTTTTGCTGCGTTCACCTTGCGGGTTGGCATCGTACATAGAGAACTGATTGCCCTGCGCCACTAACAGCTTCGAGCCGTCGCCCGACAGCACATAGGTATTTGTGCCTTCGACTAAAGTGGTCTCTTTGCGTTCTTTGGTGGCGTAGATTCTCAGCGATGCGGGGCGCTCCGGGGCGCGGCCATAATAGGGTGCGGGGGTAACAAAGTAGAGCAAATGGCCGGCTTTTGCCGACAGCCCGGCATAGTTATCGGCTTGCAGCGGCACGCGCGCGACGCGTGCATTGAGGCCATCGAAATCAATGGTCAAATCCGCAGGCGGTTTGGCTGCTTCTTTTGGTTTGTCGCCCTCTTCTTTGGCAACCGTTACTTCATCACTTTCGGAAGGGAAGGGGTGTTTCACATCTTTGCGCAGCGTCAGCGCGTGAATGCTGGTGGTGCGATTGGTCGCATAGTTGAATTCGATTGACGAAATCTGCGGCACATAATCGCGGGTGCTCAGGAAGTAAAGATAATTTCCTTGCGGGTCCCAAGCCGGATTGAAGGCATTAAACAGACTGTCAGTGACTTTATTTATTTTGTTGTTATTGCCATCCCAGATATAGATGGACGAAAAGCCATTGGAATTATTCATGCTGAAGGCGAGAAAATTTCCTTTGGGCGACCAGACATAATCGCCAACGATTCCGCGCGCGGAATCGGCAATCTCGGTGAGCTTTTTGTCGGCAATATTGAGAATATAGACTTTGCCGTCTTTATCGCTGAACGCCAGCCGCTTATTATCGGCCGACCACTCGGGCGCATAACGCATGGCTTTGCCACCGGTGGTCAACTGTTCAGCAGGTGCTGACCCGTCTTGCGCGATGACATAGATTTCCTCTTCGCCGGTTTTGTCGGAAATAAAAGCGATGCGCGAGCCATCGGGCGACCAGCGCGGGGATTTGTCGTGGGCGTTGGATGAAGCGGTCAGATTGCGTGTCGGTCCCTTTTCAACCGGCGCGGTGAAAATGTCGCCGCGCGCGCAGAACAAGACGCGCTCGCCTTTGGGGCTGAGTTCAACATTTTCGATAAAGCCAGCCACATTGATGCGGCTCGGTCTGCGATAGAGCCCATCGTCAGGGACGGTGATGGAGATCGGCGACGCTTTTTTGGCCCTGGTATCGAAGACCTGCAACTCGCCGTTCAATTCGTAAACAATGCGACCTTCATCGTCGGACGAGGGCCAGCGAACATCCCAATCTTTGTTGAAGGTTTGTTGTGTCGTTTTGGCGCTCGCCACGTCATAAGCATAGAGATTAAAATGCCCGTCTTTATCGGAATTGAAATAGACCGCGCCGCCTATCCACATCGGGTCGCGGCTGGCGCGCGGGCCTTCGGAAATTTTCTTGGCGTCGTAGGTTTTTAAATCGAAGATAAAGAGGGTATTCGCCTGTCCGCCGCCGTAACGTTTTTCTGAGCGAAAATCCCGGGTGCGCGGGCTATAGACGACTTTTGCGCCATCGGGTGAATAATCACCTGAACCGGCTTCCGGCATGGGCAGCGGTTCAGCCGCGCCGCCGTCAATAGACACGGTATAGAGTTTACTCTGCGGCAAGGTCCAGGAATCGCGTTGTGAGCGAAAGACCACCGCTTTGCCATCATTCGTCCAACCGTAAACCTGGTTGTCATAACCCCAACGCGGCGCAAAGGGACCCTTGGCGGGATAAAAGGTCAATTGCTTGGGTACGCCGCCGGTTGCCGGTACGATATAGACCTGCTCGTCCCCGTCATATTGCCCGGTGAAGGCAATCCACTTGCCGTCGGGCGAAAACTTGGCAAATACTTCAACGCCCGGATGAGCCGTTAGTCGCGTCGCGGTTCCGCCAGTGGACGGTGCGGTCCACAAATCGCCGGCATAAGTGAACACGATCTTATCGCCTTGAATATCCGGGAATCGCAAAAGCTTGGTTTGCGCGGTTGCAGCAATCGGCAAGAGCAAGAAGATGGCTACAAGCGCAGCTTTGCACAAAGATTTTAAAAACATCGGAAAGACTCCTCCAAAATTTATTGAGTGGTTAACACAAAAAGTTTACGACAAGATGGCAATTTTGTTTAACCAGGAATTATTTTGTCAGTATGAGCTGTCGGTGCTGACCTGATATTTGCTACTGGCGTAAAAGAATAAATTATACTTTAAGCTTTATGAATCGTTGTCAAAATAGGTTAAATTTGTCAAAGAGTTGTAAAAAACTTGGGCCTTTACCCAAGTCGGGCGTTAAGTTGTTGTATAGTTTTGGAGGAGTAACGGGGAGGATTTTGTGGATAGGCTTTTTGTCGAAAAAGTGAAGAAATTTTTTCACCAACACATTATCGTCATCGGCTTGATTGCCGCACTCGTCCCCTTGCTGGCGCTTCTCGTCATGCAATATCAATCGCTTTCTAAACTGCAAGCGACCATGCCGGCCTATCAAAACGAACTCTTTAAAAAATATTTGACCGCCGTCACCGAAGATATTTCGGAACAATACTACTATAAAGCCGAAGACCTGCTGGCGATTCCCAATTACGCCATCCCGAATCGCGTCAAAGGCATTGTGCAAACCGATGGCGATAAAAATAAGCTGCTGCAAGCGATGCAGGGAGTGGCCGAACACTTCGGTAAAAAAGAGTTCCCGGGGGCGAGAAAATTCTTTCTCGCCTTTGCCGCCAAAAATCCCCGACAAGGCGGCCAGGGCGAAGCGGTAACGCTATTTTATAACCCCGAAAAGAATGCCATGGAGTTCCGGGACGGAACCAATGAATGGAAAGCCATTCAAGTCGCTTTCGCCCCCTTTCTGCTCTACATTCGTTCACAGGTCAATGTTGACCCGCGACCACAGGGCCTGGAGCGCGATAAGAATCACCCGTTGATTCTCAAACCGATTACCGACAACGAAGCGATTGTCGCGGTTGCCGGCATGCTTTTGAATCGCGATTATTTTTTAAATGAAGTAGTGCCGCAGACCGTCAATCAGTATTTGCCCAAGATTTTTCCCGATTCCTATCGCAATACCATTGTGACGGTGCGCGAATATGATGGCGAACTGGTCATGTCAACGCAGCCTTATGAAGGCAAAGAAGACCAAAATCACACGACCGGATTTGAGTTTGTCTTTCGCCGGTTTATGCTCGGCATTGTTTCGTGGCAGGCAATGGATAAAAAACTTGCGCAACGCTCGTTTTATCTAAACCTGTCGCTGGCAATTTTAATGACCGCGCTGCTCATTATGGTGGTGGGCTTGACGTTCAGAACCGCCTCGCGCGAGATGCGCCTGTCGCAGATGAAGGCCGACTTCGTCTCGAACGTCTCGCACGAACTGCGAACGCCGCTCTCTTCGATTCGCGTGTTTGGCGAGTTTTTGAAGATGGGGCGTTTCAAGGACGATAAAAAGATTCGCGAGTATGGCGAATATATTGAAACCGAAAGCCGCCGGCTGACCCGCTTGATTGATAACATTCTCGATTTTTCAAAAATCGAATCAGGTCGCAAGACCTACCAATTCGTCGAAGGCGATGTCGTTGAAGTCATCAGCGACACCTTGAAAGCCTTCGAGGTGCGTCTGCAACAAAACGGGTTTGAAGTTGAATTCGAATCGCCGCCGACCCCTTTGCCGACCGCCATCATTGACCAGGACGCAATTGCCCAGGCCTTCATTAATCTGCTCGATAACGCCGTGAAATATTCCGGCGAAGAGAAAAAGATTAGTGTCTCGGTTGATGAAAAGGATGACTACATTACGATTTCGGTGACCGATTATGGCATCGGCATTCCGCGAGACGAACGCGATAAAATATTCGATAAATTTTATCGGGTGAGCACCGGCCTGGTGCATGACGTGAAGGGAAGCGGGCTTGGGCTGTCAATAGTCAAACATATCGTTGAAGCCCACAACGGACTGGTGACGGTGCACAGCCGCACGGGTTCGGGCAGCACCTTTACCATTCATATACCGGCGGAATCAAATTCAAGTTTTAAGAAGCAAGATAAAGAAAGCGGCGCACTGATGGATTTAGCGACCAGTTAATTAACAGAGGATGTATGATGATGACCAAGGTTTTAGTTGTTGAAGATGACCCGGCGATGGCCGTGGCGCTCAGAGATGGGTTCGATTATGAAGGCTATCAGGTTTCGGTAGCCAAGGACGGCGCCGCAGGGCTGAGCGCCGCTACGGAAGATAATTGGGATATTGTTATTTTAGATGTGATGTTGCCGAAGATGAGCGGCCTGGATGTCTGCAAACAACTGAGAAACGACGGCAATCAAGTGCCGATTATTTTGCTCACCGCGCGCGGACAGGAGATCGACAAGGTTTTGGGACTGAAGCTCGGCGCGGATGATTATGTGACCAAGCCGTTCAGCTTTATGGAATTGATGGCGCGGGTTGAAGCGATTTTGCGGCGCGCCACAAAATCATCAGCCAGCATAGATATTTATGAATTTGGCGATGTCTTTCTGGATTTCAAAAAATGCGAAGCCCTGAAAGGTAAAACCGGACTCGAACTCTCGCATCGTGAATTTAATATCTTGAAATATTTTATTGAACATCGCGGCGAAGTTTTAACCCGCGATCAATTGCTCGATTCCGTCTGGGGCTATGAAAGCTTTCCTCTGACGCGAACCGTTGATACACACATTGCCAAATTGCGGCAAAAAATCGAAGACGACCCCGGCAATCCCAACTTCATCGTTACCGTGCATCGTGTCGGTTATAAATTCATGGGTTGAAGCAACCGTGGAAAATGCCGGTCATTTGCTTAGCGACCAAACCCTCGTGGATTTGCCCGACAAATAAAAATTCGCTAAACAAAACTTAAAATTTAACTTCGGATTGGGCGGAGGAGAACGGATAGACCCAACGGTATCCAGCTTTATTTTCCGCTCAATCCGAAGTTAAATTTATCGGTTATCGAAACCTGAATAACCCATCAACTGACAACAAAATCATCAAATCGGCCCACCGCCTGTAGACGCGTTTCGGACTATGTGTTAAGAGAAGCATCTTACGCTAATGAACAAGGGAGGTGTCCGTCATGCGATTCGCAAAGATCTTTTGCTGCCTTGTCAGCCTGAGTTTGTTCAGTAGTATCACCAACGCCCAACAGCCTGCTTCACCAACCCCTGAGCCAAACCGACGCATTGTCATTGCCGCAAGTTTGTTGCTTGATGGTAAGGGGGGCGTCTTGCGCAACACGCGGATTGTCATCGAAGGGGCAAAGATTATTGCCATTGACCCCAGGGCAGCGCCGGTGGACTACGACCTGCGAAGACTAACCGTGTTGCCTGGGTGGATTGACGCGCATGTACACATCACCTGGAGTTTCGGTAAAGACGGGAAAAATGCCGGCGCCGGAGAGACCACACAGGAAGCCGCCTATGCATCGGCGGGCAATGCCTGGGCGACGCTTATGGCCGGTTTTACGACTGTGCAAAGCGTCGGTTCGCCGCTCGACATTCCTTTGCGTGAGGCCATTGCGCGAGGCGCAGTGCCGGGCCCGCGCCTACTGACGGCCGTCGAAGGACTGATGGGGCGCGGCGAAGCGACCGGCACGCCTGACGAAATCCGCGCCTTCGTGCGCAAGCAAAAAGAGGCCGGCGCGAATTTGATTAAAATCTATGCCGCGGGTGGGATGCTGAGCGGCCCGATGACCCTATCGCAGGAGCAATTAAATGCCGCTTGCGAGGAAGCGAAAAAACAAGGCTTGCGCACGCTTGTCCACGCCTATAGAGAAGCGGTTCGTGCCGCAACCCTTGCCGGATGCACGCAGATTGAGCATGGATTGGGGGCGACGGACGAGGATTTGAAATTGATGGCGGAAAAGGGCACCTATTTCGACCCTCAAGCCGGACTCTTGCTGGAAACCTATCTACAGAACAGAGAAAAATACGCCGGTACGCCTTTCTACCCCAAGACCCCCGAAGAATTTGCGCCCATGGAGAAGATATTGCCCTTAAACCATGAGTTGATGCAGCGCGCCGCGAAGACTGCGGGACTCAAAATAGTTTTCGGTACGGATGCAGTGGCCGGGGCGCACGGCCGCAATGCCGAAGAGTTCATTGACCGCGTGCGTGATGGCGGCGTCAGCCCCCTGGCAGCAATGGTTTCGGCTAATTCATTAGGGGCCGAGGCGCTTGGACTGGGCGGGCAGATTGGCACGATTGCGCCCGGATTTGCGGCCGACCTTATTGCGCTTGATGGCAATCCACTAAAAGATATTACGGCTGTCCGGCGCGTTGTTTTTGTGATGAAGGGAGGCCTCGTTTACAAAAACATCAGACGCAACAGCAAGGTTAAAAATAAAGGGATCAAGAGAAAATCTGTTTGAGAAGAATTTTTATCAGGAAGAGAATTTTGCGTGGCTCAATTGAACCGAAACCCAGCCGATTTTTATTACGTCCTTTTGAGCCACTCGCACGTTGACAGCATACGAAATCCGCCTTCAAGAGTCATCAAAACGCTGTTAAAAGATGTGAAAAGTTGTAAAAACGACCGGAAAAATGGCTCATTTGATAAAAAAGCCAATTTTGAACAGGTTTTATTGGCTTTTTAATTTTTCAATCGCCTGATTATTTTCCGTGAGACCTTGCTGCAATTTATCAATAGCGCTTTCATCCACCGGGTTGAGGTTTCCAAGCTCGCGCATCTTCAGATAAAAACCGCGACTACGCTCCAATGCCAGGCCCGCCTGTTGATAATAGTCAAGGCGTTTACTGGTTGAAATCGCTTTTTGTTCGGCGAGGTACTGATAGACATCGGCAAAATATTTGTAAGCAATCGCCGCATCGCGTAACGTATTGCCATGCGTCGGATTGCCCTCTAAAAGCCGGTCAAAGACCGCAACCGATTTTCGATAATAGGCCAACCCTTCGTCGCTTTTGCCGGTCTGCACCAGGGTATAGCCGAGGCTGCCGTAAGTGGTCGCGCGATCTCTTTGAAATTGCACATTCAACGGGTCAGCGGCGGCCAACGCTTCACGCAAGGTTGCCGCTTCCCGGTAAAACGCCAACGCCTGGGGCAGATTGTCCGTGTACCAGTACATATCGCCCATGCCATTGAGCGCCACGCCCAACTCGCGTTTGGCTCTGGCGTTGGTCGGCTCGCTACGGGCGAGTTCTTCCAGGATCTCAACGCTTTTCTTTGAACTTTCCAGCGCGCCGGTTTTATCGCCGCTATCAAACAGCCAGGTGGTCATCAGCCTGTGGGTGATGGCCACACGCCGCCGCGCCATCCAGTTATCGGGTGCTTTTGCGAGTAATTGCTGGTTAATCGCCAGGGCTTTTCGCATATTCGCCAAACCATCAGCGATATTGCCGCTTTGCGCGATGCACAGGCCAATCTGTTCATAGCTGGAAGAGATGAGTTCGCGAATTTCAAAGCGCTCAGGCGCTGTGCGGTCGAGTTTTTCGCAGAGTTCCAGGGCCTTTTGAAAATTTTCGCGCGCGCCATTCAAATCATGATTCATCAATCGCATATCGCCGACCCGGTGATAGATGGTCGCCAGTTCGACACCGAGTTCAACATTGGCGGGCGCTTGAGCAAATAGCGGTTCTCTGATGGCCAATGATTTTTGATAGCTTGCGAGGGCGCCGTCCGCATCACCGAGATTGGCTACGAAAGGGTTGCCCTGAATATCGCCGATTTTATGATAAGCCGTCGCCAGTTCTCGTTGTAACGAGGTGTCGTCAAGCGCTTCTTTCGACAGACTGTCGAGATAATTTAAGGCCTTGCTGACCAAAAGCTTTCTCGCCGGCGTTGACCCCGGCAGATTTTGAATCTGGTCGTGAATTTCAAACATGAAAGAATTGGCCAGTTGACGGACGTCATTAAATCGCTGCTCGGCTTTGATTTTTTGCAGATGAGCAAGGCGCGCTTGCCACAAGGTTGCAAAGACTCCCGCGATAATTGCCAATAAAACCAGGGTTGCCGCCGCCACGCCGACTTTGTTGCGCTTGATAAATTTTGCGGCTTGATAAGTGAATGTCGGCTGGCGGGCAATGACCGGCAGCCCTTCGAGATGACGGCGAATATCTTCGGAAAATTGTTCAACCGAAGCGTAACGTCTGGGCGACTCTTTACGCATAGCCATCAAAATAATGTTGTCCAAATCGCCGCGCAATTTGCGCCGCAATTTTTCCGGTTGACCTTCGCGTGTGCGACTGACAATTTCCGGTGACAGTAGGGTTTCGTCCGCTGTGCCATAAGGGTTGGTTTGCCACCGATTGATGACAGTGCTCGGTTTTTCCGGCTCTTGTTCGCAGATGATTTGAGCAATGATCTGCGGCACGCGGCTTTGAAATTGATAAGGGCGATGGCCGGTCAACAATTCGTAGAGCACCACCCCGAGCGAATAAATATCGCTGGCGGTGGTGAGCGTCTCGCCGCGCACCTGTTCAGGGCTGGCGTATTCGGGGGTCATCGGACCCATCGCGCCGACAGTTAAATCCAGCGTGAGGCCGGACAAATTGGGGTTGAGAATTTTGGCAATGCCGAAATCGAGGAGATGCGGTGTGCCATCGGCGCTGACTAAAATGTTGCCCGGTTTCAAATCCCGATGAATGACTAAATTTTGATGAGCATAATGAACTGCGGAGCAGACGGCTTGAAATAATTTCAAGCGCTCAACCGTCGACAGTTTGTTGCGGTCGCAATATTCATCAATCGCCAGGCCCTCGATGTAATCCATGACCAGATAAGGCACTCCTTCTTCGGTGGTGCCGCCGTCAAGTAGCCTAGCGATATTCGGATGGTTAAGACTGGCGAGGATTTGCCGTTCACTCAAAAAGCGTCGGCGAATAGACTGATTTTCACTGCCCGCTCGAATGACTTTGATGGCGACACGTTTTTTGTATTCATCATCGGCGCGCACCGCCAGGAAAACCGCCCCCATGCCGCCATGACCGATTTCACGAATGATTTGATAATTGCCGAGGCGCCGGCCTTCAAGGGCCGCGTTGAGCGGTTTCGGGTTGAGCTGGTCTGCAAGATGAAAAGCCGGTTCTTCAATAAAATCTTCCGCCTCTTCGCTCATCGCCATGAGCTCTTCGACCTCTTTTATTAAGGACAAATCGCCTTCACAAGCGGCGACTAAAAAAGCCTGGCGCTCACCGGCAGGCTTTTCGAGCGCCGCTTGAAATAACTCTTTCACGCGATGATAACGATGAGCTCCGTATTCGAGGGTTTGAGGTGGGGCGCTGTCTTTACTCATTTTTCAATTCACGATAGAGCCAGGCTTTTGCCCAATTCCATTCACGTTTGATGGTTGCCGGCGAGATGCCTAAAACCTCTGCGGTCTCTTCAATCGTCAGCCCGCCGAAAAAACGCAGCTCGATGATTTTGCTCTGTTGCGGGTCAATCTGTTCGAGTCGTTGCAGGGCATCATCGAGCGCGACTAAATCCAAATCGCGCTCTTGTTGCGGGACATCCAAGGCTTCATTGATGGTTAGTTTCTGGGCGCCGCCGCCGCGTTTGGCGTAGAGATGACTGCGGGCATGGTCAACCAGAATGCGCCGCATCATTTGCGCCGCCACGCCGAAAAAATGCGCCCGGTTCTGCCAGTTGACCGCCTCTTGATTGATGATTCGCAAATAGGCTTCATTGATGAGCGCGGTCGCTTGCAAGGTATGCCCGACGCGCTCGCGTCGCAAATAATGGTCGGCCAGCCGATGAAGCTCTTGATAAACCAGAGGCATCAATTCTTCTAAAGCCTGATGGCTACCACCACGCCAATCCGCCAGAAGTTGAGTGACCTCTTTCGGTGAAGAAGGCATTAGGGTAATCCCTCCGAATCTTTTTAATTTCCGCTCACTGTTGTTCGGCAGAATATCTGCTCGTTTCCGGGCTGTCAATTTTAGTGACTCGAAAAAAATGTTGAGCCAATTTCAACCCCCTTCTCGCGTTAACAGGTGAGCGCGAAACGCCGCGTGAGATAAAAACGACTATTGAGAATTGAGATATCGGTCAGGAGGAATAAGAACATGAATTGTAATCGTTGTGGTATAGAAAATCAGATGGGTTCGCAATTTTGCCGAGCCTGCGCCGCTCCCTTAATGAATGGGCAGCAAGTTAATCAGCAAAATAACCAGCAACAGCAGTATTTTTATGATGCTTTTCCGCCACCCAAACCGGGCGCCAGCGGCCGCGCCATCACCGCGATGATTTTAAGCATCGTCGGCGTATTTCTCTGCGGACTCTTCACCAGTATTCCGGGAATGATACTCGGCAAAATGGAAATGAACGCCATCCGCGAAGGTCGCGCATCGGCGGCCGGCGACGGGTTTGCCAAGACCGGATTTTATGTCGGAATGGTGGGCACCGCCTTGTCGCTGCTCTGCGGAGGCTTCTATCTGCTCTCGTTTTTCGCGTCCTATGCTTCTTATTAATTTCAGGTAAAAATTTTTTGAGCCAATTTTGAAATTCTTCTCGCGTTAGTAAGTGAGCCGCTAAGAGGCGCAAAAAATGCAAAGGGAGATTTAGAAAATGAACGCTATCGTCAGTAACCCCGCTTCACTGATTTGCCCGAACGGGCACGGAATCACTTCGCTAGTCGGCAGTATCTTTTGTGATAAATGCGGCGTGCGTTTAATGCCCGCAGGCATTCCGCAACCCCTTCCCGTGCGCCCCTCTGCGAATGGCTATTATCAGTCAAACGGCGCGGCGCCGGCGCCGCCATTTCCGCAAGTTCAATTTAATGCCCCGGCGCAGCAATTGGGCAGACCAGGCGGACAACCCCAATTCTGTTCAACCTGCGGGGGCAATGGCGCGCGGCTGAATGAAAAAATCCTGGTTTGTTCAGCCTGTCGCTGGTTGCGACCGCTGGCTCCCAATTACAAACTGGGTTGCGAAACCTTTCAGTGGGCGCAGGACGGCGCGGCGATGTCCAAGTTGCGGTCAATCGCTCCCTTGCAAAGTGTCGCCAAAACCATCTCAGATAAAGTCGGTCGTCGCTGGATTGAAACCACGCTGAATGCCATACGACTCGGCGAAAATCAATTGCCTGAGGTCTATCATCAAGCCGTCAAAGCCGCGCGAATTTTGGCAATGCCTTATATGCCTGAGGTCTATGTTTCCGGCGACCGTATGTGGGACGCCATGACCTTTGGCAGCGATGACAATGCCTTCATCGTTTTAGGAACCGCCATCGTCACCAATTTTCGGGGCGACGATCTATTGTTCATTTTGGCGCGTGAAATGGGGCATTGCCGCGCCGGGCACGCCCTTTGGAAGACCGTTGGCACGTTTCTGGTTGGCGAACAGGGACCGCGGCGTGGACTGATGGCGGGCGGCATTTTTTCAATGGTTTCCAAAGCCATGAATCCAACGCAATGGGTTGAAAGCGCCTTGGAAATTCCGTTGCTTGCGTGGGCGAGACAAGCGGAGATTACGGCTGACCGCGCGGGCCTATTGGCCGTCGGCGACCAGGAGATTGTTCGTCGTGTGTTACTCTCCTGGTCCTTGAAATCTTCGATGCTCTATCGCCAAATCAATGTCGAAGCCTGGCTCCAACAACAAGAGGATACCGAAGACGAAATGACAAAACTTTCGGAGATGCTTTCGTCGTCAACCCCTTACATTACGCGCCGCCTGAACCTTATGCGGCAATTTGCCAATGAGCCGCAGATGAATTACTGGCGCGCCATGCTAATAAATATTTTGCCGAAAGACGTAGCCAAGCCGGTTCAAAATATTCAACCACCAAGCGCGCAACCACTTGCAGGTCAGGTTGTCGCAAATCAACAGGCCGCCAAGCCCAACCTGAACGCCGCCGGAAGCGCAAATGCGGCGCAGAGCGTCAAGGCTGCCGAGAGCATAAAACTCAACTGCGCGCATTGCCAAACCGCGATGCGGATTCCGCGTCAACTTTTCGTCGGTAAAGCTGTATTAAATATCAAATGCCCGAACCGACAATGTGGCAAGGTGAATACCTTGAGAAAAAAGGTTGCGGCGGTCGAGCAACCCAGAGCACAGGAAATCAAGCAAGAGAATGAACTGTCGGATGAATAAAAATTTTTGAGCCAATTTGAAAAGCTTTCTCGCGTTATTAAGTGAAGGCGCAAAACGCTGATTAAAAAATTCGATAAAAGAGAGGATATAAACCCATGTCAACGAATAATGAAGTGATTATCATCGCGGAAGAGACCAACGGCGAAACCACGGTTGTTGAAATTATTGCAGCCGATTCGCTTTTAGCCAAAGAAGGCGACAGTGACACCCTGGTCGAAGAGCTTATAGAAGCCGTGTTGGATATTGACGAGACCGATAATGACGAAACGATTAACGACGATGTTGAGGCCATTGATGCGGGAGCGATTGCTTCATCAGAGATAACTGAGACGGAGACGATGACGGGTTCAACTGAATTCGAAGCTGCGATGTCGGATTTCAACACCCAGCCCGATTTTGATTCGGCACTCGGAGCATCGTCTGGCGGATTTGATGCCGCAGCGATGAATGATAATGGGGTGGATTTCACCACTTTCGATGCCGGCGCAGGTGTGGTTGGCGGGGGCTATGCAGAAGCTGAAACAAACGACACAGTCGAAAACGGTGAGACAGAAATCGATACGGAAGCCCAAGCCAATGCTGATTTGGCAACCGATGCTCAGACAAAAGCCGATGAAGCGATTGAAGCGGGCGATTATGAAGCGGCGGCGCAGTATCGTGAAGATGCGGAAGCGGCGGCTTGGCAAGCCGGCGACGATTCGATGTTGCATGGCAGCGACGCGAATGATTTAACCATGGCTGATTATTATCAGGACAAAGCGGCTGATGCAGAAGAGCAGCAGGCGGAGTATGCGCAAGCGGGCGATTATGAGGCGGCGCGTGATGCCTCGCGCGATGCGGCGACTTATACACAGTGGGGCGATATTGAAGGCGGTGGCGCAGACCATTCAGCAGAAGCCCAACATGAATATACGCAAATGGATATGGCCGCCTGGCAACAAGACATCGCAGAGGGTTATCAACAAGACGCTGAAACTTATGCGGCGCAAGGCGATTTTGAACAGGCGGCAACCTCCGCCGAAGAGGCCGGTCAACATCAGGATACGGCCGATTATTATGGCGATTTAGGCGAACACAATGGAACTTATGACCAGTACGAAGAGGTGCCGGATGCTTCTTATAGTGGATACGATTATTCGACGGATTATGCATCGGCAGATTACAGTTCGACGGATTACTCGTCGTCTTACGCTTCGTATGACTCATCGGTTGATACGGAATAAGCCACTGAAATAATCTCGATAAAAGGGGCTGACGTTTGCACTGCAAAAACGTCAGCCCCTTTTTGCTTTTCAGGTTTTTGAGGCCGACGGGGTCGCACCGTTGCCATCTTCGATTACGAAAGTTATAACAGGAGACAGATTTTGATAATTTCAAAAGAGGGTCTTTATGGATAAAGGAATACTGCGTGCCATCTGGATTAAGCGCGCCAAACGCGGACCGATGGACGCGGTCGAAAGGGCCGCGTTAATCGCCGGGCGTGGCCTTGTCGGCAACGCCAATCAAGGCGGGCGCCGGCAGGTGACAATAATCGAAGAAGAGATTTGGCAACGCCTGATGAGTGATTTGTGCGGTCAGTTATCGCCTGAGGCGAGGCGCGCTAACTTGATGGTACAGGGAGTCTCCTTAGCCAATTCGCGAGGACGCGTCTTGCGCATCGGCGGATGTTCGATTCGTATATTTGGCGAAACCCGACCCTGTGAGCAGATGGATGAAGCGATGCAAGGATTGCGCGAAGCTTTGAAGCCGAATTGGGGTGGCGGGGTCTTCGGTGAGGTGTTAAACGACGGGCATATTGCGGTCGGCGACGAGATTTACTGGGAAGCGGATTTCAGCTTAGGTGACAGGGAAGGGAAGTAGCTTAACGCGCTTCTTTTTTCTTACTCAACGCCCTGGCAATCAAGGCAACAATCTCGGCCGGCGTTTTATTTGAAGTTCTCACTTTAAGGTTTGCTTCAGCGTACAGATGCTCACGCCTTGCAAGTAAAGCTTTGAGTTCAGACATGGCCGAAGGATTATCTTTCATCGGGCGCAAGTCACCCTGTTTTAATACGCGAGTCATATGTTCTTTGGGGGTGGCGCGCAACCACACGGTGAAGCAGAGCCGTTTGACCAGCGTCCAGCTTTCCGTCTCTGAAACAATTGACCCGCCGGTCGCCAGTACACAACCTGGCGACTCATTAAATAATTTTTGCAAGGCTTCAAGTTCCAAGCGGCGATAGTAAGCTTCGCCATGGATAGAAAAAATTTCTCCTAGCGACATGCCGGCGGATTTTTCGATTCTCGAATCCAGTTCTACAAATTCGATTTTCAGCTTTTTTGCGAGTTTCGCGCCCACCGTTGACTTACCGGCGCCGCGCAGTCCGATGAGCGCAATAAATTTGGGTTGGGCATTGCCGGCGCGTTCAGTAAACCACCGTTGAAAGTCGCGTAAATCGTCCTCGCTGCTTTGCGTGATGAGATGCCAGACCTGGGCTTGTAAAGAGTGGTCGCCGTTGGTTGGCGGAATAAGATCAATCAATGAATGAGAGAGCGCCGTCGCCACACGCGCCAGACCGGCGATTGAAATATTGCCTTGCCCGGCTTCGAGTTGATTGATGAATCGAAGCGAGAGGTTGGCGCGTTCGGCAAGTTCGCGAATGGTGAAATCACCTTTAAGGCGCAGCGTTCTGACGCGCAGACCAATGGTTTTCAAAAGGGCGCTCTTTTTTCTCTCCATCTTTTTACAATCGGACATACTCGAAGTCGAAAGGTTTGCCGTTGATGCCGCTAGTGGGTGGCGCAATATAATTGGCAATTTTGCCAGGCTCAATCACCGGGTGCATCAGGCTTTGCACGTACTGGCGGTCTTCGAGGGTGGGCAGCCACTCATCTTTGCGACGTTCAAACTCGGCCTCGGAAATCGGGTGGCCTGCGATATCAAAATAGTGTCCGGCGAATTCGCCGACGTGACGATGGAAGCGTTTGCTCGGCAGATAAAGCCGCGCGCTGATCCCTTCATCAGCGATAAATTTGTTCCAACGCGCCAGTCCGCGCTCGCTGTCACTGATATATTCGCCGCGTAGAATTTCATTCAACCCGTTGCGAAGCGGCACTTCTCTGATTTTGACCAGACCATTTTCGAGATAGTCAATCGGGGTGTAGCCTTCGGCGGCAATATGGTCTGTATATTTCTTCTGTTCCTGAAATCGTCCTTTCAAACCTGCGGCAAAGAAGTCCGCAGAGTTGGAACTGATTTCGCCGCCAAAGAGATCGAGCGAATAGGTGTACCAGAAG